>NZ_SADD01000041.1 GCF_004005565.1 Lujinxingia sediminis | reverse complement strand
CCCTTGTGGAGGGAGCCGCCGAAGGAGTGAATGGTGACTGGGGTGAAGTCGTAACAAGGTAGCCGTAGGGGAACCTGCGGCTGGATCACCTCCTTTTACGGAGACGGTTCTGCCAGGAAGGCATCATTTACGATGCTTCAAGATGCAGAACATCCGTGTCCCAACCCGAACCTGTCAGATGCCTCACAGTGAGGCTCATGACACGGCTTTGTTTGAAAACGCCTCAGTGTTCGACACCCAGCGTGTTGAGCGTGCCCTGTCTGGATTCCTGTGTCTTTCTATATATGGACCTGTAGCTCAGGTGGTTAGAGCGCACCCCTGATAAGGGTGAGGTCGCTGGTTCAAGTCCAGCCAGGTCCACTCGGTATCACATGTGTGATACCTGTCTCAGCAATAGCTTGTAGCGTGACGTGAGTCACATCCGGCAAGCAGGCAACAGGCATAGCGCCTCTGCTTCTGGGGGATTAGCTCAGTTGGGAGAGCATCGCCTTTGCAAGGCGAGGGTCATCGGTTCGAGCCCGATATCCTCCACTGGCCTGAGACGGCAAGTCTTTGACAAGTCAATAGGATGGTAAACGCATTAGTGTATCTCAGCGTGAAGACGCTTGAGATACAAGCGTAATGTTTCGACGGGGAGACCCGTTTGAAATATTGCACAGGCAGACCGCGCCGACCTGGAGCATTTCAGGTAAGAGCGTGGCCGCTAAACTGATGCGCCTTAGAAAGCAAAAGCAGCATCGTCGATGATCTGAGTCTCATTAGCTTGAGGATTCGGGTTGTAGACGATGCGGTGGTTAAGCGACAAAGGGCGTACGGTGGATGCCTGGGCGTCTGCTAGCGATGAAGGACGTAGAAGGCTGCGATAAGCCACGG
>NZ_SADD01000040.1 GCF_004005565.1 Lujinxingia sediminis | reverse complement strand
TCCCTTCACAACTGGTTAAAGAAGCACCGTGAGGAACGCGGCGATGATGTGAGCGAGTCCGAGCAGGAGGAGTTGCAGCGCCTGCGCCGGGAGAATCGCATCCTTAAGGAGGAGCGCGATATTTTAAAAAAGGCCGCAGCCTTCTTTGCGAAGGAGTCGAAGTGAGGTGCCGCTTCATCCAGGCAGAGAGGGCGAACCACAGCGTGAGCATGTTGTGCCGGGTGATGCGGGTGCCGCGCTCCACGTTTTATGCGTGGCGAAGCCGCAAACCCAGCGCCCGAGCGCAGGAGGATGCTCGCCTCAAGCCGCTCATTCGCCGCATTTTTCTGGAGAGTCGCAAATGTTATGGCTCTCCACGCATCCACCGGGAACTGCGCCATCACGATGTGAGCATCGGGCGAAAACGTGTGGCGCGCTTGATGCGTGAGCAAGGTTTAAGGTCGGTTTCGCGCCGTAAATACAGGTGTACCACCGACTCCAATCACGACTATAAGCCCGCGCCAAACACGCTCAATCGCCGCTTCAACGTGAGCGAGCCTAACCGCGCCTGGGTGGGCGATATCACGTATTTGTGGACGACTCGCGGCTGGCTCTATCTGGCCGTGCTCATCGACCTTGCCTCGCGGCGCGTGGTCGGCTGGGCAATGGCCACGCATATGCGTCAGGAACTCACCCAGGCATGTCTTCAGATGGCGGTGCACCAACGTCGTCCCGAGGCCGGATGGCTCCACCACACCGACCAGGGCTCCCAATACGCCGCCGGCGATTACCGCAAGATGGTCGAGAACTGGGGCGGCCAAATCAGCATGAGCAACAAAGGCGACTGCTGGGATAATGCGGTCGCCGAGAGCTTTTTCGCATCGCTCAAAAAAGAGCTCGTCTATCAGACGACCTTTACCACGCAAGATGAGGCGAGCCTCGCCGTGCTTGACTACATCCGCTGGTACAACGCCAGGAGGTTGCATTCAGCGATTGGCTTTGAATCTCCCAATCGCTACGAAGAGAAGATGGCCCGCGCCGCGCTAGGTCAGGCGGCATGAATTAAGAGATGACTGTCCAGGAAAGCGGGGCAACTTCA
>NZ_SADD01000039.1 GCF_004005565.1 Lujinxingia sediminis | reverse complement strand
ACAACGTCTTCGCCCTCTTCGCCGAAAAGAACATTTAACGACTTATCCGGCCAGTGCGTCGACCCCGGTCGCGCTGTCCGAGCTGTGGGGCACGTAATTCGCCGCCAGTCCCGCCTCCCAGGGGTCGTGCTCGCGGCACTTCACCGGCGCGTTTCGCCGAAGCCAGAGCGTGCCGTTGGGAAAGACACAGCGCTTTTTTCCCTGGACCCAGCGCTCGCGCACCTGCGCGTAGGCGCTGCGAAAAGCGCGCTCACGGACAATGGCCTGATCGAGCAGCGCTGGATGATACGCCGCATAGCGGGGGGCGGCCTCCCGACGTCGTCTCTTCTCTTTCGCGCAGCTGAGGGGATCGGTGGCCAGCACGCCTTTCACACCCAGAAATCGGCGGCGTTGCTTTTTCATCTGGCGGTGAATCTCGTTCTCGGCCTCGCGCAATCGCTTCTCAAAATGTGCGACGACCTCCTCCAGCGTCATAGCATCATAGCCCGGCGGGCGTCTGGGGATGAACTCGAAGGCCTCCGGCTGGTCATCTCCGTAGTAGGCTGCCGGGCGCTCGACCAGCATCGGCTTCTCCCAGTCCGAGGGCATGATCTTAAAGCCCGGCCAGTCTTTAGCTCGCCGAACGAGCCCGGCTTTGACCGGGTTGAGCAAGACATAGAGCAGCTGAATCTCAAAGACCTCCCGATCGAGCAGCACCGTATCGCAGTAAGAGCGATTGGTGTCCCAGAGGCTGCCCGTGCGACCGAAGAAGTTGTTTCGAGCCCGGGTGAAGCCGGCCATCGCGTCGCGCATAAAGTCCGATCTGCGCGCCTGTGGGTCGGTGAGCACGATGTGCACGTGGTTCGACATCACCACCGCGCCGTGCACCACAACGCCGCTGCGGCTGGCGGAGCGCGCAAACTCATAGGCGGCGACAGCGTTGATGTTGGCATCCGGGCGGGTAAAAAAACGTCCCTCGACGGTACGACGGGTCAGGGCGACGACCTGATCTGCGACATGACGACGGGGGCGAGTCATGGTGGGCTCCAGTGAGGTGGCGGGTTGGATGTTGGACCTCGCTGGATTGTTATCGCAGGCAAATGCCGGATGTTGCGTCGCAGGATACGAAAGTGTGGGGAGAGATGGCAGAACGACGAGCGATACTCAGGTGTGTGCTGCAGACGGGACTGCGAGAAAGGCGCGTGGTTACTGCA
>NZ_SADD01000038.1 GCF_004005565.1 Lujinxingia sediminis | reverse complement strand
CATCCGTGATCGGATAAGCCCCAAAACTTCCCCATAACCCATTGAAAAAGGCCATAAATCGTGCTCTGCAAGGGGGTGTCTAGTCTCCTGAGCAGAGGGCACAATTTATGACCTGCGACAAACCTAACCCCGTCCGTGATCTTCTCGCAAGTCCGCTTTGCGACGCCCTGATCGAGTACTGCGCCGAGAGGCTCGGCGTGGTTAAACGTCGGCGAAAGCTCGACGTCGTCTGCTTTGTGTGGACGCTGATTATGGGCTTTGGTGCCGGGTCCAGGCGCACGATCGCCTCGTTGCGGCGCACCTATCAGGTGATGTCGGGCCATCGAATCGCGCGCTCGGCGTTCTTCGATCGGTTCACCCCACAGCTCACCGAGTTGCTCTCGCGTTTGCTTAACGAGGTGCTTCGTCAGCAGCGCGAAAAGGTGCCCAAGATCTTTGGCGAGCGCATGCGCGGCTTTGAGCGCATCCTGGCGATGGATGCCACCGTGCTGCGGCTGCATCACCTGCTCAGCGACGCTTTTCCCGGCTGTCGCACCAACCACAGTCCCGCTGCGGCCAAGCTCCATATGGTGATGAACGTCGTCGATGGCTCGCCCAACCGCATCCGGATCACCGATGAGCGCACCGGCGACGCCACGCCCTGGCAGCGAGTCGGGTCGTGGGTAAAAGGCTCGTTGCTGATCTTCGATCTGGGCTATTACAACTTCCATCTCTTTCATCGCATCGCACAGCAAAAGGGCTACTTTCTCAGCCGTTTAAAGACCAACGCCAACCCCCGAATCATCAAAGATCTGGGCGGCGGCGCGGGCCGTCGCATCGACGTTGCCGGAAAGCGGCTCCAGGAGATTTTGCCTAGGCTTCGGCGCAAGACCTTTGAGGCGATCGTCGAAGTCGGGTTCTTTAAGCGCTCCTACAAGGGGCAAAAGCGCTATATGCGCCGCCGTTTCAGGCTAATCGCGGTGCGCAATGATGAGACCAACACGTACCACGTGTACCTGACCAACACTGATTCCGAGCAGATCACCGCCGGGGACGTTACCGACGTCTACGCGCTGCGCTGGCAGGTCGAGTTGCTCTTCAAACAACTTCGCCAGATGGGACGTTTGGGCGAGCTTCCCTCAAGTAAAGAACATATCGTTAAAACCCTGATTTACGGGGCGATTCTGGCTCTAGCGCTCTCCAACCGCCTACTCGAATATCTGCGTAAAAAAGCTCGTGGACGAGCGATGCCGACGACCCGCTTTGCGGAGGTTTTTCGCACGCTCTCATACCAGCT
>NZ_SADD01000037.1 GCF_004005565.1 Lujinxingia sediminis | reverse complement strand
CGCAGGTCATAAATTGTGCCCTCTGCTCAGGAGACTAGACACCCCCTTGCAGAGCACGATTTATGGCCTTTTTCAATGGGTTATGGGGAAGTTTTGGGGCTTATCCGATCACGGATGCATCGACATGATTCATGCCGGTTTGAGCCTCTTGACCCCGCGACATTAGTTCAAAATATCGGCGCTGCAGAGATTTCCAGTTTTTACGAGTCGGTGAAGTTCCTTGTCGAGGGCCGAAATCCGGTTCTTCGAGGTGTTGACGTTGACCGCCTCAATAAGGCCGATGTGTCCGTGATCAGGGCTCAAATTCTAGATCGCGACCTGCAGCCTCTGGCTGGGGTTCGAGCCAGAGTCCCCGGCAAGCCTCACTATGGATACACCTTCTCTAGATCTGACGGTTGGGTAGACTTTCTTGTCAATTCCGCGGAAGGCGACCTCGTCATTCGATTCGAGGATAATAATGTGTTGGGTGTGGATGCCGAGGTAGAAGCTGAGTCTAATGCGTTTTCCAATGGTCGAACGGTTGTCGCCACTCCTCAGGACTCTGTGGTGACCACTGTCCGTGCCGGTGAGGCAGCGCTGATCGACTCCTCACAAGTCTCAGATGCAGACGGAGTACGAGTCTCTAGGGCATTCGTACAATCCGGCACGAAGGCTCGTGTAAGGCTTGCGGATGGCCGCATCGCGGTGCTCGAGGAATTCAACGTTCGCGCCACAGAATACACGGTGGGGGAGACTGGACCAGCCGCAATGCCCGGGCTTCTACCGGATGAGTCAGGCTATACCTATGCCGTTGAGATGAGCGTTGATGAGCTTCGTGACGTTGAAATTGATACGGTAGAATTCGACAAACCCGTCTCGCTCTACGTGAATAATTTCCTTGGTTTTCCGGTGGGGTCAGTAGTGCCTTCGGGAACGTATGACCGACAGCAATCCAAGTCCTGGAAACCTAATGATAACGGCGTGGTCGTTGCAATTGTGGATGGAGGTTTTGACGTCGATGGGGACGGTACGAAAGACTCGGGAGCAGCCCTGATTGAATTGGGCGTAACCACCGAGGAAGTTCGCTCAGTGGTCGGTGCTTATGGCGATGGAACCGAACTCTGGAGGGCGCCCGTAGTTCACTTCAGCCCACACGACCTGAACTGGCCTACCGAATTTCCGCCCGACGCGATTCCGCTCGAGCCCGAAGAGGTACCTGACTTTCCTCCGAAACCCGAAGAGGACCCGTGTGAACAAAGCGGTTCTATCATCGAGTGTGAAAACCGTGTTGTCGCACACAACGTGGCGGTGCCGGGGACAAACTTTTCTTTATGGTATCGAAGTGATCGAGTGCCGGGCAAGGGGCGAAGCCTTGTCGTGAGGCTTTCGGGGGATTCTGTTCCCGCCAGTCTCAAACGCATTGAGGCAAAGGTTATGGTTGCGGGCCGTGAGTTCACCCATCAAACCGACCCAGGACCAAACCTGACCTGGACCTTCGATTGGGATGGAACAAACGCCTATGGACAGACGGTGACTCGTGAAGTTCCCGTGCGAGTCCAAGTCGACTACATCTACGACGTGCGCTACGTGATTCCAGCAGATGCAGAGCAGGCGTTTGGTGTGCCGGGTCAAGCGCTCCAAGAGCTTCGCGAAGCCAGAATTGAGCGCGCCTACTCACAGGTCTTCCGTGGAAGACTCGGCGCCTATGATAACCGTGCATCCGTGATCGGATAAGCCCCAAAACTTCCCCATAACCCATTGAAAAAGGCCATAAATCGTGCTCTGCAAGGGGGTGTCTAGTCTCCTGAGCAGAGGGCACAATTTATGACCTGCG
>NZ_SADD01000036.1 GCF_004005565.1 Lujinxingia sediminis | reverse complement strand
GTGATTCTTGCGGCCCACGACCGGACCACGGATTCCGCGTTCGGTGGGATTGTTGTCGATCCACAGCTCGGGATGTTCGATATAGAGCTCCAAACGCTCCCACCTTTCCATCATGTAGGCGATCGCTTTGCCGATGGCGCTTTTAGGCAACACACGCTGGTTAAACGCCCACGTTTTTAGCTCTTTGAGGATGGACTTCGACTCGGTTTCTCGCAGATCTCGTCGCCAGTCCATCAATGCGATGCCCTCGTCCGGGTCACGTGCTTTTTTCTCCACGTCGTAGAGTTTTCCGATCAGGTTGAGTGCGGCTTCGGCGCGCTCGGGATCGTTGGATTCAGCATCTACAAACTTGCGGCGAACATGGGCCCAGCAACCGCTAAGACGAACCTCCCCGGGGACCAGGCGGGCGGCTTTATCATAGCTTGGGCATCCATCGGTGATGAGCCATCCAGAGTAGCTTTCGAGCAGCTCGGCGGCGGTCTCGCCGCTTCGCGAATCGCGTAGCGCAAACCACATCGCGCCGCGGCCGCGAATCGCCCACATCTGCCACTTTTTGGTGGCACCGGTTTCCATCAGTCGCCAGGTCGTCTCATCCATCCCGACCACGTCGGCGCCGAAGATCCAGTGCTTGATCCCCAGATACGTCGTCTCCACGTGGTCGGCGAGCGCGTCGAGCTGGTCCCAGAGCGTCTGGGTGTCGATGAGGAGGCCCTGACGTTCCATGATCCGCACCTGGCGGGCCAGCGGGAGGTGGTCGAGGTACTTGTTCGTCGCCACCTCGATCGCGAAATCAGAAGAGTAGCGACGTGTGCCGCGCAGCTTATCCGGCCCCAGCGCGGCCTCAATATGGCCGCAGCCCCGGCAGGTGTATTTCTGCCGTTTGACCTGCTTGACGACAAACTTTCGCTCCACCACATCGATGAGCTCGCTCTCTTCAGCTAGCTCGCCCATCTCGCAGAGAGGGTCGCCGCAACCCGGGCAAATCCGGTCGGCGTCATCGAGCTTAAACCAAACGTCCTTTTGCTCCAGATGAGGCTGAGGACGGGGGCCGCTGCGAGAGCGCCTTTTGCGTTTCTTTGGCTTTTGACCCGCTTCGTCGCGCTTTCTCTTCTCGGACGACACTCCAAACTGGATCTTCTGCAGCTTCGCAAGGCTGGCTTTGACCGCCTGCAATTCCTGCTGCAACCGCCCCTGTTTTTCTTCGCGTAACTTTTCAATCTCGCGAGACATCGCGCTAAGACGCTCGTGCAGAAGCCCAATCTCGGCGTCCTGCAAAACCGCGACTTCACGTAGCCGCTCAATGTCATCTTCTTTGCGAATATCGACCATAATGGCCACATTCGATCATATCCTGCTCTCGCCATCAAGGGATAAATTCCGGCGGACTCAACCGTTCTTTACCCACGAGCGTGCAGCCCTCCAGAAAGAGCGAAAGCTCCGAGGCCGTAAGCCTGATCTCATCCTCCTGCGGCTCGCGCCAGAGCCTGGCGAAACGTCCTTTCTCCAGCCGTTTGTTGTAGATGCACAGGCCCGTGCCGTCCCACAAAAGCACTTTGCAGAGGGTGCGTTGGCGGTTGCAGAAGATGAAAAAATCACCACTCAAAAGGTCGGCCTCAAACTCCGTAGTCACCAGCCCGCTCAGGCCGTTATGACCTTTTCGCAGGTCACAGGGCTTTGGATACGCCCACACCCGCACGTTTCGCGTCGAGCCAATCACGGCAGCCGCCTCGCCACCTCGATAAGCTGCGCCACGCTCAATCCCTCGATGCGCCAGCCGGACGGTGAGACAAGGGCGGGTTGAGTCTTGGGCTCGGAAAGAGTAACTGGCCGGAAGTTCTCAGCTTGTTCCTCTCCGGGCGTCGCAGCATCGCGCCACCGATTTAACGTAACCCAGGGGATCTCCAATGCTTCGCCGATGGCCTGCTGCGTCCACCCCTGCTCGCTAAGCTCGGATACCAGCTCGACCGCATCATCTTTAAATGCGCGCGGGTAGCGCATCGTGTCGCGAGTTTTGGCGCGGGCTTTGAGGTCGTCGATTTTTGCGATCAGG
>NZ_SADD01000035.1 GCF_004005565.1 Lujinxingia sediminis | reverse complement strand
GGCCCGGAGTTTAATCCCAACTCCAACCACACCACGTGCGCAGCGCTCATCACCACCAACGAGATTCCCCGGTGGTATGCTCAGGGTGTGCAGGTCGTCGACCACGTCGGGGCGTTTTTACCCCGGGTGATGCGCATCTACCCCCACGTGCCCGAACTCACCGGGCAGGATGGCAACAGCTACATCCGCTACGTGGCCAAGGTGTGGTGCAGCTACGCGCAGTTCCGCAGCATCGGGGTGCGTGAGCGTTACGGGAGACTGGAGAGCGTGCAGCGAGAGGCGCTGCAAGCACGGAAGTCTCCCGACGCGCGAGCGCTTCAATCCATACGTCAGTCGATGGAGTCCACGGCACGGCGCCCGCGTCTGTTGTGGGCGGGCACGCCGGGCGTGCAGGCACCCATCTATTCCAATTGGTATTCCGATCGAAAGTACCGGCAGCATCACCCGCATATTGAGGTGCTGGATGAAAGTCCGGTGACGCTGGAGTTGCCTGCACCATCGATCGTTCCGGCGGTGCCACAGAGGCGCGTCGCGCGCATCATGGTGGCGGGTCTCTATAAAAACACGGCCACGACTTATGCAGACTACGAGGAAGCCAGGCAGGCTGGCGCGCGGGGCACCATCCTGGTGAACAACGAGGAACACGAGATTGTTTTTGTGCCCTATTGTGTAGGCGGGTCCCATATGCTGGAGATGAAACATCGCCAGTATCACAACCTCCCCGGTGATATAGATCCAACAGGACCCAATGGTACTGAGCAGTGCTTTCGCGAAGGCATGCTCGACTTCGGGCCGCACGCTCGTGATGGCAAATGCTGGGATCTGGTGGAGATCGAGCTTCCGTGGGACGCGCGGCGTATTGAAATCACGGTCCCTGAAGAGGCTGAGCTAGAGTGGTTGGATGGCTCGGGATCTGACAGACCCGGTGATGACGCATCAGGGAGTCGGCGGCCCGATAGAAAACTCTGCCGTCTTCATGTCCTCGGCTGCTCTATCTGGAACGTTCCTCCAGGAGTGTCCTCATGATTTTTGTACACACGACCTATAATTTGACGTGTCGCAATACCTCACCGAGATCGGGGGAGACGCCTATAATGTTGTTGGGCACCTATATGAGGAAGGTGCGAACACTTTCTTTTTTACCATTTCGCGCGGCTAACCACGGACAAAACCAAAAACATGGTGGTGTGGGTCGCTGAGGGGTGTGCACCGGAAATTAAACGCTATTTGGATCAAGCCGCAATCATCCCGTGCCTTTGTGATGAAAATGCCTCGGTGAACCCTGCGTTTTCGGGCACGAACTATTTGATGCTGGGAGGGATGTGGTGGTGGGGGCGCGAGTGCTTAAACTACTGCGCGAGAACCTTCCAGACCATGCTGTGTGGGCCAGGTACTGAATGGGTGCTTAAATCCCTGGGTGCCGTCGGCACAAAGTAGCTTGTTATGGCGCAACCCTCTGGACCCACGAGGACCACGGCGCTTTCTTTGCATGCGAACCGATCCACCTCGCCGCTTTCGTCGGCACACTCGACATAAATGGTCATGTTTGGGGCGGCTAATACATCAACGAGACCACCTACCGCCTGACGTTCATCGGGATGGAAGCCACCGCATTTTACAGGGCATCCTGCACCGCTGCACTCATCCGGTATATAACGATACATACATGACGAGTGAGTGTTATCAGTGGCTTTCAGAAGCACCCACTCCCGATCATCCTCGTAATCGCAACGCGGGTCGCGCTGCTCGACTTCTTCACTGGGACCGCAGGCGGTGAGAGTAACGAGTGCCAGTAGTGCTGTGAGTATGCGCATAAGTAGCTCCTGTGTGTCCCCGTGGGCATCGTCGTTGATCTCGCAGACCCTACCTAAACGCGGTGGGAGTCGTCCACCCTTTGCCTCGCAATATAACGCACGTTCGGTGTCTTTGTGCGATGACCACCGCGGCTTGGATCATCCCGATCCGGGCACCGCCGGGCGCTGGGATTATCTGGTTGTTGCGATGCGCTCGTACGTCTCGCCAGATGTTCTCGACCCGGGCTTCTGGAACTGGAACAAGCAGCAGGGCAAG
>NZ_SADD01000034.1 GCF_004005565.1 Lujinxingia sediminis | reverse complement strand
CAAACCTCCCCACCTCGCGCACCACCAGAGCCCCTCAACCACACAACCACAAACCTCCCCTCCTCGCGCGCCACCAGAGCCCCTCAACCACACAACCACACAACCACAAACCTCCCCTCCTCGCGCACCCCCCACGCCCCGCAACATCACCACACATACACCGTCTTGACCTCGCTCCAGCGCGCGGCGTATCTCTGCCGGACTCCGAACACCCTTTCGACGCTCCCTCACCGAACGGCCTCGCAAGCCCCCACTCTGGAGCCCTGATGCGCTCTCAATCCCCGACTCGCACGCTTGTCCTGACCCTCGCCATGACCCTGGCGCTCACAGCCTGCTCCGACGATCCGGGCGACACCGACCGCCCCACAGACGCCGGCGCCGATACTTCGGTCGACACCGGCGACACCGGCACCTCCCCGGACACAGCAGACGCCGACGACGCCAGCCCGAACGCCGACACCGACACCAGCCCGGACGCCGACACCGATCCCGGGCCCGCCCCGGGAAGCTGGCAGCTCCCCGAGGCCTACTTCATGCCCGCCAAAATGCCCATGACGCTCACCCACCCTCGCCCCGAGGCGGCGGCGTGGGCGCTCTCCAAAAATGCCCATCCGGGCGTGCACTGGGAGATCCCGATCGTGGTTCAGGGCGGGGCCTGGCCCTTTCGCTACGCCATCACCGACGATGGCGGCGCCACGGGGCTGACCATCGGCGAGGAATTGGAGCGCAGTGAGGACGATGGCTTTATCGTGCATCGCTCCACGCCGGAGTACGGCACCCTCTGGTGGGAGGAGCCTGTGGAAGGCACCTACGACATCACCCTGCAGGTCACCGATCAGGAGGGCGCAACCCTCGACGTCGCGGTCTCGCTGAAGGTGGGCACCGAGGGCTGGCTCTTTGTCGACCCGGTCGCGGGCGATGATGCAAACCCCGGCACTCGCGATGCGCCCTTCGCCTCCATCGCGCGCATTCACGCCGAGCCCGACGAGGGGTTCAAAGACCACCGCGTCTACCTCAAGGGGCTGGTGCCCATGGATCCGGAGCCCGGCGGCACCAACATCAGCTCCGGACGCATGCCCTCGGTCTGGGTGGGCTTTCCGGGCAGCGACGCCGTTCTCGAGGCCCGCGTCGGCCAGTTCATCGTCAGCGGTACGGACTTCACCATCGCGAACCTGGAGCACCGCCACGCCGAGGACTTCTTTCAGGACGATGGCGGGTACTTCCACATGTTCACGGTCTACGACAACACCCACCGGGTGCTGATTCACGACGTGCATTTTAGTCGTTTCCACGGCAACCCGCAGAACGTCGACATGGGGAACTCCTCGATCATCATGTTCACCAACCCCGCCGAGGGAGAGCGCAACCATGTGGCCGTGGTCAACAACCTGCTCTCCGGCGACAACGGCACCTTCACCAGCGCCTACCAGTTGCGCTACTCGGTCTTTGAGAAGAACCGCGCCCTGGGCGCGAACTTCAAGACCTCCGACTCCGCGACCTGGGCGATCTTCTACATCAAGGGCGGCCTCAACGAGTTCGTCTCGCTGCGCGCCAACACCTTTGCCGAGGGCAACCAGTGGCCGCGAAGCGCCAACACCAGCGGCGCCTTAGGCATGGATCGAGCCCGCAACATCGAGTTCGCCTACAACCGCCTGCACACCGACTACACCTGGGATCGCAGCGGGGCGCTCAAGATCTGGACCGCCAGTCCGGCCACCGGCTCGAGCTGGACCGCGGACACCCCGGTCTGGGTCTACCGCAATTCGCTGCGCGAGCAGGTCAGCATTGAGGGCCACAACCTCGACGACGTCGCCGAGGGCACCCTGCGCCTGGAAAAAAACATTCTCGACAAGGGCACCTGGCCCCAGGCCGACTACATCCAGGCCAGCGACAACCTCGGTGGGGAGACTTTCCACGACGAGGCCATGAACCTCCTGCCGGCCTACCGCGACGCCCACCTCGGCCAGCGCGGGGCGCAGATCGCTGTGCCGGTCGACTAACCCGGCCCTCGCACCCGGTCCATACCTGACCCCCGGTCACCTCGCCAGATGACCGGGGGTCACCCCTCACCCGCATAAACGCTGACGCTCAGGCGACCCTCGGTCACCTCGCCAGATGACCCACGGTCACCTCCCACCCGCATAAACGCTGACGCTCAGGCGACCCTCGGTCACCTCGCCGGATGACCCACGGTCACCTCCCACCCGCATAAATGCTGACGCTCAGGTGACCCTCGGTCATCACGCCAGATGACCCACGGTCACATCGCCAGATGACCCACGGTCACATCGCCAGATGACCCACGGTCACCTCCCACCCGCATAAACGCTGACGCTCAGGTGACCCTCGGTCACCA
>NZ_SADD01000033.1 GCF_004005565.1 Lujinxingia sediminis | reverse complement strand
ATCTGAACCTTCCTTCGTTCTTCCTGCTCCCGGTTGTCACACACTAACCCCCGGTCGTCCCACACTGACCCCCGATCATCTCACACTAACCCCCGGTCGTCTCACACTAACCCCCGATCGTCTCACACCGACCCCCGGTCGCTCTACACTGACCTCTTCTCCTCTCATGCGAAACATCCAACCTCGTTCCTGAAACACCCGTGAAACATCCTCCCGCACAACCCCGCCCTCAAAGCCCTCACGCGCTCTCCCCAGCTCCCCTTAAGGCCCACAAACCACTGAAATCACTAACCTTCTCCATCGAACATTCACTCTGGCACGAACACTGCAATCGTACCCACCGAACGCAGCGTCACCCTCGACGCAACGCGCATCCCAATAGCCATGAAATAGCCAGGAGCCAAACCTATGGAAGCTCTCACCCCGGACATGATCACAGTCCTGGTGATCCTCGCCAGCGCCATCTACCTCTTCGTCTCCGAGATTGTGCGTATCGATGTCGCCGCCATCATCATCATGGTCGCCGTTGGCCTCACCGGACTTGTCGACGCAGGCCAACTCTTTAACGGCTTCGCCTCCAACGCTGTAATCTCCATTATCGCTGTCATGATCCTCGGCGCTGCCCTCGATCGCGTTGGCATCATGCGACGCGTCGCCGCCTTTTTGCTACGCATCGGCGGGCGCACCGAAGGCCGCATCATCTCGCTTATCTCCGGGAGTGTGGCGACCATCAGCGCCTTTATGCAAAACATCGGCGCTGCCGCCCTCTTTCTCCCGGTCAGTGAGCGGCTGGCCGAGCGCACAGGCATCTCCATCTCCCGCATCCTGATGCCCATGGGCTTTGCGGCCATCCTCGGGGGTACCATCACACTTGTGGCCTCCGGCCCGCTGATCCTCCTCAATGATCTGCTCGCTGCCAGCGCTCAGAACCTCGGCGTCGACATTGAACCCCTCGGCCTCTTCACCCCCACACCCATCGGCCTCGCCCTGACCGTGGCGGGCATCGCCATGTTCGCGCTGGCCGGCAAGTGGCTGCTTCCTTCCCTTAAACCCTCCATCGGCGCCCAGGCTCCAGACCTCGCCGCAACCTACGGCATCGACCAGACCATCCACGCGTTCATCGTTCCCGAGCAAAGCCCTCTTGCCGGCCGCAGCGTCCAGGCTATCGAAGCTCAGCGAAAAGGCATCGTTCTGCTCGCGATCGAACGCGACAACGCCCTGACCCCCGCTCCGACCGCCGAACACTGCATCGCTGCTGGCGACGTCCTCGCTGTCGTCGGTCCGACCGAACACGTCGAGCACTTCGCCCAAACCGAACTCCTTGAGCCCACCGAAAACACCGCCTTTGCCGCCCTGCACGACGATCAGCACGCTGGCCTGGCCGAAGTTCTCGTCAGGCCTGGCAGCGACATCGTCGGCAAACGCGTCATCGAGCTCAAACTTCGTGCGGCCTTCGGCGTCACTCTGCTCGGAATCCACCGCCGCGGAACGCTCCTCACCGATGATCTTCGCCAGACGATCCTTGAGGCCGGCGACGTCCTCGTCCTCTTCTCCCCCTGGGAACGACTGCAAACACTCGCCCGCGAAGCGGCTTTCGTGATCCTCACCGACTACCCCGCCGAGCCCCCCCGAACTCACAAAACCCCCTGGGCCCTCCTCGCCTTCGGTGTGGCCCTCTCGCTGGTCATCTTCTCGTCGATGCAACTCTCCCTCGCCCTGATGGTCGGCGCTGTTATCGCGCTCATCTCAGGCGTTCTCACCGCCGACGAGGCCTACCGTGCCGTCTCCTGGAAGACCGTCTTCCTGCTGGCTGCTCTCATTCCCCTGGGCCAGGCCGTCGAAGACACCGGCACCGCTGCCTGGATCGCCGAGCGCGTCATCGGCCTGACCTCCTCCTTCCCCATCTGGGGTGTTCAACTCACCATCGCACTGCTTACCACCGCCTTCACGCTGACCATCTCCAACGTCGGCGCCACCGTCCTGCTCGTCCCCCTGGCAGCCAACGTGGCCGTCGGCGTCGGTGCAGACCCGGCGCAGTTCGGACTCATCGTCGCGCTGGCGGCCTCCAACGCCTTCCTTCTACCCACCCACCAGGTCAACGCATTGCTGATGGGCCCCGGCGGCTACAGCGTACGCGACTTCCTCAAAGCCGGCACCGCGATGACGATTCTCTTCACCGTCGTGCTCATCATCTCGGTCAATGTCTTCGCCTGACCCCCGGTCAACGTTTCAAGAAACGTTTCAGGCCCGCGCAGTCCCCTCACAGACGCACCTGCGCGGGCCGAAAACACTGACCCACGGTCGAACCCCTGACCCACGGTCGCCCCCCCCTGACCCACGGTCGCCCCCCCCTGACCCACGGTCGAACACACTGACCCACGGTCGAACCCCCCTGACCCACGGTCGAACCCCTGACCCACGGTCGCCCCCCCCTGACCCACGGTCGCCCCCCCCTGACCCACGGTCGAACACACTGACCCACGGTCGAACCCCTGACCCACGGTCGA
>NZ_SADD01000032.1 GCF_004005565.1 Lujinxingia sediminis | reverse complement strand
CCTGGTACCGGTATTGCGCGATGGGTTGGTTCAGCGACGTCGAACCACGTGAGTAATTCAAGTAACATCACAGATACTGTCTCCGGTACCTTTCATTGCACGCCCCGGGCGCGCTTTACGGGTGGCCAGACGGATGAGATGCGATTTGAGGACTTTAGAGACTACGACGTGTTTAACAATCAGGAAGATGGGGATGTTGCGGTTGATCGAGAGCGTGTCTATATGCTCTCCGGAATTCGCGGAAAGATGCAAGGGCTTGGTGAGCGCGCATGGTTGGGACACGCAGAGCTTGACCCTGACCCCACTCGATATTTTCTTCGGTCGCTCGTGGGAGAGCTGTTCGCCGATGTTATCGGTTTCGGAATGCTATATCCGTCCGCAAGTGGCATGACATATTACTCCGAGTCATCAAATGGAGATGATTATTATGCTCCGCTCTTGACTCAAAATGGCACCCATGACGGTGAGTTTGAAGTGACCATGGGACCACTTGAAAGCACCTTTTGTTTTCTGACGGAGATCTCGGGCCGATTCGATGGGGGACGGGAGCATATTCAGATTGTTGCGAATAACCACCACTGGCAGCTAAAAGTTCGTGCAGCACCAGACAAAGAGGTTCGTGGTAGAGCGCGTTGTGTCTACTATAATCAGTGATTTGAGATAGTGGTGAATTGCCGCTGGAGAACATCCAGGTCCCGGTAATGAAATTTATTTTTGTTGCCGGGGCTTGCCTGATTGGAGCTTAACATGGATAAACGAGTTGTTCTTATAGGCGTTTTTATACTGGCTGCGTGCTGTGGTGTAGAACCTGCTGAATTGCAAGGTACTCCAAATTCTTGCTTCATTGAAGGGTCAGAGGCTCTTGATTGTGACATGGAGCCCTTTTATGAGGAAGAGTTTGATAGGCGTATTTTATTTAAAGAGGTGGCTGACCTTGATCTTGCGTGTGAACAAAAGTGTAAGCGTTCATCACGTGCTTTTGAGTTTGTAACTCTTCATGGGTTGGAAGCGATTCAAGGGTTTGATTTTATCAATGCTCTTCCTGGCCTTGGGGTGATGTATACTTATGATGTCGAGGAGATAGATGCTTTGCATAGTGTTGAGTCAATGGTAGGGGTTGATTTTAGGGAAAATGTTAAACTTGAGATAATAAAACCTTTTGCGAGCCTCGAAGTTCTCGAATACGGAGCGAGCTTTGAGGATAACCCCAGGCTCAAAGACCTCCGTGCGCTCGCGAACGTCCGGCAAATTGGCGAAATTGGTGGAGAATATGAGCCTGGGCTCAAGTTGTTGAATAATAATAGCCTTGTAGATATGACGGGCCTTGAAAGAGTGGAAGTCATCGGCGGACGATTTCAAATCAGAGACCAGTATAATTTGGAGTCCATGCGGGGGCTTGATTCCCTTAGGGAAGTTGAGACTCTGGCTATTGTTAATTCCGACGATGATCCTGAGTATGTGAAGCTAAACAGCCTGGCCGGCCTCGAGAGCCTTCGACGCATTCATAAGGCCCTGGTGATCCAGAACGCCCCCAACCTCCGGCGTTGTGAGGCGGAGGCGTTGGTTGCGCAGCTTGAGGAGCCGCCGGAGGAGGTCATTCTGGTGAATTTGAGCGATGAACCCTGTGACTGAGGTCTATCGTTTGCCAGGTTGAAAGAACGCCGCGCTCCGACCGGAGCGCGGCGATTCTGACAAAGCGCTCATGACGTCGTTTATCGCCCAGATCCACGTCCTGGAGTTCATCGCTCAACGTCAGATCTGCCATCATCGTCGTCGGTTCCATCACGCTCGCTTTTCTCTTCAGGTCTCATCGCTGTCGTCGGCGGCCAGTCGATCAAATCGAGGACGATTGCGCAAGGTGGGGCTGGGAGGATTGTTGGGAGGGCTTTGAGCACGTGTGTTTATGCGGGGTTTAGGAGATGTGGGGGATCATGAGTCACGATGGGCCTCCTTGATCGTTCTTTCTGTTACCTGACCGAGATCTCGGGACGATTTGATGGCGGTCGTGAGCGCATTCAAATCATTGCGGAAGGGACACACTGGTATTTTGACTTGCGAGCGGCGCCAGACAAAGACGTGCGAGCTAAAGCTCGTTGTGTCCGGTACCGGCAGTAAAAACAGGCTCTTTAAATTATAAACACGTGTGAACGATAGGCGGCGGCAGTTAAACGAGCTTTTTCTGTCGTCGCTTTCAATGCCGAGGAACCTATGTCGCGCAAGTTGAAAACGTTATGTTGGGTATCTCTAATCTGGCTAATCTATATGGGGTGTGGCGAGCCCACTCCAGGCGTTTTGGAGACGCCGGAGTCTTGTTTGTTGGAACAATCGTCGGCTCAGGATTGTGTTATAGAGCCCTTTCACGAAGAAGAGTTTGACCTTCGGGTGTTGTTTGAAGACCGTGGAGACCTTGAGCTTGGTTGCGCACAAATGTGTTCTAAGTCAACACGTTCGTTTGATTTTCAAAAGCTTGAGGGTTTGGTTTCTTTAGAAGGTTTTGGTTTTATAGATGAACTCCCGGGTTTAGGGGTGGAGTTTACGCATGACCTCAAAACGTTTGATGCGTTTGATAATGTTGAGACGATGGTGGGAGTCTCGGTGTTCGAAAATCCTCATCTTGAGGTCATGGATACGTTGGACAGCCTGACGCATCTCGAACACGGTGCTAATTTTGAGGATAACCCAAAACTTGTTGATCTTCGGGCATTGGCCAATGTTCGCCAGATTGGGGAGGTTGGTGGGCGTCACAGCCCCGGGTTGAAGTTGAGAAATAACATGAGTTTAACCAGCATGGC
>NZ_SADD01000031.1 GCF_004005565.1 Lujinxingia sediminis | reverse complement strand
CCTGGTACCGGTATTGCGCGATGGGTTGGTTCAGCGACGTCGAACCACGTGAGTAATTCAAGTAACATCACAGATACTGTCTCCGGTACCTTTCATTGCACGCCCCGGGCGCGCTTTACCGGTGATCAGACGGATGAGATGCGATTTGAGGACTTTAGAGACTTTGATGTGTTCATTGACGAGCAGCGAGGAACTCTGGCGTTTGATCGGGGGCGCGTGTATATGCTGACCGGAATTAAAGGGAAAATGCAGGGGCTCGGTGAGCGTGCATGGGTAGGACATGATGAAAATGATCCGAATCCTTCTATATATCTTCTCCGTTCGATGGTCGGGGACCTTTTTGCGAAAGTTATCGGTTTTGGAATGCTGTACCCGAGCAGCGCTGGTATGAAATATTATTCGGAGCCTGTAAGTGGGGATGAGTTTGAAGCAAAGCTAGTGCTTGATAATGGCGAGCACAATAACGAGTATGTAGTCACGATGGGCCCCCTTGATAGTACATTTTGCTACTTGACCGAAATCTCGGGTCGATTTGACGGAGGACGTGAACGCATTCAAGTTGTTGCAAATAACCACCACTGGCAATTGAAAGTTCGTGCGGCACCCGGTAAGGAGGTTCGAGGTCGAGCGCGTTGCGTTTATTATCAGCAATAGTTCAATAAAGTGTTAACGCTTGGTTGAATGCCTCACGAACGCCGGTAACGGAAATTATGTTCGTTGCCGGCGTTTTCTCGAACGGAGTTTAGCATGGTTTTACATGGCGTTGGTACGATAGCTATTGCGGCAGCTTTTGTGCTGATCACAGGTTGTGGGCCAGAATTGATCGATGGTCAAGAGATCCCTGACTCATGTCTTTCTGAAAGTTCGGAATCTGTGGATTGTGATTTGGAGTCATTTGGAGAGAACGACGACCAACGCACAATCTACTATCGAAGTGTTTCGGACCTTGAACGTGCTTGTGAGCAGCGGTGCTCACGAACAACGCGTTCATTGCATTTTTCGAAAATGGAAGGTCTAACGACACTTCAGGGATTCCATTTTGTTCAGGAAATGCCCGGTTTTGGGGTGCGGTCTTTGAGGGATGTCGAAGTTATTGATCTCTTTCACGGTGTTGATTCGATGACTGGTTTTTTCATTAAAGAGAATCCAGAACTCGAAATAATTGAACCCTTGGCCAGTCTTGAAATTCTCGAGTATGGAGCGAATTTTGAGGATAATCCTAAGATCAAAGATCTCCGCGCGCTTTCGAACGTCCGGCAAATTGGCGAAATTGGGGGAGAATATGAGCCTGGGCTCAAGTTGTCGAATAATAGTAGCCTTGTAGATATGACGGGCCTTGAAAAAGTGGAAGTCATCGGCGGACGATTTCAAATCAGAGATCAATATAAATTGGAATCCATGCGGGGGCTTGATTCCCTTGGGGAAGTTGAGACACTGGCTATTGTTAATTCCGACGATGATCCTGAGTATGTGAAGCTGAACAGCCTGGCCGGCCTCGAGAGCCTTCGACGTATTCATGGGGCCCTGGTGATCCAGAATGCCCCCAACCTCCGACGTTGTGAGGCGGAGGCGTTGGTTGCGCAGCTAGAGGAGCCGCCGGAGGAGGTCATTCTGGTGAATTTGAGCGATGAGCCCTGTGATTGAGGTCTATCGTTTGCCAGGTTGAAAGAACGCCGCGCTCCGACCGGAGCGCGGCGCTTCTGACAAAGCGCTCATGACGTCGTTTATCGCCCAGATCCACGTCCTGGAGTTCATCGCTCAACGTCAGATCTGCCATCATCGTCGTCGGTTCCATCACGCTCGCTTTTCTCTTCAGGTCTCATCGCTGTCGTCGGCGGCCAGTCGATCAAATCGAGGACGATTGCGCAAGGTGGGGCTGGGAGGATTGTTGGGAGGGTTTTGAGCATGTGTGTTTATGCGGGGTTTAGGAGATGTGGGGGATCATGAGTCACGATGGGCCTCCTTGATCGTTCGTTCTGTTACCTGACTGAGATCTCGGGACGATTTGACGGAGGTCGCGAACGCATTCAAATCAATGCGGAAGGGACACACTGGTATCTTGACTTGCGAGCGGCGCCAGACAAAGACGTGCGAGCTAAAGCTCGTTGTGTCCGGTACCGGCAGTAAAAACAGGCTCTTTAAATTATAAACACGTGTGAACGATAGGCGGCGGCAGTTAAACGAGCTTTTTCTGTCGTCGCTTTTAATGCCGAGGAACCTATGTCGCGCAAGTTGAAAACGTTATGTTGGGTATCTCTAATCTGGCTAATCTATATGGGGTGTGGCGAGCCCACTCCAGGCGTTTTGGAGACGCCGGAGTCTTGTTTGTTGGAACAATCGTCGGCTCAGGATTGTGTTATAGAGCCCTTTCACGAAGAAGAGTTTGACCTTCGGGTGTTGTTTGAAGATCGTGGAGACCTTGAACTTGGTTGCGAACAAATGTGTTCTAAGTCAACACGTTCGTTTGATTTTCAAAGGCTTGAGGGTTTGGTTTCTTTAGAAGGTTTTGGTTTTATAGATGAACTCCCGGGTTTAGGGGTGAAGTTTACATATGACCTTGAAACGTTTGATGCGTTTGATAATGTTGAGACGATGGTGGGAGTCTCGGTGTTCGAAAATCCTCATCTTGAGGTCATGGAAACGTTGGACAGCCTGACGCATCTCGAACACGGTGCTAATTTTGAAGATAACCCAAAACTTGTTGATCTTCGGGCATTGGCCAATGTTCGCCAGATTGGGGAGGTTGGTGGGCGTCACAGCCCCGGGTTGAAGTTGAGAAATAACATGAGTTTAACCAGCATGGC
>NZ_SADD01000030.1 GCF_004005565.1 Lujinxingia sediminis | reverse complement strand
CCAGGAGGTTGCATTCAGCGATTGGCTTTGAATCTCCCAATCGCTACGAAGAGAAGATGGCCCGCGCCGCGCTAGGTCAGGCGGCATGAATTAAGAGATGACTGTCCAGGAAAGCGGGGCAACTTCAGCGCCCACAAATCGCCCGACATCGCAAACCCCGGCGCCCCAAAACCACACAACCACACAACCACACAACCACAACCCGCGAACCGCCAGCGTCGTCCCGGGGCGCTCGGCACCGAGCGCATCCAGGGCGACGCCTGGCAAGGAGCAAGGAGGAAGCTGTGGCAGCGCCACCGCGACGACGCAGCGACACAGCCAGCGTCGTCCTGGGGCGCTCGGCAGGGTGCCATCTTGACCACCCCTCCCCCCCGATGATAGCGCTCACGGTTCGAGCTGGGAGTGTTCGCGCAGCGTTGCGCGAGCTGAGAGATATCCCTTGAACCTGAACCGGATCATGCCGGCGTAGGAAAGCTCAACACGACGTCGGCATCTGGCCCCCCCTTCACGCCCTTTCGAGGCGTAGGGAGCCCGGTGTTTCGTTGCTTGTGCGCCCCTCGCCATTGGTCCGCCTCTCTGTGGAGTGCCCCATGACGAGCGACGCCAACGGTTTTGACCTCTTCGCCAACGACTACGACGCCTGGTTCTCCGAAAATCAGCCCCTTCTGGAGAGCGAGGTCCGCCTGCTCGCCCACCTCTGGCCCGAGCCCAAACCCGAGCGGGTGCTCTCGGTGGGGTGCGGCACCGGGCTCTTTGAGGCTGTGCTCAAGCGCGACTTTGACATCGTCGTGACCGACGGCATCGAGCCCGCCGAGGGCATGGCCGCCATCGCGCGGACCCGGGGTATGGAGGTCGCCATCGGCACCGCCGAAGATGGGGATTTCGGCGAGGGCCTCTTTGATATGCTGGTGTTCAACGGGTCGAGCTCCTACGTCAGCGATCTGAAGGGGGTTTTTGAGCGCGCCTTCCACGCGCTGCGCCCCGGGGGCTACGTGATGGTCATCGACGTGCCGCGCGAGAGCAGCTTTGGGATTCTCTACTGCCTGGCCGCAGCGCTCGACACCTGGGATCACCCGCTGATGGCCGGCGTGGCACCGAAGAGCCCCTACCCGATGCCCTTTGTGCGCGCGGCCAACTGGCATACCACCGCCGAGCGCATCGACGCTCTGGAGGCCGCCGGGTTTGTCGTCGAAAACACAGCCCAGACCCTGACGACCCACCCGGTGCGCGCCGGCGAAGAGGTCGAATTTCCCCGCGACGGCCATGATTCCGGCGACTACGTCGGGGTGCTTGCCCGCAAAACGAAGCGGGGGCACGCATGAGCCTGGCCCATCATCTGCGCCGGCAAAACGACGCGCTTTTTGAGGCGGCCCGGGCCCATCCCTTCGTGCGCGGGATCGGCGATGGCAGCCTGCCGCTCGAGACCTTCAAGCGCTGGATCACCCAGGACTGGCTCTACCTCCAGGGCTACGTCGTGGCGCTGGATACCGCGAGCCGGCTGGCGCCGACGGCCTCCTCCCGCGCCTTCTGGGGGGAGCTCGCCCGAGTGACCCGGGAGGAGGAGCTGGAGCTGCACCGCGCTCTGGCGACGCGTTTTGGCCTGAGTTTTAAGACCCTCGATGAGAGCGCGCCTTTTGAGGCGACCACCTCCTACCTGGGGACCCTGAACGACGCTCAATCGAGCTACCCGGCCCTGGTCGCCACGTTGACCCCCTGCGCGGTGGGCTACGCCGAGATCGCCCGAGAGCTCGCCGCCCAGCACGCTCGCCGGCCGCCGGAGTACGACGCCTGGATCCAGACCTACACCGACGCGGCCTTTCAGCAGACGGTGCAGGTCTTTGAGGCGGAGCTCGATCGGTGCGCGGCGGTGGAGGGTGATCTGGGGGGGATCGAAGCCGCCTATAGAGATGCCGCGCGGTGCGAGTTGGCGTTTTGGGAGGGGTTGTGGCGGGGGTAATTCGGGGGTTGGGCTTGTAGCTCGGGCTCGGGCTCGATCTCGATCTCGATCTCGATCTCGATCTCGGGCTCGGGCTCGGGCTCGGGCTCGGGCTCGGGCTCGGGCTGGTTCTCGAACCCGCATCCCCCCCCAACGCCCTCACAAATCGACAACCCCCGCAAACCCCGGCGCCCCTCAACCACACAACCACACAACCACACAACCACAACTCGCCCCCCCCCAACGCCCTCACAAACCTCCCCACATCGCAAACCCCGGCGCCCCTCAACCACACAACCACCCGACCACCCGACCACAAAATGCGTCCCCCCGACCCAACGTTTCCCTCCCAACCCGGAACCTTCCGCCTCTCCGGCGCTCCTCGATCAAAATAAGACGGAACCTTCCGCCTCTCCGGCGCTCCTCGATCAAAATAAGACGGAACCTTCCGCCCTTCGCGTGCTCCCCGATTAAAAAAAGGCGGAACCTTCCGCCCTTCGCGTGCTCCTCGATCAAAAAAAGGCGGAACCTTCCGCCCTTTTTGCAAACGCGTTTCAAAATCGAGCGGAAGGAGCCGCCTACCCGGTGAAAATTTTCGCTCAAGGGCCAGCTCCTTCCGCACCCCGGGTGAAAATTTTCGCTCAAGGGCCAGCTCCTTCCGCCCCCCGGGTGAAAATTTTCGCTCAAGGGCCAGCTCCCTCCGCCCCGCGGCGAGCGAAACTGCCCGGGCACAAAAACCTCCTTCGTCCCCGAGCGGGTCGAAGGAGGTTTTTATGTGTGAACAGCCCATGTATGCAGGCCGGGGTTTGGCGTCAGGGGACGTCGACCACCGCGGGGCTCTCCGGCTCCACCACCTCCCCATCACCGCCCTCGCCGGCGTCCCCACCAGCCTCAGCTCGCCGACGCGCCAGCGTCGCCTTGCGGTCGGCGTCCTTGAGGTTGGCGAGCAGAATATGCTGCTCGCGCTGATCGAGGTCGGTAAACGCGACCATCTGCACAAAAGCGTGCATGGCCTGCACCCAGAAGATGCGCCCGTCTCGCACCTCGGCCGCCGAGACGGCGTCGTCGCTATCGTCCACCACCATCAGGGCGCGCTCGGCCTCGTACGTGCCGATCTGGCGGGCGACCTCCAGCCAGTCCAGCGTCTCGTCGAGGAGCGTGCGCCCCCCGAGCTGAATCTGACTCTGGCGAGCGCGCTCGGCCTGCCCCAGACGCTCAGCGATCTGCGCGGCGGTACCGGCCTGCTCGCGGTAGCTGCGCTGGCTGATCGCCAGCCCCAGGGGAAACATCACCTCGAGCAGGTCCTGGTACTCAAGCGCCTCCTCGGAGCTCTCCGCCAGATCGGCGCAGGCCTCAATCACCCGGTAAATCCCCCGCGCCTTTCGATCATGGCGCGCATCAAGCTCCGTGAGCTTCGCGGTCAACTCCCGGGCGCGCTTCTCGTTGGAGCCCGCCCGCTTCGTCACCGTCACAAGGCGCTCATGGGCCTGCTCCAGCACCAGCACCGATCCGGCCAACACCGGCGTCGCCTGAAGAATCGCAAACGCCTGCCCGGCCGGGTCGAGCAGCACACCGCTGATCGTCACCATCTCCTGGGCCGCCAAATCTCGAAGGTTCATCGCATCCACCTCATTTCAAAGGCTCCGGCGCAGATCGGACGCCCCCGCCAATTGGGAGCGCCCCCACGGACTTCCGTGCTCGCATCCAGAGCAGAGAAATCGTCGGGTGTGAGCTGAGACAGCGGCAACCGGCTCCCCCGGGCCCTCAACCACGTTTTGGACGATGGAAGGATTTTTGTGTGTGGGGGTGGGGGGTGTCAAGGGGGGGAGTGGGGGTGTGCGGCGTTACGAGGGCGTGCGGGCGTTGGCGGGCTCTCGGTG
>NZ_SADD01000028.1 GCF_004005565.1 Lujinxingia sediminis | reverse complement strand
TTGAGATACAAGCGTAATGTTTCGACGGGGAGACCCGTTTGAAATATTGCACAGGCAGACCGCGCCGACCTGGAGCATTTCAGGTAAGAGCGTGGCCGCTAAACTGATGCGCCTTAGAAAGCAAAAGCAGCATCGTCGATGATCTGAACCTCATTAGCTTGAGGATTCGGGTTGTAGACGATGCGGTGGTTAAGCGACAAAGGGCGTACGGTGGATGCCTGGGCGTCTGCTAGCGATGAAGGACGTAGAAGGCTGCGATAAGCCACGGGGAGCCGCCAAACAGGCCTTGATCCGTGGATTTCCGAATGGGGAAACCCGGCTGACCAAAAGTCAGTCATCCTCCGCTGAACACATAGGCGGAAGGAAGCGAACGCGGGGAACTGAAACATCTAAGTACCCGCAGGAAGAGAAATCAATTGAGATACCCCTAGTAGCGGCGAGCGAACGGGGTAGAGCCTAAACCGACTGTGTGTAAGGTTACAGCCGTTGCATGGTCGGGGTTGTGGGGCTCTCTTTGCACTCTCTGTAAGGAGTGCGGCGAGTAAGAAACTGAATCGATAGTCGAAGACCTTGGAAAGGGTCACCGTAGAGGGTAATGGTCCCGTAGACGAAATCAATTCAGCTCGCTTAGAGAGTTCCCGAGTACGGTGGGACACGAGAAATCCTGCCGGAATCTGGGTGGACCATCATCCAAGGCTAAATATACGCAGACGACCGATAGCGAACCAGTACCGTAAGGGAAAGGTGAAAAGAACCCCTTTAAGGGGAGTGAAATAGAACCTGAAACCGTATGCCTACAAGCAGTGGGAGCCCTATGGCCTTGGCCAGGGTGACCGCGTGCCTTTTGCATAATGAGTCAGCGAGTTATGCTACGCAGCAAGGTTAAGTCGAATAGACGCAGCCGCAGGGAAACCGAGTCTGAATAGGGCGATATAGTTGCGTGGTGTAGACCCGAAACCGAGTGAGCTACCCATGGCCAGGTTGAAGTTCCGGTAAAACGGGATGAAGGACCGAACCCACTGATGTTGAAAAATCAGGGGATGAGCTGTGGGTAGGGGTGAAAGGCCAATCAAACTCGGAGATAGCTGGTTCTCCCCGAAATATATTTAGGTATAGCCTCGGGAGATATCACTGACGGAGGTAGAGCACTGAATGGGCTAGGGGCCTAACCCGGTTACCAACCCCAATCAAACTCCGAATGCCGTTATGTGTTATCCCGGGAGTCAGTCTGCGGGTGATAAGGTCCGTAGACGAGAGGGAAACAACCCAGACCGCCAGCTAAGGTCCCTAAATGACAGTTAAGTGGTAAAGGATGTGGAAGCACACAGACAACCAGGAGGTTGGCTTAGAAGCAGCCACCCTTGAAAGAAAGCGTAATAGCTCACTGGTCAAGTGAATCTGCGCCGAAAATACAACGGGGCTTAAACTGTCTACCGAAGCTGCGGATTCTGCACTTAAGTGCAGAGTGGTAGGGG
This sequence comes from Lujinxingia sediminis, assembly GCF_004005565.1. NCBI lineage: Bacteria > Deltaproteobacteria > Bradymonadales > Lujinxingiaceae > Lujinxingia > Lujinxingia sediminis. The sequence goes on along the minus strand of NZ_SADD01000028.1, from coordinate 2,014 downwards.
AGCATTCCAATCGCCGTTGAAGGTGCACCGCGAGGAGCGCTGGAGGTTTTGGAAGAGCGTATGCTGACGTGAGTAACGACAAGACGGGTGAGAATCCCGTCCGCCGAAAGCCTAAGGATTCCTGGGCCAGGTTCATCCTCCCAGGGTTAGTCGGGACCTAAGACGAGGCCGAGAGGCGTAGTCGATGGAAAACAGGCAAACATTCCTGTACCTCTTTGTAACATGGTGATGGTGAGGAAGGACGGAGAACGCTAGGTCCGCCGGACTGATGGATGTCCGGTACAACCCGGTAGGCGGGTCAGATAGGAGGTGTTCGCACCACAAACGTCTGACCATTCAAACGCTGAGAGGGAAAGTGGAGAGTCCCCCCATTTTGGGGACTCAAGTCAACGGATCGATGCGCAGCTTCCAAGAAAAGTTTCGCACCGGAGTGTATAAAGAGCCCGTACCAAAACCGACACAGGTAGGCGAGAAGAGCATTCTAAGGCGTTGAGATAACCCTGGTTAAGGAACTCGGCAAATTGACACCGTAACTTCGGGAGAAGGTGTGCCCCGTTAAAGTGAAGAGCCTTGCGCTTGGAGCTGGAAGGGGTTGCAGAGAATAGGGGGTAGCGACTGTTTATCAAAAACACAGGACTCTGCGAAATCGTGAAGATGACGTATAGGGTCTGACGCCTGCCCGGTGCCGGAAGGTTAAGGGGAGTGGTTAGCTGTAAAGCGAAGCTGCGAACCGAAGCCCCGGTAAACGGCGGCCGTAACTATAACGGTCCTAAGGTAGCGAAATTCCTTGGCGGGTAAGTTCCGTCCTGCACGAATGGCGTAACGACTTCCCCACTGTCTCAACCAGGGACTCAGTGAAATCGAATTAGCGGTGAAGATGCCGTTTACCCGCGACAAGACGGAAAGACCCCGTGAACCTTTACTGCAACTTGGCATTGGTACTCGGACGCATCTGTGTAGGATAGGTGGGAGACTGAGAAGTCGGTGCGCCAGCATCGGTGGAGTCACCCTTGAAATACCACCCTGGTGCGTCTGGGTATCTAACCTGCATCCCTTATCGGGATGAGGGACACTGTCTGGTGGGCAGTTTGACTGGGGCGGTCGCCTCCCAAAGTGTAACGGAGGCGCGCAAAGGTCCGCTCAGGCTGATTGGAAACCAGCCGAAGAGTGCAAAAGCATAAGCGGGCTTGACTGCGAGACAAACAGGTCGAGCAGGTGCGAAAGCAGGCTTTAGTGATCCGGTGGTCCCGCATGGAAGGGCCATCGCTCAACGGATAAAAGGTACTCCGGGGATAACAGGCTTATCTCCCCCAAGAGTTCACATCGACGGGGAGGTTTGGCACCTCGATGTCGGCTCATCACATCCTGGGGCTGGAGTAGGTCCCAAGGGTTTGGCTGTTCGCCAATTAAAGTGGTACGCGAGCTGGGTTCAGAACGTCGTGAGACAGTTCGGTCCCTATCTGTCGTGGGCGAAGGAGAATTGAGAGGAACTGCCCCTAGTACGAGAGGACCGGGGTGGACGTACCGCTGGTATACCGGTTGTGGCGCCAGCCGCATTGCCGGGTAGCTACGTACGGACAGGATAACCGCTGAAAGCATCTAAGCGGGAAGCCCCCCTCAAGATTAGTTCTCCCTTCAGGGTTAACCTGACTTAAGGTCCGTCGAAGACGACGACGTGGATAGGCGAGATGTGGAAGCACGGTAACGTGTGTAGCAGACTCGTACTAATCGACCGGGAGGCTTAACCACTTGCTTCTTTTTTAAAGCGCATCAAAGGATGCGGACACGAGTCATCTGAAGTGCTCCAGGGCGTCGCGGTCTTGTTCTGTGCAGAACACGCAAAACATAAAGCGTTTACCATTCTAAAGACACTGTCTAAACAGTGTGGTTGGTGGCTAGAGCGGAGAGGGTCCACCCGATTCCATCTCGAACTCGGAAGTTAAGCTCTCCAGCGCCGATGGTACTGCGACCGAGAGGTCGTGGGAGAGTAGGTCGCTGCCAACCATTTCATTAC
>NZ_SADD01000027.1 GCF_004005565.1 Lujinxingia sediminis | reverse complement strand
GTGCAGTCCGCAGTTGGGAGTCCCCGGCTGAGGTGTATCTGAACCCCTCAAAACTCACGCGCTCCAGGCTCGAGATGGAGGGCTGTGCGTAGTTCGATGAGGCGGCAACTATGTTGACACTCACCGGAGCACGAGGTCGAGATCGAGCACGAGCCCGAGCACGAGCCCGAGCACCAGCACGAGCCCGAGCACGAGTCCGAGCACGAGTCCGAGCACGAGCACGAGCCCGAGCACGAGCACGAGCACGAGGTCGAGCCCGAGTCCGAGCCCGAGCGCGAGCACGAGCACGAACCCCAGCCCGAGCCCGAGCCCGAGCCCCACACGCGTTGACCTCCCCCCCTCCCCCATCTAACCTACCCTCATTCACCACACCCGAGATCCATCCTTCATCCTCGTGATGTACGCCGTAGGAGATCTCGCCCTGAAGTGTTCCGCCGCGCATGGGGCGCGGCGGTCCTTTTACGTCACCGCGTTGTCGGCCCTCTCTCAGGGCAGCCCGCGTCGTCTTGACTCACGTTATCGGCCGTCTCTCAGGGCGGTCGATGGCAAGGAGTCAGGGATGAAGCTGTAGCAGCGCTACCGCGAATCCCTGACGACGCCGCCAGCGTCGTCCTGAGAGGCGGCCGACCGCGCCCACTTTAGAAGCGAGGCAAAAGCTATGAGCATCAAAGGGATCGTCTCCAATCACCTCAACTTCATTCACATGCCCACCGGGCGCTACGTCTTCGGCCTTAAAGAGATTCGCGACGAAGCCGAGCGCCGCGGGCTCGACGCCGTGGTCAACGCCTGCGACGAGGCCCTCAGCTATGGCGATCGCGCGCTGAATCTGGAGTTCACCTACGAGCAGACCCGGGAGCGCTCGTCTCAGGCGCGCGGCGAGGCGGTGGTGCTGGATAACCAGCTCGATGGTCAGATTGGGGCGATGAAGAGCCTCACCGACGCCCGCACCTTCGGCGACGCCAACGATCCGGTCGTGAAGGCGGCCCACCGGATTTTGGGCGTCGTCTTCCCCCGCGGCGCCGCGCCCATCATTCATCAGACCTTCGAGGTGCAACTCGGCATCATGGACACGATGCTCGCCCACTTCGACGGCGAACTCGCCAGCGACGTGCAGCTCGTGGGCCTGGAGCGCGAGGTCGAGCGCATGCGCGAGCTCGTTGAGCGCTTCCGCGCCGAGCTCAAATACGCCCCCGACACCGCCGTCTCCTACGCCGAGGTGCGCGCCGCCCGCGAAGAGCTCCACGAGCACGCCGCCCTGGTCGTGATTCAGATTCTCGCCAGCTACCCCGCCCTCGACCCCAAGTCCACCCGGGAGCGCGAGGCCTTGATCGCCCCGCTCACCGTGCAACAGGAGCGCGTGCGCGCCGATCACCGTCGCCGCCGCAACCCCGCCGACGTCAACCCCGAGACCGGCGAAGAGCGCTTCGAGGGCGACGCTCCTCCCGGCGATGTGGTCCCGCCCGTCGTCAGTGACGACGTGGTGCAACCCTCCCACGCCTGATGCTCTAAGAGCGTCACGCTAAACCCCAAAAAGCCCCGGCTCGCCGCCGGGGCTTCGTTTTGCCCGCGACTCACGCACGGATATACCCCAAACGGGGCGTCGAGGGGGTCCCGAGCCTTTCGCGAAAGGCGGCAGTGGGTGTCGACGGGGTCACGAGCCTTTCGCGAACGACCGGGTGTGTCGATCGACGGGGTCGCGAGCCTTTCGCGAACGACCGGGTGTGTCGATCGACGGGGTTCCGAGCCTTTCGCGAACGACCGGGTGTGTCGATCGACGGGGTCACGAGCCTTTCGCGAACGACCGGGCGAGTCGACTAACGGGGTCCCGCGCCTTTTGCGAAAGGCAGCGGTGGCCGTCGACGGGGTCACGAGCCCTTCGCGCTCCACCGGACGTACGCACGAATCGACCAGCGTCGCGAACCCCGACGCCCCACAACCACCCAACCACCCAACCACCTGACCACAACGCGCGAACCACCCAACGCACTCACGAATCGACCCACACCGCGAACCCCGGGCGCCCCACCGCCCTCCTTTGCTTTCCCCTCCCTCCCCTCTATATTTCCTACAGGCAGGAAAGCCCCGGCCCTGCAAAGGAGTAGCCATGAAACCCGCCCAGACCCGACACGACGTACTCGACCGACTCGCCACAAACTGGAGCGCGATCCACGCGCGCGGCGTCGAGCGTCTGGGGCTTTTTGGCTCATTCGCCCGCGATGACGCCCACGCGCACAGCGATGTCGATCTCCTCGTCTACTTTCGACCCGACGAGAAAACCTACGCGAATCTTTTCGAGCTCTCGGAGCTGCTCAAGGCACTCCTCGGCCGGAAGGTGGAGCTCGTCACGCCGGAGAGTGTGTCGGGGGAGTTGCTGACGAGAATGACCAGGGAGGTCGACTATGTCGAAGGACCACCGGCTCTACATCCGCCACATCCGTGAGGAAGCCGAGTATCTCCTCCATACCTGCACAGCTCTCTCCTACGACGCATTTCTACACGACGAAACGCTCAAGCGTGCCGTGGTCCGGAGCCTCGAAATCATCGGGGAAGCGACCAAAAAACTCCCTCGTGATTTCCGCTACAAGCACGACACCATCCCCTGGGCTCAAATGGCCGGGATGCGCGACGTATTAATCCATGACTATTTCGGCGTGGATTACGCGATTGTCTGGGATGTGGTTGAGAATCGAATTCCGGAGTTGCTACGAGAGCTTGAGTCGATTGACGACGTGCGGTAACGCCCCTGCGCTCCCCCGAACGTCCTCACGAATCGACCCACACCGCGAACCCCGGCACCCCACAACCACCCAACCCCTTAACCACCCAACCACAACCCGCGAACCACCCAACGTCCGTACCGGCCTGCCAACATCGCGAACCCCAACGCCCCAACGCTCTACCAACGCATCCTCAACCCCACTCCCCCCGCCATTCCGGTCTCTCCGGTGCGCCCGAGCGTCGGCCGCACATAAGGCGCCACGCTCAACCGAAAGCTCGACGGTGTCTCGCGCAGCCGCGCGTTACCCCGGGCGTCGAACAACGCACCACGCGCGTTTGCCTCCTCCACGAGACGCCGGGCATCGGCCTGTCCCACCAACGCGAGCCGATAGCGGTGGCGAGCTGAATAGAGTTTTGCCCCATACCCAAACGTCAGCCCCCCGACGACCACACCGGCCACCCCCCACAGCGCCTCGGCGGGCGGGAGAAGCGCCGCCCCTGCCCCCATCCCCGCAAGGAACACGAAAAAGGCCGAAAACACCACCACGGGGACCGACACCACGAGCACCGGAACCGCCACCGCCATCATGGGAACCCCCAGAACGTATCCCCGGGTCTGGCGCGCCATATTCTCTTCAAACTGCTCGCCCAACTCGGGATGCCCCAGCACCCGGTAGAAATCCCCTTCACGATAGACTTCGCCGGTCTGGCGGTCTTTGAGCTGATACTCCAGGTAGCTCTTCCCCCAGCGCACGCGCGTGGGTTGAAGAAGCTGAAATCGGGGCTCGTCGTCGACGTCCGATTCGGCATCGGCGGAAGGCGCGGCGGTGGGCGGGGAGCGCTCGGGCGACTCCGGGTAGAGCGCGGGTTGCGCGGCGACCGGAACGCTCAAGAGGCTAAACACAAGGAGCGCGGCGAGTGTAAGGAGAGGGTGAATGCGATTCATAGGAGGTCCGCCACAATGGGGGTAGTGAGTGGCTGAGGGTAGGGAGCCTGGCAAAGGGCTTCAACGCGTTGCGAAAAGCGCCACAACGACGCAGGGATGGGCCGCCCCCGGAAAAAAGCGCACAGCCCCAGAGACACAACGATGAAACCGACCCTGGCCAAACACGACGTTCTGTCTCGACTCGCCGAGCACGGGCCCGCCACCCATGCACGCGCTCGGCGCCCACCGGCCGGGCCTCTTCGGCTTCTTCGCACGCGACGACGCCCCCGCGAAACGTGACGTCGATCTTTAGGTCGACTTTCGGGATGGCGAGAAGACCTACGCGAACCTCTTCGAGCTCTCGGAGCTGCTCGAAGCGCTCCTCGACAGGAAGGTGGAGCTCGTCACGCCAGAGAGTGTGTCGGAAGAGCTGTTGGCGCGGATACTGGAGGAGGTTGTTTATGTCGCCGGCCCCCCGTATGCCGCCCAGCCCCGGGCTGAACGGGATCGGTGAGGCGTGCGCTCCCCGCGAACCACCGGACGTGCTCACGAATCGACCAGCGTGGCGAAGCGGGGCGTTGCGCAACCACCTAACCCCACAACCACCTGACCACAACGCGAGAACCGCCGGACGCCCGAGCGAATCGACCAGCGTGGCGAACTTGGGCGCCCTAACAATCCGCAACAACCCTCTTCACAAATCGCAACATCAATGCTATCGGTCCGTCCGACTCACATCTCACCCCCTCATGGTGACGCGGGAGGACACAAAACGTCTTCAGGCTGGCATGTCCTGACATCCTGAGTATCGGTGCGTGCAACGCCCCCCCCGCCTTCGAGGGAAGGTGTTGAGTCCTTTGAGTCGATCGCACGCCCGCCTTCGCGCGGGACTTTTATATCTTTATACACCCCCACATCCAGGGAGGAAGAGCAGTGTGCTTTAAACGACCTATCACCGCCCTCGTCATCGGCCTGACGCTGAGCTTAAGCGGTTGCGGCATCACCACCATCGTCGACGTCACCGACAACCCCGTCGGGCACCGCCAGGGCAAGGCCTGCGTGACCAACCTCCTGGGGCTGATCGCCACCGGCGACGCCTCCGTCTCGACGGCCGCGCGCAACGGCGGCGTCACAAAAGTGGCGACGGTCGACACGGTCATGAAAGGCGGATTTCTCGTCGGCTCCTACTGCACCTACGTCACGGGAACCTGAGCCGGCGCGCCCTCTCCATGACACGCTCGCGTTTTGAATGGGCCAACGTCCTCGCCAGAGTTCGCGCGGGACACCGCCCCCTCCCCTTCAGGAACACCATGCTACGAATCACCACCGCGGCACTCGCCGCGCTCCTCCTTCTGGCCTCGGGCTGCGCCCCGGGCATCCCCTACGGCACGCTCTACACCGACGCCTACACGCCGCTGGCGGCCACCAGCAACAGCGCGGTGGAGCGTAGCGGCGAAGCCTGCCGCATGAACGTGCTGGGCCTGGTGAGCTTTGGCGACGCCTCCACCACCGCCGCGGCCCGCGAAGGTGGCATCACGCTGATCTCCAACGTCAGCACTCGCACCAAGACCATCCTCGGCCTCTACGTCAAACGCTGCACGCTGGTCGTCGGCGACTGACCAAAATTTTCGATGGATTCGCAGCGGTGCAGCTTTCTCAACGCTTCATGCCCCCTGCACCGACCTGTCAGAACGTATGTTCACATGAGGTAGGTAGTATGATGTCCACCCCACGAAAACTCGCGCTCATCGCGCTCCTTCTTCTCAGCTTAAGCGGCTGCGCCTCGGCCACCGGCGACTTCGGCCTGCTCTACACCGGCGTCTCCGTCCCCGGCCCGGTCACTGACAACGAGGTCGGCCTCAAGACCGGCAAGAGCTGCGTCACCCACATCCTCTTCATCCCCCTGAGCCGCTCCGACAAGCCCCCGATGGCCACCGCCGCCGAAGATGGTGAGATCGTACATATTGGAACGGTGAACCACTCGACGATGAATGTGCTGGGGTTGTTTCGGAGGAGTTGTACGGTGGTGACGGGGGAGTAGAGGTTGGGAGTATTGCGAGCCGGGGGGGCTCGCCGTCAGCGAATCCTCAACCCAACTTATTTGTAGCGCCGTTCTATACAAATCCCGCGTTCATGTATAAACTTGTGCAATTCCAAAGCTCGACTATCTGCCCATCCACTCACCCCCAAGTAATGGAGAATACAAATTGGCCATTCACCTCGTACCTGCCAGAACAGACAATCTAACCACTTCCATCGACAACCCTATCAGCGAGTCCATCGTTGAGCGCCACTTAGAGAAAAACGACTATAACCAACTAAAGAGTGTTATGGACGGCGACATATTTTGTTTCGCAGTCGCCGAAAATATGAGTCATAAGTTCCACGGAAAGTATGCCCCGGGGGATCTTGTATTGTTTTCGGAGTCCGGCAAGAAGAAATTCACCCGTCTCGGCGTGGTAGCATCATTTACAACGAACCGAAACCTGGGCGAAGAAATCTGGCCCTTCTCAGGCAAAAGCCCTTGGTCTCACATCTATTTCCTGCAACACATAAGAAAGATTGATATAGACAAAGCCAAAATATTAGAAGCGTTAAACATGCCTCCAACCACTCCAATATCATGGCCAGAAAGATTGGAAGAAAACTCACCCAGCATTACTGAATTCAAACTACGTCATGGCGTACCGTTTTTTGAATGGATTGACATACAGATGAACAAACAAAACGAATCATCGTCGGGAATTTCGTTTCAACTAGCAACGACAAGACAACGGATTGGCCAGCATACGTTTCGCTCGGAAACGCTGACAATCTACAAATTTAAGTGCTCAATATCTGGATGTGGTGTCACCTCCGTGCTTCAAGCAGCACATATCATTGGCGTTACTGAACTAGATGGAAGCCACTCAGCAGAGAACTCGTTACTACTTCGAGCCGATCTACATCTCTTGTTTGATCAACACTATCTCTACATTGAACCGAAATCACTAAGAGCCAAATTCCACCCAGCCTTGCACCGAAATTTCCCGGACAGCATCAACGACTACGGCAAATATGAGAATCAACCCATTTCTCACCCCAATGAGGGCATACCCTCAAAAAAACTATTAGCTCGACACAAAGCGCGTTGTATTGCCGCACATGGGGAACTTTGATCCTCAACAATTTTCAACGCACACACCACCCCCTCGCCCCCTCCACATCCAACAAAAACGTAAATGCTCGCCAAACCCCACCATCACCACCCAACGCCCCCTACTATTAAAAAAGCCACGCCGAACCCGGCGTGGCTTTGATTCTTCCAGGGTGGCCAAAATCAGCCATCCAGGCTCGACAGCACCGCTTCGATCGGAGCCGGCAACGTGACCGTATTGGGCGACCGAATGTCATTCATCACGACCCGCTTTAAATACTCACGCGGGTCAACACCACAGATCTTGGCCGTCTCGAAGATCGTGTAAAGCTGAGCGGCGACCTCGGTACCGCGGCGACTTCGTGAACCGTAGTGATTCTTGCGGCCCACGACCGGACCACGGATTCCGCGTTCGGTGGGATTGTTGTCGATCCACAGCTCGGGATGTTCGATATAGAGCTCCAAACGCTCCCACCTTTCCATCATGTAGGTGATCGCTTTGCCGATGGCGCTTTTAGGCAACACACGCTGGTTAACCGCCCACGTTTGTAGCTCTTTGAGGATGGACTTCGACTCGGTTTCTCGCAGATAGCGTCGCCAGCCCATCAATGCGATGCCCTCGTCCGGGTCACGTGCTTTTTTCTCCACGTCGTAGAGTTTTCCGATCAGGTTGAGTGCGGTTTCGGCGCGCTCGGGATCGTTGGATTCAACATCTACAAACTTGCGGCGAACATGGGCCCAGCAACCGCTAAGGCGAACCTCCCCGGGGACCAGGCGGGCGGCTTTATCATAGCTTGGGCATCCATCGGTGATGAGCCATCCAGAGTAGCTTTCGAGCAGCCCGGCGGCGGTCTCGCCGCTTCGCGAATCGCGTAGCGCAAACCACATCGCGCCGCGGCCGCGAATCGCCCACATCTGCCATTTTTTGGTGGCACCGGTTTCCATCAGTCGCCAGGTCGTCTCATCCATCCCGACCACGTCGGCGCCGAAGATCCAGTGCTTGATCCCCAGATACGTCGTCTCCACGTGGTCGGCGAGCGCGTCGAGCT
>NZ_SADD01000026.1 GCF_004005565.1 Lujinxingia sediminis | reverse complement strand
CCGACCCCCGGTCACTTCAACCGACCCCCGGTCACTTCAACCGACCCCCGGTCACTTCGACCGACCCCCGGTCACTTCAACCGACCCCCGGTCACTTCGACCGACCCTCGGTCACTCCGACCGACCCCCGGTCACTTCAACCGACCCCCGGTCACTTCAACCGACCCCCGGTCACTTCGACCGACCCTCGGTCACTTCGACCGACCCTCGGTCACTTCGACCGACCCCCGGTCACTTCAACCGACCCCCGGTCACTTCAACCGACCCCCGGTCACTTCGACCGACCCTCGCTCATTACGAACCTCCCCACACCGCGACCCCCCGGCGCCCCACAACCACCCAACCACACAACCACCCAACCACAACACGCACGCCCCCCACCCCCCACGCCAACTCCCCACACCGCGAACCCCCGACGCCCCCACACCGCCCCTCGAGTGCACAGCCCATTTGCACAGACCTCGCCCCCATGATACCCGAACAACTCTCTTGCTGGTGCACCCATCTTGCCCGGAGCTGTGATGCTGGCCTGGATCAAACGCTTCTTCGCCGCGCTCTTTGGCAAACGCCCCGAAGCGCTGCAACTGCCCCCGGGGCGTGACGTTAACCTGAGCAGCCTGCGCATCGGCGATGTGGTCGTGCACCTCGATCAGACCTACATCGTCAACCAGCGCATCGTGAACCATGCCAACGGCTTCTTCTGGCATGATTACAAGCTCTACGGCGGCGATGACGCCCATATCTGGCTCTCGGTCGAAGACGACGATGAGCTCGAAGTAGCGCTCTACCGCCCGGCCGACCTCATGCTCAGCGAGGAGCCGCCCGACGAAATCGACTACCTCGGGCAACGCTTTCGCCTGACCGAGAAAGGCACCAGCGACGCCAAAATCAGCCGCGAGAGCGGCAGCGAAACCCGCACCACCGCCTACTCCTGGGACTACGAGGGCGATGGCAACACACGCCTCAGCGTGCAGCGCTGGGGCGAGGGTGAGTATGAGGTGATGGTGGGCGAGCCGGTCCATGCCGCCTCGCTTGATGTGATGGCCCAGCCGGACTGAGACCATGACGATCCGAAACCGCCCCCTTATCCCGCTTTTCTTTGCGCTCCTCTGCGTGGCCGGTGCCATCTACGGCCTGGTTGGCGAGCGCAGAACCCTCTTTTACAGCGAGACGGCCAACTTCACCGAGCTCGACTCCCCGAAGCAGCTCCCGGCCGTGGAGCTCGATCCCGGGCGCATGTACACCCTCAACATCCGCTACGCGGTGCCCATGCCGGTCAACGGCGCGATGGACCTGGGCGCGGCGGTGGTCAACAGCGATGGCGAGGAACTCCTGGAGCTTGAAGACTCCTACTGGCGCGAGGCCGGCGTCTGGCACGACAGTGGCGAGTCGGGCTCCTGGGACGAGCAGAACGCCCACACGCAGTTTAACTTCCGGGTCCCCGAAGCTGGCACCTACCGCCCGCAGCTCACACTTTTTAGCGCCCGCGACGTGCGGGCTGCCGCCTTCACGGTGCAGCTCCTGAGCAGCCAGCCGCGTAGCGTCGGCTCCTGGCCCTTCATGCTGGGCATGCTCATCTTCATTGGCATCGCCGTCTACGTGGCCCGGGGCCGCACCAAAGTCACCCGCAAACTTCTCGAAAAAATGGGCCCGGGCTCCCAACTCAAGCTCCGTGGTGAGCTGCTCACCGTGACCGATGTGCGTGAACACCGCGAGCCTGGTGAACAGGCCGGTTACGAGCTGCGCCTGCACAACCACCGGGGCGAAGAGCACTTCATCGCCATCGAATCCTACGAAGAAGAGTACACCGACAGCGAGGGCGAAGAGCATACCCGCGACCACCGCTACATGTTGCGCTGGCTGGAACTCAGCCCCGATGAGCTGTCCAGCATCGAGCAGCAGGCCCACAACCAACGCTGGGTCCGCGTGCGCAATACCACCCTCTCGCTCGACCGCAACAACAGCGGCACCGGTAGCCTGACCACCCACTATGAAGGTGAAGCATACCACAGCAAGTACAAAGCCTGGGTGTACTTGCCCTCCCCCATCCCTCGCATCCACGCCTCAGGCGCCCTCATCCTGGAGCACGTCCTCTACGAGGAGCGTGGCGAGCATGAGTGGAGCCTGATGGAGATTCTTACCTGGAAAGATGTCGAGATCACCGCGTTGAAGCCCCGCGCCTGAGCGCGCCTGGAGGCTGCCCCAAAACCACACGCTGCACGAGGAACCCCATGAACATGGCAGAGCTGGGTCAACTGATCACACAACTTCTGGGCTGGAGCCTGGGCGGTATGGCCGCCCTGGTACTGGCGCGCTACGCCTACAAGATCATCGCGCCTTTTGACGTCAACGCTGAGCTGGTCGGCGACCGCAACACCGCCGTCGGTGCCAGCAAGGGCATGTTCCAGATCGCCGCGGCCATCATCCTGCACGGGCTCGTCGGCGGCGAACGCATGGCCAACACGCTGTGGGCCGATATCGCGCTGGTCACCGGCCTCTTTCTCCTGGGGCTCTTGATGCTCTGGATCGGTCGCATCGTGCTGGTCGCGGCCACCTCCTTCGACTTCAACAAGCAGATCCACGAGGAAGACAACCTCGCCATCGGTCTCATTGAAGGCAGCTACTTCATCGCCTTCGCCGTGATCATTCACGGCGTCATCTGAGCACGCCCCGCAGCCTATGAGCTCCCCGAACCACGACGATATCTCCGGGGTGCCCCCCCAGCCCCTGGGGGGCCGCCAGCGCACGCTTCTGGCCATCGTAGCCTTGAGCGTGGGTGCCGTCTCGATCTGCGGCATCATCTACCAGCTCATCGTCGGCACGGTGAGCACCTACCTCCTGGGCAACAGCACCTTCCAGTTCTCCATGACCATCGGCCTCTTCATGTCGGCCTACGGTCTGGGAGCCTTTCTCTCCACCCGCATCAAGACTCGCCTGGTCGACGTCTTTGTACTCACCGAGATTCTGGTGGGGCTTGTGGGGGGCCTCTCGGCCTTTGCCCTCTTCTACCTCTATGCCATCGGCGGTTTTTTCGAGATCGGGCGAGTGGTGCTGATCCTGACGCTGGGCACGCTGGTGGGCCTGGAGATGCCGCTCTTGATCCGCATCAGCGAAGAGCTGCGCCAGGATCTGCGCCTGAGCGTCGGTCAGATGATGGGCGTCGACTACCTGGGTGCCCTCATCGGCGGGGTGGCCTTTCCGCTGCTGCTCCTGCCGATCTTCGGCATCATGGGCTCCTCGCTGCTCATCGGGCTCTTCAACGTGCTGGTGGCCCTGGTGATGCTTCAGGTCTTTCGGCCGATGCTCACTCGCGCACGCGCCATGCTCACCCTGGGCGCGCTGGCGCTGGCGCTGCTCGGCGGCGCGCTGATCGTCAACCGCCCCATCGAGCGCCTGGTTGAGCGCGAGCTCTACGAAGACCCGATCGTCTTTATGGAGCAGACCCCCTACCAGAAGATCGTCATGTCGAGGCGCAACGACGATATCCGCCTCTTTCTCGACGGCTCGCTGCAGTTCTCCGCCCGCGACGAGTACCGCTACCACGAGGCCCTGGTGCACCCGGCGGCCAGTCGCCTTCAAACCATCGAGCGCGTCCTGGTGCTCGGCGGCGGCGACGGCCTGGCGCTGCGCGAGCTCGGTCACTACGAGAGCATCGCGCATATCACCATGGTCGACCTCGACCCGGCCATGACGCGTCTGGGGCGAGAGCATCCGATGCTGCGCGAACTCAACGACCAGGCCTTCGAAAAACGCCCGGTCGACGTGCTCAACGTCGACGCCTTCAACTTCGTGCGCGAGTTTGAAACGCGCGATGAGCCGCCCTTCGACCTCATCATCATCGACCTTCCCGATCCTCATCACGAGTCGCTGGCCAAGCTCTACTCGGTGACCTTCTACGTGAGCCTGCAGGCGCTCCTGGCCCCCGAGGGCCTGATGGTCGCCCAGCTCGGAAGTCCCTTCTTTGCCAACCGCACCTACTGGGGCGCCCTCGCCACCCTGGAGCGCGCCGGCTGGCAGACGCGCCCCTTTCACGCCAACGTCCCCAGCTTTGGCGAATGGGGGTTTGCGCTGGCCTCCCCGGGCGTTGTGCCCCCCGCGCCCCTTCGCGACATCAAAGGCCGCTTCTACGACAGCGACCACGACCGCGAGCTCTTCTACTTCCCCCCCGATCTGCGACGCCGCCAGCAGGTCGAGCCCAACACCTTGATGCGACCGGTGCTCATCGACTACTTTCGTGATGACTGGCGCAGCTGGAACTGACCTGCCCCCTACCCTTCAGGTTTTGCCATGAACGGACACGCCATCGGCCTCGCATTCCTCTGCGGCCTCGTCTTCTTCTTCGTCGCGCTGGTCGCCGTCGCCGCCAACCCCGATGACAGCCCGCCCACCGACAACGATCGCGAGTACACGCGCCGCCACCACGACATGCACGTCATCTACTACGGCCGTCACGCCTACCCCCGCTCCGGGCGCCTGGGCAGCGTGGGCAACCGCAGCTTCCGAGGCGGTGGGTTGCACGGCGGGAAATGACGCGTCGACACCCGCCTCCGCGTTCAGCTTTATCCCAAAAAACGACCCACGGTCACCTCCCGGCTGACCGTGGGTCGTTCTTTTTGGCGCAATATCAACACCTTACCCATAACCCGCACCCCGCCCTCACGAACCTCCCCACCCCGCAAACCCCGACGCCCCACAACCATTGAACTCCTCCCCCCATCTCGGTACCCTCTTCCACTCATCAAACCAACGCGAGGGGCCCGTGCACCCTTGCCTGAGCCTTTCGTACCGAGATTTTCATCATGCCTCCACCACCTACCACGCGGCACTGCGCAGCCCTGGCACTGACGACACTCCTCGCCACGGGCTGCGGCCCCTCCGCCTCTCCGGATCATCTCAGCAAGGGAGATGGCTGGGAGTTCGAGGAGCCCGGCAGCCCCGACGGCTCGAGCGGCCCCGGCAACCTCAACGACCCCAACGACTCGAGCGGCCCCGGCGACCCCAACGAGCCGAATGAATCCGACGAGCCCGCCGGACGCTACCTCCAGCCTCTCCCCGAGGGGTTTGAGGTGCCGCTGCTCGACGAAGCCTTCGTCGTACGCCTGGAATGGGAGCACCTCACCGATGAGCGCCCCCTGGTGAGCCGGTCTGTCGACCTGGAGCTCATCACCTGCATCACCCCGCCCGGCCAGAGCTTTGACCGCCACCACACCGAGGCCTGCATCTCCTGGAGCAACCCGCTAAGTCAGTGGCGCATCGCTGGCGAAGCCTACCCGGTGCGCGCGGGCGAAGACGCCACCCGCGACGGGGTCGCCGAACAGGTCGGCCATCCCCTGCTGCCCGCCGGACGCACCCATGTCGGCGTGCGTTACCACTACGGCGGCTACGACGCCCGCGCCACCCTGGCCATCTACCTGGAGGGCCGGCGCATCTGGGAAGACACCAGGATCCTCACCGAACGCGACCAGACCTGGTATGCCGCCATCTTCGCCTGGTCCAACGAACCCGACATCCGCGAGAACCCCGTCCGCATCGAGCCGTCCCCCTGCACCTCCGAGTCCCTCGGCGCCTGCGCCCATGACGGGCTCTATGCCGAAGAAGTGCTCCTCGAAGGCGCGGACATCGACGCCGAATAACCCATAACAATCAACCAATTGACCTTACCCACGAGATTCACCATGCGCCCCAACCTCTCTATCGTCACGCTCTGCGCCCTGCTGCTCGCCGCAAGCGCCTGCACCCCCGAAAACGCTGAAACTCCTGCCGACGACTGCCCCGACGCCTCCTGCGACTGGCAGCTTGAGGACGCCGCCGGCGAAGACACCGACCTTTTGCCCGACGCCGGCCCGGACGCCTCCGATGCCGACGCCGACGCCCCCTATGATATGCCCGACTGGCGCCCCCAGGATCCCCCTCCGCGCCCCGAACGCGACGTCCTCATTGAGGTGATCTGGGAGCGCCTGGATCCCGTGGATGAAGACGCGAGCCCGTACATAAACTCCTATACCGACCTCGATCTCTTCTACTGCCATGCCCTCGACGGATTGCACGCCCTTAACACAGACAGCGGCTGCACGAGCTACCGCAACAGGCGTGCCGGGTTTGATCCCACCCCGGATGGTGAGCGCATGGAGACCGAGATGCAGCTCGATAGTCACTTTGTCGACTACCCGGAATGGGTCGTGCACGATCACCCCACCGCCGGGCGCACCCACCTGGTGGTCCAGGGCTACAGCGTCCAATTCGCCGTCCGAGCCCACGCCCGCGTCTACCTCGATGGCGAGCTGGCCTGGGAGAACTCGGTGGAGTTCACTCCCGAGGTCAGCAAAGCCATCTGGTACGCTGGCACCATCGACTGGCACGAAGACCCCGCTCATGTCACCATCACCGACGGCCCCTCGTGTGCTGAGAGCAATAGCGATGATGCCTGTCATGACGTGAACGATGCGCTCTACCTCCGGGATGTCACCTTCGCCGAGGCTCCCTGACGCGGCGTTCCCAGAGCACCTTCATCATGGAAAGCAATGAAAAACCGGCCCCTTCAGGGGGGTCGGTTTTTTTATATCGTGTAACGCCCCCGTCCACACCTTTGACCCCATCCCCCTCTCGCGCTAGCCTCACCCCACGCTCAAACCAACCACCGCGGAGGGAACGCACCGGCCACCGGCCCCTTCGCCGCCACCGCCGAGACGACCATGACCCGACCTGGCTCCCCAGCACACTCGCCACCCCCTCCCCCCCGTGTTCTGTATCGTCTGAGCGGCGCACTGCTCCTCGCCGCACTGACCACATCCTGCGGCCCGATCGAAATCGACGCCATAGCGCCCGGCGACCCCGACGCCCGCTGGGACTTTTACGAAACGCCCATCCCCCCCGAGCCCGCCGAAGATCCCTACCTGCCGCCTGTGCCCGACGACGCCGCCGCCCCGCTCATGCAGGAGCCCTTCGTGATGCGCCTCTCCTGGGAGCCACTGATCGACGGGCCGATTTTGAGAGACGAGGCCGTCGACCTCGATCTCATCGCCTGCATGAGCCCGCTGGCCACCTCCTTTGACGCCCCCAACCGCCTGGGCTGCACCTCCTGGCGCACCCCGCAGAACCAGTGGGGCATCGACGGCGCCATCTACCGCCCCCGTGCCGGCGAAAACGCCACCCGCCACGGCCTCGTCGAGCAGGTCGGCCATCCCATCCTCCCCGGCCAGCGCACCCACGCCGCGGTACGCTACATCGCCGGCGGCCACAGCGTGCTGGCCAGGGTCGACGTCTACCTCCATGGCGAGCGCATCTGGCGCTACCGCCAGGCCCTCATCGCCCCCGGCCAGACCTGGTACGTCGCCCTCTTCGACTGGCTCCCCCACACCGACACCCCGGAGCGCTTCCGCCCTCTCTCCTGCCTGGCCGACCACACCAACACCTGCACCTTCGACGGTCTCCATATCGGTGATGTCCATCTTGATTTAAGCGACCACGAGAACGAGGAGTAAGTTGACTCGTCTCTTGCTCAACTCACGGGCAGCTTTTCCGGCCGCCCGCACGAATTGCCCCACAGCGCAAACCCCGGCACCCCACAACCACCTGACCACAAACGCGCGCCCCTTCGTACGCCCTGAGCTATCGTTGACGGCGTAGTAAAACGCCACTCCACTAACATTTGTAACACCCCCCTCTTTCTGGGTAGCTTGAGCCCATCATCCCGCCCTCGCCGGAGAGGCATCGCACGCCACCCTGTACGCGATGCTCTCGATACAACCGACGTGACATCAAAAGCAGCTCAGAGCGCATCCCCCATTCAACCATGATTTCAGACACTTAACATCCACAGGACACTCATCATGCGCCGTACTCTCCCCATCAGCGCCCTCTGCGCCCTACTCCTGCTCACCAACGCCTGCACCTCCGAGAGCGTTGACACCGCCGACTGCCCCGACGCCCCCTGCGACCAGCAGCCTTCCGAGACGCCCCCGCTCCCCCAGGACGAAGTCGTCATTGCGCTCTCCTGGGAAAAACTCACCCCCGGCGACGAGGCATCGGACTTCCAGGGTGCCCTGGACCTCTATTACTGCAACTCCGAACAGGCCTCGTTCTCCCAGGCGATTGACGAAAACGACTGCATCTTCTGGAACAACAGCCCGGCCTCCCTCCAGCCCGATGGTGCCGACGCGGTGCCCGTCACCATGGTCAACACCGCCGGCTACACCGATCCCCCCAACTACATCGTGCACGACGCGCTCCCCTCCGGACGCACCCACATCGTCGCCATGGGCCACAATCACACCGACGCCATTCGCGCCCACGCCCGCGTGTACCTGGCCGGCGAGCTCATCTGGGAAGCCTCCCAGGAGATTGGCGCAAACGATATCCAGACCCCCTGGTACGCCGGATCCATCGACTGGCACGAGGACCTGGCCCAGGTCACCGTCTCCCCGGGCATCCCCTGCGCCGACGCTGCCGAGCCCGCATGCCACGCCGAGAGCGAGGTCCTCTACGAGAAGTACGCCACGCTGAGCTTCCCACAGGATTAAGCGC
>NZ_SADD01000025.1 GCF_004005565.1 Lujinxingia sediminis | reverse complement strand
TGACCCACGGTCGCTTAAGAACTGACCCACGGTCGCTTAAGAACTGACCCACGGTCGCCTGAGAACACGACCCACGGTCGCTCTCTGGCGTTGCCTGCCCTCCCCCACAATATCGTCACATGTCCGTAAGCGCCGTGAATGACGCGCTCAGAACTTCAGCGCCGCCGCCGGCTGAATGGCGTCACGGTGGCAGGCGGTGATCTGCGCCATCAGATCTTCAACAGCCTGATCGTCGCGGGAGAAGTCGATGTCCGTGGTGTCGATCTGGATCATCGGCGCATCATCATAATGCGCAAAGAAGTTGTGGTAGAGCCGGCGCAGACGGTCGATGTACTCCGGATCCATGTTCTTCTCGTAGGAACGCCCACGCTGGTTGATGCGTCCCATCAGCACGTCGAGCGGGGCGTGCAGGTGCACCACCACATCGGGCCGGGGCACCTGGGTGGAGAGGATCGAGTACATGCGATCGTAGAGCGTGAGTTCATGATCGCTGAGCGTGAGGCTGGCAAAGAGCCGGCACTTCACAAAGAGGTAGTCGCTGACCGAGAGCGGGCTGAAGAGATCGCTCTGGGCGAACTCCTCCTGCTGGCGATAGCGACTTAAGAGAAAGAACATCTCGGTCTGAAAGGCGAAACGATCCTTATCTTCGTAGAACTTTGCCAGAAAAGGGTTCTCTTCGAAGATCTCCAGGACGGTGCGCGCGTTAAAGCGGGCGGCCAGCCGGTTAACCAGCGTGGTCTTCCCAACCCCGATCGGGCCTTCAACGACAATGTAACGGGGCGATTCGGAGACGGCGGCTGGCATCATGATTCGACGTCCGATGGCGTGCGGTTTTTTTAGGAGCGGCTCACGGCCGGCAACCTAGCGCGGCCACCTCTGGACGGTCAACACAGGGGCTCAAGAAGTCCTCGCCAGGCCCGCCGCAGTCCTGGATCGCGCGCAGTTTCGGGAGATCGTGGGGGAGGTTGCCGGCGATCGCCGCGCTTTAGAGAGATGTTTCATCCCCACGGGGGCGATCGCTCTTACTCCCCATCCAACAACCTGCGGCGATGATCGACGAGCTTATAATAGCGCTCCAGACCACGCTCCTCCTGCAGTAACCACTCGCCAAGGTTGTCCAGACCGCTTGTGATGTCTTCGCGCGTCAGCTCGCCCTGGTCGCGGGGAGTATCGCTGAAGTAGCGCAGCACCAGATCGCCGATGGCCACCCAGCTTGCGCGGTACTCCTCGCCCTGGACCGCGCCGCGGCCCATGATGCGCACGCCCTCGCCCTCGGGGTCGAGCTCGCCGGCGCGGGCCATAAACTCACCAAGGAGGGTTCCGGTGGGCAGCCCGGCGTGCTGGCCCTGTACGTCGTAGCGACGGTCCGGGTCGAGGCTCTGCATGGCGAAGCGCGCCACCGGGGCGAGCTCTTCGAGATCGAAGGCTTGCACCAACAGGGCGTAGACCATCATGGCGCTCTGGTCAGCGCGGCGCGTGTTGTCGCCGAGGTAGCTGAGCGCGGCGCTGATGGTGGCGCGGCCCTCCGGATCGTCATGCAGCGCAGCGATAAGCTCCACGGCCGCGAAGAACCAGCGAGAGGTGAACATCTCCATCAGGGCGTCGGGCACATCTTCGGTGAGCCAGCCCTCGAACTCGCCACGATCTTCCATCTCGCGGGCGCGCTGGGCGGTGTAGTCGAGCACATGTGAAGAGAGCGCGATGACGCCAGGGTTGTTGAACTGATAGCCGCCCTGCCCGTCGGATTGCGCGCGCAGCACCACGTCGAGGAAGCCCTCGGCGAAATCGGCCAGGTGCGCCTTAACCTCTTCATTATCGTCGGCGCGGCGGACCATCTCGGCCAGGCGGTCGACGATGATATCGACACGGCTGACCTCGTCGAGCGTGCGACCGTCGGCCAGCACCAGCGTCGATTCGCCGGCGCGGGTCGTATAGCGGTCGTCGGCGCGCAGCCAGGCGTAGATCAACTGGCGCAGGCGCTCATCGACGTTGACGCCCTCATCATCGCGAACATGGGCCGTGGAGAGCGCCAGCGCACGCAAACCGGCGAAGACGTGACCACGCTCAAAGATCGCGTCGAGGGCAGGCTCCAGGCTAACCAGGTTAGCGCCCTTCATGGGGCTGCGGTTGCCCGCGCGGTCAAAATAAAGGTCGACGCGGCCGGAGTAGTGGTCATGAATCACCTCGAAGATACGCATAAGCAGCTCTTCGCGATCGTGCCGGCTGAACGCTTTCGCCAGGGGGTGGAGCACGTCGATAAGACCGCTGGCCTCCGCCGCGTAGAGCCCGTCGGCGTGGTGGCTGGCCATCACGTAGCCATCTCTGCAGGTGGGGCTTGTCACCTCGAGGACGTACCCGTTGTTCTCGTCCTCAAAGCGCAGGCGCGGCTTGTTAAAGAGGCGCGTGATCTGCGCGGGGGTCGGGCTGGGGTCGAGGCGAACACCGAAGAGCTGACTGGCTACGCTGAGCATGCCGCCCACGGTTTCGTCATCCACCGCTCCGGGCACCAGCTCATTGAGAAGTTCCAACAACTCGCCGATCTCGCTGTTGGTAAAATCGTCGCTGATGTAGTCGGAGAGCAGAAGATCACCGGCGACTGCTTTCATAAAGGCTTCGGCTGAGCCGGGTAGCTCCAGCATCGGAGGCATGTCGATCATATCGACCCCTGGCACCACCACCTCCTCGATATTCATCACGTAAGGAGTACCAGCGGTATCACGCAGCAGGTGGAAGACGCGCTGGAACATACTGCGATTCTCGGGCGACTCCGGCTGGGAGTAGTCCATCGCCTCACGGAAGATCTCATCGGAGGGGCAGGCGCGGATGCACTCAAAACGCGCCACCGTGCCGATCTGTAGATCGGCGTCGCATTGCTCAAAGCAGGCGTTGTAGAGGCCGTCGTCTGCGGGAACCGCCTGCAGATTTTTGTGGCGAAGCAGGGTGAGCATCGCCTCCCCGCTGCGCTCCATGATGGGCTCGCGCAGTGCGATGAAGACATCTTCCCAGAGATCGGGGTCGGCGGCGATCTCGCGCAGAACCGGCAAAAGATCGTGGACCAGCGTGGAGTTGTCTCCGAGCTCGGCCGCCGGCGCGTCTTCGATCGCCTCGATGGCATCGCTGATCGCAAAGGAGAAATGAGCCAGGCCCCCGGTGGACTGCTGCACGAAGCGCGAGGTCAGCTCCATGACCTCGGGAAGCTCCGTGATGGAGAGGCCGCTGATGATCGCATCGACCACATCGACCATCGGATGTTCCGGCGAGTAGGAGGGATAAGGCCCGCGCGCATCCTGGCCGACGACCGCCGGTCCGAGCAGCGAGCGGGCTGCGGCCGCCCCGTGGTACACGGCATCTTCGGCAGCGAGCCCCGCCCCCAGGTTTACCAGGAAGGGAAGCGACGTCTCGCTTAAGTCAACATACTCAAACACGAAATCGTTTTGCGCGAACTGCAACCGCCCGAAAAGATCGCGCATCATCAAGGGATGCGGCGAGGGATCATCGCTTAAGGGTTTGATGGCCAGAGCGGGACCCTCGGTCATCTCAAAGCGGCCCTGAGCGTCAAGATCCGCCAGGCCATCGCCGTCACCGTCGATGAAGGGCGCGGGCATGCTTCCATCGGGGCGCAATCGTACTTCAGGCATGCCTCGATCGTCGAAAAGCGCCACCAGCGCCAGGCGACTCGATTCGCCATTGAGATAGCGCGGATCGCCCTTCAGCAGCATATCGCGAAGCATCACCGAGACGCGGTCGGTGGCGATCTCCGGCGGATCGTTCTCCAACCCTTCGGCCAGCGCGCGTAAGAGGTTGCTGCCGGCGGCGGGCTGGCTGATGTCGGGGTTGCCCTGGTCGTCGAAGCCATCCTGTTCGGCGAGCACACGTCCCATATGGCCCATCAGAGCGGTGCTCTGTTCAAAGAGCGAAAGCTCGTAGAAGAAACGTCCCTGGTGGCGTGGCGAGAGGTAGTCGGTCGGACCGACCTCAGGTTGATTGAGGATAAAGTCGAGGAGCTCCTCGTCGTTCGCTGCCTCTTCCATGATCAAAGGCAGGCGACGGGTTAATGCCGGGAAGTAGCCCTGCTCAATGGCCGGGAGAATCGCCTGAAGGAAGTTGTCGAGCTCATGCTCGGTGCCGGCGGGCACGGCGCGGTCGACGGCGCCGACAAACTCATCGCGGCGCGCCTCCAAAAGCGTGCTGCGATCCTCGGGTTTCACCGCGCCGCGGCGCGTATCCTTAAGCCAGATGGCGTGGAGTTCCTCGCCGAGGGTTCCGCGCTCAGGGACGCGCCGCTCCAGGTCGTACTCCTGAACGCATCCGGCGCTCACCAAAACTGCCAGCATCAGCACCACCGATGCTGCGCGCCCTGCTCTTCTACCACTCGCCATCATGCTATTTATCCCGGGCAACCAGTAAGGCGCCTTCGCGCCCTTGTGTTGTATCTCGAAGTCGTACGCTGTGAGCTGGCGTTGACGCCAAATCTGCATCGGCATCAGCTTCTGCACATGGCATGGTGAGGTAGAACCCGGCACGCTCCGGCTGTAGCATAGAAACGCGCAGGGTACTCAGACCGCGTGCTCCCGCGCGTCAGCGATGCTGATTGCAGCAAGCATCCAGGCGTCCGCGTCGGCTCACAACGCTCAGGTATAACAAAGTTTGACGTCGCGCGGAAAGCCAGCCGGGTAAAGATGGGTTAGAGTAGTGGCGACGCGCTGCGTCGCATGTTGACCGCCCGAAACGGCCTTTGTTACCCTCCGCGCATCCACGTTTTGGCGCCAGAGCGCGTCTGACACAGCGCACGCGCAACCACTCCAAACGCAGGTCATACATTATGTTCACCCCTCGGGGATCGCGTCTTGTCCCAACGCTCGCCAGCCTCGCCGCCATCGTAAGCCTGACCGCCTGTGAGGAGGCCGTGACCGTCGGGCCGGCCAACCAGGCCCAGACCATCGGCGGGGTCACCTTTGAGCCCGGGCAGTACAGCGCGCGCTACCTGGAGCTCGACGACCAGGGAAGCACCATTGAGTATCCGCGTCCGGTGCTCACCATTCCGGTGACCGTCACCAACGCTGGCGAAGACAATGTCGTGTACAGCCCCAGCCACGCCAGCCAGCAGATGACCGAGGGCTCCACGCCTCTGCTCTATCCGGCCCCATCGGCCGAGACACCGCTGGCGGAGTTTTCCAAGGCACCGATCAGCGGGGTTTACCTCGATCGGGGCACTCTGCCTGGCCAGGTCACCACGACCACCACGCTGGCCCCCGGGGAGTCGATCAGCGACGTCTTTCTCTTTGAGCTTCCAGACGCCTCAGTGCGCGATCTGGTACTGAGCCTTCCGCCCTCGATGCATCGCGGCAAAAACCCGGTGCTCTTTGGGCTGACCTACCAGCCCTCCACGCCCGAGGGGCCCACGGTCTATGAGGTCGGCCAGAGCATCGACTTTGAAGGCGTGAGCTTTGAGGTGACGGCGGTCGATCAGAGCTACATCAAGCTCAAAGATAACAGCGATAAAGAGGGCTACAGCGCCGAACCGGTGCTGCGCATCGACTACAAGCTGACCAACCAGGGCGACGCAGCGGTGAATTTTGAGCCGGGCCATCGCGACCTCTCCGGCCGTAAGGGCGCGCGCCTGCAGCGTGCGACGGGAAGCCTCAACCGGGTGCGCCTCCCCTCGAACACCACCGCCGAGGGGCAGCTGGAGCGCGACACCGAGATCGCCGCCGGTGCCTCGGTCAGCGACTTCGCGCTCTTTGAGCGTCCTGATGCCGCCGAGAGCTTAACCTTTGAGTTTCCGGCCGATCATTTCGCACGTAGCGGCAAGGTTCGTGTCTCCATCCCCTTTGAGCCCGCTGAGGTTGAGCTCCCCGAGGAGATGAAGAAGGCCGAGAAGTAAGCCCATTGAAGCGGCGTGTGGCGCCGAGGAAGATGCGTTGAGTCAGAAGAAGCGAGGCAAATCCGGGCTGGGTCCACTGGCCGATCAACTCAAAAAGCTCGATCTGGACTTAAAGCCCGGTCGGAGCTCGGAGGCCTCCAGGGCCCCCGGGCCAAAGGCATCGAAGCCATCTGCGCAGAAAGCGCCTCCCGAGGCTCAAACGCCTTCCGAGCCCGAGCAAACACCGCTGAGCGACGAAGAGCTTTTTGAGATGGCGGTCGAGAAACTCGATCCCTCGCGCATCTTTCAGGGGAAATACCAGGGGGAGGCCTCCGCGGAGCTTCCCCCCGACCCTCACGCCACCTCCGCCGCCTCGCGCTCCGAGCGAGCGCCGAAAAACGAATCCCCCGACCCTCAGGCCGAAGAAGACGCGCGCCAGCATGTCTTTGAGGCCCGTGACGCCGCGCTCTTTATGCGCGCAGTCGCCGGCGCCAAAGCGCTGGAGCGCGACGAGCGCGTGCGCCCGCAGCACGGCAAAAACCGCGAGCTGCGCAGAGCCGACGATCCCGATGAGGAGCCCGAGCCCGATAACGGGCTCATCACCCCCTCGCTCCCCCGCGACGATGAGGGTTTGAGCCACATCCCGCCCTTGACGCGCAGCCAGCGCGCGCTGATCACACGCTACCAACAGGTCGCCATCGGCCAGCGCACAGGGCAAATTAACCTGCGCGGAGACACCCTGGAAGACGCCCTTCGCCAGCTGGAACTCTATCTGCACCAGTGGTGGAAGAGCGACGATCCACGCTATGTCCGCGTGATCCACGGCCGCGGCCTTCACTCCGAAGATGGTCCGGTTCTCAAGCCAGCGGTGCTCGAGTGGCTCGAAGGCCCCGGGCTGCGCTACGTGCGTGGCTACGCCCCGGAACGCACCCCCGAGGGGGATTACGGCAGCCTCATCGTCGAGCTTATCGACGCCCCCGAAGCACGAAAAAAACGCAGCTCACGCGGGGGACATCGCTCCAAAAAACGGCGCTGAGTCCCGTGCATCGCGAATGATTGCACCGACCTGTGGGTTGCAATTTTGTGCCGTGGTGACCACATTGTCAGCGGCTGATTTTGGTGCCGTGAGGCGCCCCCTCAATGAACCTTATTACGAGAGCAATGCTATGGGTTTTATCCCCTACGTCGTCGAGCAGACCCACCGCGGTGAGCGCGGCTGGGACATCTACAGTCGCCTGCTCAAAGACCGCATCGTCTTTCTGGGCACCCCGGTCACTGACGACGTGGCCAACGCCATCGTCGCCCAGCTCCTCTTCCTGGAGAGCGATGATCCCGACAAGGACATCAGCCTCTACATCAACTCCCCCGGGGGAAGCGTCACCGCCGGCCTCTCGATCTACGATACGATGCGTTATATCCGCCCGCGCGTCTCGACGATTTGCATGGGTCAGGCTGCTTCCATGGGCGCGCTGCTTCTAACCGCCGGCGAAAAGGGTATGCGCTACGCGCTTCCCAACTCCCGCATCCTGATCCACCAACCCCTGATGCGTGGGGGGATCGGCGGACAGGCCACCGACATCGAGATCCAGGCCCGCGAGATCCTGCGTTTGCGCGAGCGCCTCAATGAGATCCTTGTCGAGCAGACCGGCCAGTCGATGGAGCGCATCCAGAAAGACACCGACCGCGACTACTACATGAGCGCCAACGAGGCGCTGGAGTACGGCTTGATCGATAAGGTCGTTGAGCCCCGCTCCCTCGGTGCGTCGGAAGACAAAGACACGAAGTAAACGCGTCTGGAAACACCGTGATGAAACAAAAAAACGCCGGACGTCGCGACCCTGTAGAGGTCGGCGACGTCCGGCGTTTTTTCATACCAGGGTCGGATTCAGCGCGAGCTGGACGCGTCACGCCGACTGAGCACTTCGAGAATCGTCTCCACGGAGTCTTTAATGGGCGTAGCACTCTCCCCGGGAGGCCCCACACATGAGGGGCAGCCGGCCTCACAGGGGCAGCTGCGCACGAGATCGCGGGCCATGCCCATAAAGATCTCGTGTTCATCAAAGAGCCCTTCGCCAAGCCCCACGCCTCCGGGGTAGCGATCGTAGAGATAGATATGCGGCTCATAAAGAGAGGGCGCGATCTGGCCCGCTTCAAAGTCCTGCTCCTCACCGGAGGCATCGCGCACGGTCAGCCCCCCCGGGCCCTGCGACCACCACTGATCGTTGGCCACTGAGCCGATGCACAGCTCAAGATCACGCCAGTCGCACATCATCTTTAAGCTGGCCGTGGTCTTCAGCACCTCACCCACCCCCTCAACAAGGCGCACCCATTGATCGGCCACCAGACTTGAGGGCACGCGATCTTTGAAGTCGTCGGCTTTGAGTTGCAGCCAGTAGGCCATCGTGTGCAGATCGAGCTCCGGAAGGTTGAGTTCCCCGTAGCCGATGTTCTCGCCAGTGCCGAACTTGATCTTCTTAAAGCCCACAAAACGCTGGGTGACGCGCACCTCCCCGAAGCCGATGGAGGTTCGCGGAGCCTGACGCTCCTTGAAGACGTCGAGCACGTGCGTGGCGGCGTAATGCATGGCGGTGGTGTAGTAACCGTCATCGCTGCGCTCCACATACGCTCGGCGCTCGTCATAATCGAGGCGTACCACCCGGTAGGGCTCCCCCGAGATCTGGTAGACGGCGTTGGGGTAGAGCGTCAGATGTGCGCTCTCAAAGTCCACCTCGGCCAGCACATTACGCTCACGCGCGCCGATGTCGATAACCACAAAATTTTCCGAGGCGGTGCTGCGCAGGCTGACCTGGTTGGCCGGATACGTGCGCGAGGTCCACGTCCAGCGCTCGCCACTTCGCTGCACCACGCCCATGGCGCGGGCCATAAAATCGAGCGCCTCCTCGGTATCAGACGGGCTCAAACCACCGTAGGCCTCACCGGCGCGCCACTCCAACTCGTAGCAGGCGCACTTGAGATGCTCGACGGCGATAAGCAGGTTCTGCGGATCAACGCGCGCCGCCTCAGGTGACTGCCCGAAGAAGTAGTCCGGGTTCTGAATAATGAACTGATCGATGGGATTGTCGCCGGCGATCACGATGGCCACCGACACGCCGCCACTGCGTCCGGCGCGCCCGATCTGCTGCCAGGTCGAGGCAATGGTGCCCGGGTAGCCAGCCAGCACGCAGACATCAAGGCTACCGATATCGACTCCCAACTCCAGGGCGTTCGTGGTGACCACCCCGCGCACTCGCCCCTCCCGCAGCCCGCTCTCAATGGAGCGACGCAGCCCGGGGAGATACCCGCCCCGGTAACTCGCCACGCGGTCGGCCAGCCCCGGGCGGTCGCGATCGGCGGCCAGCCGGCGTTTAAGACGGTTGACCATCACCTCCACAGATTGCCGGCTGCGGGCAAAGACAATGGTGGGGCAGTCGCGCTTTAAGGTCTGCGTTGCAATGCGCGAGGCCAGGCGCAGCGGGCTCTGCCGACGCATCTTATCGGCATCGACGATCGGTGGATTCAAAAAGCACACATAGCGCTCGGCCTGCGGCGCCCCGCTCTCATCGATGAGCTCAACGTCGCCGCCAACGAGCTCTCTTGCCAGCTCCCGGGGGTTGGCGATGGTGGCACTCGTGGCCAGAAAGACGGGATCGGTGCCATAATGGCGGCAAATTCTGCGAAGTCGCCACAGCACGTTGGCCACGTGGCTTCCGAAGACCCCGCGGTAGGTGTGCAGCTCGTCGACGACGATGTATTTGAGGCCCTTAAAAAAGCGCGCCCACTTGTCATGATGCGGCAGGATCGCGGCGTGCAACATATCCGGGTTGGTCAGCACCAGGCGCCCGTTACGGCGCACACGACGGCGAACATCCGGGTCGGTATCGCCGTCGTAGACCTGTCCCTCCCACATCGGATCGCGGCCCGGAGCGAGCTTGAGAAGCTGGTTAAGCTCAGCGCTCTGATCCTGGCTGAGCGCCTTGGTGGGAAAGAGGTAGAGGGCGCTGTGGCCCTTGTACAGGCTGTCGATGACCGGGAGGTTGTAGCAGAGGCTCTTGCCGCTGGCCGTAGGCGTGACCACGACGGTGTGGCGGCCACCAAGTGCAGCCTCCACGGCCCGGGCCTGGTGGCTGTAAAGGCTCTGAAAGCCGCGCGCGCGGAGAAGTTCTCCGACCCTGGGGTCAAGCTCCCGGGGAAGCGCGGCGTACTGCGCCTGACGTGCGGGCAGATGTTTGATCGCGGTAAAGTGTTTGCCCACGTCGCGGCCGGTGCGCCAGTCCGACAAGAGTTGGCGAAGTTCCGATTGCCCCTGCTGGCTACGGATGACGTCGCGATCGCGCGTGCTCACGGGGTGACCTTTTTCTTTTTGGGGCGAAACGCCACCACGACCTCCGGATCGGTCTCGATGATAGGGCCGTCCATCAGCTCAATGCAGTAGGGAATGGCCTCAAAGAGCTCGTCGAGGATCTCGGCGATCGAGCGTGGACTGCCGGGCAAGTTAACGATCAGCGAGCGGCCACGCAGCGCGCCCACCTGACGGGAGAGAATGGCGGTCGGCACGTACTTAAGACTGATCTGACGCATGCGCTCGCCAAAGCCAGGCATCTCACGGTCGGCCACGTCCAGGGTGGCCTCGGGCGTCACATCGCGCACCGCCGGACCGGTGCCACCGGTGGTCAGCACCAGCTGACAGCCCTGAATATCGCAGAGCTCGACGATCGCATCGCCGATCTGCCCGCGCTCATCGGGGACGAGGCGAACGCACGTCTCAAAGGGTGTGACCAACGCACGCTTGAGCCAGGCCTCAATGGCCGGGCCGCTGATGTCGTCATAATCACCGCGGCTGGCACGGTCGCTAACCGTCACCACGCCGACCGTTAAGATCTCGCTCACACCGCCTCCATAACTCGTCGCAGGAGCGTCTGCTCCCGGGTTCACACACGCCTTCTGTCACTCAGCGAGATACTGTGCACCTGAGCAGCATGTCAACCCGCCCCCCTCAACATAAGCAGCACGAGAGGCTCAGGCGATCTTCATCGCCGCCTTAAGCTCTTTGACGAGCTTGAAGTAACGGTCGCGCGAGAACTTCTGGTTGAGAATATGAAACTCTTTCTTCACAAGCCCCACACACCCGAAACAGAACACGCAGTCGGTGCAGTCCTCGCTCAAGATCAGGTAGGAGCTGTTGGCGCAGCGCTTCGAGCGCACGCAGTAACTCGACTGATGACAGTGCTCGCACTCGGTGCACTGAGTACAGTACGTGCAGTTGGTGCAATCGCGGCAGTAGGTGCAGAAGGAGCAGTCGGTGCTGCCGGTGGTGAACATACAGTGGTGGCAGCGCACACTGTCGTCGGAGTGGTAGGAGGCCGCGCCTTCGGTGGTCGCGCGGTAGGTTCGCACCAGCTCGCTGAGGGCCTTCTCAAATGCACGCTGGTCCAGGGGGATATCGCTCATCATCAACTCGCTTGCCGGAAAGGGCCGAGACTTCGGTCAGCATGGTCGGGCGATCGTATCAAAACGCGATCGTCGCGAGGTCTCGGGGTGCCGGGGCTTGTAAAAGATCGTCTCTAACGTTTTTTTTGCAGGTCGCTCATACCACACTCAATGTGTCGATTCTCCATGAAATTCGCGCTCCAGAGCGCTTCGGGCGCTGCTGTGAAGGGTGGGGTCTGTCCAGTCTTGGTGGAAAATTACAAAAAAGACTTGACCTCCCCACTCCCCGGAGATATCTTCCGAATTGTGTCGGGCGCGATCCTTCAACGTGATCCCCCCCTCACGGAAGGATCCAGCTCCTTCTTTAAGTGAGCACGCTCGGCACCCCGGCCAGTCCGCTTCCCCCCCCAGGCGGACTGGCCATTTTTTTCGAGCTTCGCTTCCCCCCAGGCGAAGCTCAAAGCCTCCAGGCAACCCCTGGGGGCTTTTTTTTGCCCATTTTTACTCCGCGTATTTGCGGTGTCCGCACCTCCGCTTCAACGAGATAACCAGGCGCAATGACGCTGA
The DNA here is from genome assembly GCF_004005565.1 of Lujinxingia sediminis. Classification (NCBI taxonomy): domain Bacteria; class Deltaproteobacteria; order Bradymonadales; family Lujinxingiaceae; genus Lujinxingia; species Lujinxingia sediminis. Next base: position 5,852 of record NZ_SADD01000025.1, on the reverse strand, counting down.
GAAGCTCGGGCGGCCGCGGACGTTCGAACAGACCTACATTTGCAGGAGCCCGCAGGCGATGAGCCCCGGTGTCCGGGTACAAAAAAACCGCACAGCCGAAGCTATGCGGTTTTTGTTCGTGCGTTCAGCGTGATCCAACGGCGCCTTCAAAGAGGCGCGTTGAATCGCTGTACGGTAAGCTCACGGACAGGCCACGTTGGCCGCCCCCGGGGTTCCGTATTTGGAGCCGCTGTCGCCGGCGAAGACGGTGTACTCGTTGGCCGCGTCGTCTGGGGTGAAGCACCACGAGCTACCACTGGGGTTCGGAGAGCTCAGCCCGTTGAGATCCTTCTGTGCTGAACGTCCAAGCGAGAGACTGCTGGAGTAGGGAACTTCAACTTCATCCAGCGTTTCACCAGCGCAGGTCAGGTCGTAGATCATCGCTTCGTTGTTCAGCCCAAAACCGACGAGCACCTGCGCCACACTCAGGCCAGCAGCGGCATCTTCACTTGAGGCAAAGAGCGCGTAGCCCCCTGCCGGCACGGAGACACCCTCATCGATCGTAACTTCGGTAGCACTGCTCCCATTGAGTTTCACCTTACCCAGGACGCAGCCCCCGAGGTCGAAGGCTTCAGTACCCGGATTGTAGATCTCGATATACTCACCGGGATCACCGGTACCGCTCTTAAAGCGGGCCATAACTTCGCTGATCGCAACGTCCAGCTCTTCAAAGCCAGTGAAGCTTGCGCTGGCGTCGGCCGGGATCGTGTCGCCGAAGATGTCGGTCAGGGTGTCGGCGAGCTCTACGGTATAATCTGCGGCTGACGTTTGCTCGTTGGTGGTCAGGGTGACGATCGAGCCATTGGCTTCAACCGCCGTGACCGTCAGGCCGGCGATGGTGAACTCAGAGCCGTCCGGGTTGATCGGGCCGAGCGCGCGGCTCAGCACGAGCTGCACGGTGGTGATGCTGGTCGCCGTGGCGCTGACCACACTGAGCGCCGGGCAGTTCTCCACGCTGAGTTCCGACGAGTTGTAGGCCATGAACTGAGCGGTCGCGTCGAAACGCCACAGCGGGGTGGCCGTCACGTCGACGTCGCAGCCAACCGCAAGCCCCAGGGACTCCCGCAGCTCGGTGGGCATGCGCAGCTTCACGTCGTCATCGCCTCCGACCGCGCCGTTGGACACGCTGTAGGCCTGGTGGCCGGCGCCGGCAAAGGTCTCGAGTTCGCCGGTGATGGTCAGCTCGGCGCGGACCAGACGGTGGGCGTAGCTGTCGAGGTCGGTGATCAGATCGGCGGCGCCGGTCAGATCGGTGATGAGCGCTTCACGGTTCCCCGCGCCGGCGTTCACGTTCAGCGAATCAAAGGAGTCGGCCCAGGTGGAGCTTCCGAAGCTATCAACCGTGAGCACCCGGAAGTCGACCACGTCGTTGACTTCCACCGGCATCACCTCGCCCTCGGCCACGGCCACAAAGAGCGCGGGACCACCGGCGCTGGCCTGCACGAAGAAGCCGGCCGATTCACTGCCCACCAGGGGACGCACGTAGGTGACGGTGACACCTTCGATCATCTTCCCGTCATCGCCCGGGCCGTTGGCCAGCAGGTCGGCGATCTGAGCGCTACCGGTGTCCCCGCTGCCGCCATCGCAGGAGGGGTTGGCCGCGCCCGGGGTGCCCAGGTCGGCGCCGTTATACGCGGCGGTTGCCGCACACCAGTAGTCGCCCGAATCGTCGGTAGCACCGTTGAATGCCGGATCACGGCTCAGGCTGGCACCGGCCACCGCGGGGTAGCTCTCGCCGGCGTCATAGGCGACCTCGGTGATCGTCTCACCGTCGCACTCGAGCGTTACCGAGCCCTCGGCTTCCGAGAGCCTAAGACCGCTGAGCACGAGGTCGGCGTCAAAGCCGGCGTTGGCGCTCGCAGCCAGGGTCAGATAGCCGCCCGAAACCACGGTGAGTGACTCAGCGATCAGCACGCCCTCATCAAGCTCGGAGCTCCCCAGGAGGCAGCCCTCCAGCTCCAGTTCGGCGTCCGAGGTGTTGAACAGCTCAACCCACTGGCCTTCGACGGCGCTGACTTCGGTGGGCTGCTTCATCACCTCGGTGATCACCAGGTCTCCGGGGGTCGGAGCGACGACGGGCTCCGGATCGACATCGGCGTCGGGACCGACATCCTCCTCCACATCGGGGTCGGGCTCGACATCGAGTTCAGCGTCCGGCCCCACATCTTCGCCCGCATCGGGGAGGGGGGTGGGAGAAGGATCGTCGGTATCACCACACGCTGCTGCTCCTGCAGCGAGTGAGAGTGCAGCGAGCATCGCCAAAGTTTTGCGTCTCAACATCATCTCAGACTCCTTTTAAACCGTTGCTGTCGACCTGCTTCCCAATCGTGCTTCGGATACGCGCCACCCCGGGGCGGCGGCAGGCGCCTTATCGGCGATCGCTGCCGAGGATGCAACCCCGGCCTCTCGAGGCTCTGGCCACACGCGGAACACGCGGCCTCCACGCCTCGCTCTAGTGACCGTGGGTCATCTCTATAGTGACCGTGGGTCATCGAATCAAGCGTCCCAGGGTCACCTCAACATATCGAAAACACGACACTTTCTCACATTCACCGACATCTTCCCACCTGTGTTCAACGCTTCTCCGGGAACAAAAAAATAACCCCGCCGCAGCCTGCGGCGAGGTTTTTTTCTACCGGTGACCGGTGTCCTGAGCCTGCGGGTTCATTCCTCTTCGCCAGCCTCATCGTCATCATCACCGAGCACAATCTCCACAGGAGGACGATGGGAGCGAATGAGGTGGCCGCGCTGAATGATAAGTTTGCCCTTATTGCCTCGTGAGGTCGGCGCGTACTGAGCTTTGGTCGCCCGAATGATCTCGCGGGCACCGCGGTTGGTTTCCACCTCCAGGCCATCGAGGCGCTCGCGGCAGAGCGTGAAGTCGAGCACCGCGTCCTTGCCCTCCAGCGCGATGGCGCGCACGCCCTTGGCCGGTCCCTTCACATGCGAGATCTCGCGGACCTGGAACATCAACCCGCGGCCATCGCGGCTGGCAAGGGCCACCAACTCCGACCCGTCGCAATTCTCCACGTTGACGACCTCATCGCCTTTATCCAGACGCATAAAGAGGCGACCTTTGACGGTCGAGGGGTCGGTATAGCTCTCCAGCGAGAAACGCAGCGACTGACCGCTGCGGCTGATTGCGACCATCTGCACATCGCCCTCATCGCTCTCCTCGCCACCCACGAGCGAGGTCTGATCGGGGGCCATCGCGCGCAGCATGCGTTTATCGCTTGTGACCACGCCGATGACACGCTCGCCATCGTCGAAGTCGAAGCAGGCCTGCACCGGGTCCCCATACCCGGAGGTGGCCGGTACATCATCGATGCGCATGGTGTAGCCGCGCCCCATGTTGGTGAAAAAGATCACCGTGTCGCGTGTGCTCCCCGGCAAGACCCAGCCCATCTGATCGCCTTCGCGGACCCGAATGGTGGAGAGATCGGTGTAGGACTTCTGGCGCTTGATACGCCCCTCGCGCGAGACCATCACCCAGCATTGCTCGGCGATGATGTAAGCCTCTTCCGAGTATTCGAGTTCTTTGACCGGCGCATTGACCAGGGTGCGACGCACATCACCGTAGGCTCCGCGGATCGCCACCAGTTCGCCACGGATCACTGCCCAGCGCTTGCCATCATCGTCGAGCAAACTCTGCAACTTCGCGGCCTGCGCGCGTTTTTCAGCGAGTTCGGCGCGGATCATCTCGATCTCGAGCTTGGCCAGACGGTAGAGTTTGGTCTCGAGGATGGCCTCGGTCTGCTCGGCATCGATGCCAAAATGCGCCATCAATTTCTGCGCAGCATCAGCCTTGCCCTCGGAGGCGCGGATCAGTCGAATCGCCTCATCGAGGTCACCGAAGATCGTCTCAAAACCCGCCAGGATATGGATGCGGCGCAGGAGTTGTTCGAGCTCAAAACGGATACGCCGGGTCACCACCTCCATACGGAAGTCCAGGAAGTAACGCAGCATCATCTTCAGATCGACCCGCGCCGGCTGCGCCACATCGGGGTTTTCCGAGGGCACAAGGCAGGTCAGGTTGACGTGAAAACGATCCTCGAGCGGGGTGTGCTTAAAGAGGTACGCCATGGCCACATCGGCGTCAGCACCGCGCTTGAGTTCCATGACCACGCGCACATCATTGGTGGACTCGTCACGCACATCGACGACCTGAGGGAGCTTCTCCTGAATGATGTGCTCGGCGATCTTCTCAATAAGCGTCGCCTTGTTGACGTAGTACGGAATCGAGGTGACCACGATGTAGCGACGCGCCCCATCGCGCTCGATCTCCCACTGGGCGCGGGTAATCAGCGTGCCGCTGCCGTTGTGGTAAATCTCTCGAAGCTCCTCCTCATCGTTGAGAAGCACGCCGGCGGTCGGAAAATCCGGTCCTTTAATGAGCGACCCGACCATCTCGTCGATGGTGATTTCGGGCCGATCGATCATGGCGATGAGCGCATCGACAACCTCCCCCAGGTTATGCGGCGGGATGTTGGTCGCCATACCGACGGCGATGCCGGTAGCCCCGTTAATCAGAAGGTTGGGCACCTGGGCCGGGAGCACCACCGGTTCCTGCACGGTACCGTCGTAGTTGGGACGAAAGGCAACCGTCTGTTTCTTAATCTCGTCGAGCAGCTCCGAGGCCAGCGGCATCATGCGCGCCTCGGTGTAGCGCATCGCCGCAGCGCTATCCCCGTCGACCGAGCCGAAGTTCCCGTGGCCATCGACCAGGGGGTAGCGCAGCGAGAAACTCTGCGCCATACGCACCATCGCGTCGTAGATCGACTGGTCGCCGTGAGGGTGGTACTTCCCCATGACCTCACCGACGATCGCTGCACTCTTGCGGTATTTGGCGTCGTGAGTCAGACGCAGGTTGGCGTACATCGCATAAAGAATGCGTCGCTGTACCGGCTTTAAGCCGTCACGCACATCGGGGAGAGCACGGCTGGTGATCACGCTCATGGCGTAGTTGAGGTAGCGCTCTTGCGCTGTCTTATACAGCGCCACATCGGTCGGCTGGGTCGGCATCGTATCTCGTCTCACCGGGGGGTCTGAAAAGCCTCATCCCCTTATAACACCACGACTTCCAAAGGTTTGGGCTCGGAGGCCCGGGGGCGGGAGTGTTATCACCGCGGGGTCGGACTGACAACCGAGCTAACGTCCCTCGCATTACCACCCACAACGACCCTCGGTCATCCGCAACCCGCCCCTCGGTCATCCGCAACCCGACCGTCGGTCATCGACAAAACGACCCAGGGTCGCCTCAAAGTAAGCATTCATGCGTTGCTCGCGACGTTTCCCGCGAGCAACGCTTGACAGGGACTACGCACGAACACCATTGAGTAGAGTGTGATAGGAGGAAACGGCTGTCTGATAAGCCATCTTGCGCGGCCTCAGGTCAGCCCGTCGGCATGATGCCGGTGAAAAACGACGTCTATGGCGACCTTATACAACCTCAACGCGCTACGCTGGGCATAACCAGGCCTCCACGCCTCTTTAGCGCAAGATCGGCGCTCCCGGACCTGTCGTCCAAACCATGATGGCAGTCCGCGCTCCCCAGCGCTGTCGACAGGAACGACGTCCCGCTTTTACGCATTATTTAAGGGGTAGCGAAGGTTCCAACGCCAGCTGGAATCACGGCACAGCGCTTTTACCCCCCTCGTCGACAAGAAATTCGAAGACTGATCCCGGTACAACGTCTTCGCCCTCTTCGCCGAAAAGAACATTTAACGACTTATCCGGCCAGTGCGTCGACCCCGGTCGCGCTGTCCGAGCTGTGGGGCACGTAATTCGCCGCCAGTCCCGCCTCCCAGGGGTCG
>NZ_SADD01000024.1 GCF_004005565.1 Lujinxingia sediminis | reverse complement strand
GCGACCGTGGGTCGGGCTCGCAGGCGTGTTTTCTGACGCCAGAGAGCGACCGTGGGTCGGGCTCGCAGGCGACCGTGGGTCAGTTCTCATGCGGTGGGTCAGTTCTCATGCGACCGTGGGTCGTGTTCTCAGGCGACCGTGGGTCAGTTCTCATGCGACCGTGGGTCGTGTTCTCATGCGACCGTGGGTCAGTTCTCAGGCGACCGTGGGTCGGTTCTCAGGTGTGTTTTTTGGTGAGTTGTTCGTGCGTGTAAGTCGTTGAAATTATTAAAATAAATAGCGGGCGCTGAGGCCGGTAATGTAGCCGAAATGCTCGTAGGTGCCGTTTCCGACGACCAGGGTGATCTCGTCGTTTTCGTCGGAGGGGTTGATCTGACGCACTTCCGAGTCGGTGATGACGCGGGTGGGCATGATCAGGGCCGCGGCGCTCACATCGAGGCGCAGGCGCGCGTTGAGATCGTAGCCTGCCCCCAGGCTGAGCATGTGTTTGTCGGGGTCGAGTGCAAAGACGCTGTAGGTTGCATCGGGCACCGCGCCCCGCTCAAAGGCATAGCCGCCGCGGGCGATCAGACGATCGCTGATAAGCCACTCTCCGCCCAGGTGCACCGAGATGCTGTCGCGAAATTGCTGGGGCAACACAAAGGGAGCCACGGGCATGGCGCCCACCCCCGGCACCCCGTCGATCTCGACCTCGTTGGGGCTGACCTCAACCTCGGTGAGCGTCGACCAGCGCTGGTAGACCACCGCGAGCTCCACGTTCGTGCGGGCGGTGGCGTGGCGGATCCCTAAGCGCGCGTGCAGAGGAAAGGGCACCTCAATGGAGGCCTCATTGCCGGTGGTCGTCGCGTTATCGTAGGCCGGGTGGGTGGGCATGCGCGTGTCGATGGTGGCGTTGCCATCACGCAGGCGCGCGGGAAGTTGCAGGGAGGCACCCACGGTCCAGCTTTGATGCGGCTTCCAGGTGGCGCCCAGGTTCGCCGTTGGTGCAAAGAAGCTCGAGACGGTAGTTTCGGCCAGAATATCCAGATCTTCGTCTTCTGGATCGCCGAACATCCCGGCATAGCCCGAGCCGGTGGAGACGACCCGGAAGACCCCCATGAAGTTCTGTAGGCCGACGCCCACCGAGAGCGAGTCGTTGACTTTATAACCCACCGCCGCGTGTACATAACCCAGGCCCGAGCCGGTGTTGTCGACGAGCACGTAGCGCTGCGCGCCGTCGACGGGGTAGCGGTTGCCGGGGGCGTAGGGGGTGTAGGCGCCGGCCGCCCAGAAAAGGCGCGGGTGCCCGGTGGGACCACCCACAAGAATCTGCGGGATGGCCTGGGGCGGGGCCTGGTTTTGCACCGGCTCGTAGGTTCGCGTGGAGCCGTCGGGCATCTGGCGGGGCGCGCGGCTAAAGGTCACCTGCGTGTCGATCAGCGCCAGATCCAGAAGCAGCGCGCGATCGTCCAAAAGTGTGATCCCGGCCGGGTTGTACCAGAGCGCGTCCAGGTCCGCCGAGTGCGGTGCCACCGACGCGGCAGCTCGCCCCGTCGAGGCGACCCCGCGGGTGGGCAAGAAGAACCCGGCCGCCCGGGCCTCCTGAGGCGCCAGCGTCGCGAGGGTGGTCGCGGCGATGAGGCCCGCGAGCAGGGGGCGTGTCATCTTTTGGGAAGTTCGCTTGAACATAAAAACCTTCGATCGCATGTTTGCCGCCGCTGCCTTGGGGTCGGCTGGCAGCCTAGCCCGAGCCCGCGGACGCTTACAAGACGGTCGTCGACTCGATAAAGACTCTTGTGAATAAATTTTCACCCCTGGAGGTTGAGGCAGCGCTCTTTGCTGATTGGGCTTTTCCAGAGAACCGGGATTTATGGTGGTACGACGTACGATGTGGCGCGCAGGAATGCGTGGATGCGGCGCGCTGGGCGCAGCCCTTCTGATAGGCGCGTGGACGCCTTCGCAGGCTGTGGCGCAGGAGAGGGCCGGGGGCGAAGAACTCAGGACCGAGACCTCGGTCAGCGCGCAGGGAATGAGTCTGGATGAGGTGCTGCGAGAGCTGGAGTCGCAGAACGAGAGCTGGGCCATCACCGAGTTGCAGATCGAGCAAAGTCGGGCGAGCCGGCGAGAGGCCTTGGGGTCGCTGCTGCCGCAGCTGAACTCCTCGGCCAATGTGACCTACCAGGGAGGCGGTGAGGTTGCGGTTCAGGGCACCACGGTGCGCGAGGCGGTAGAATGGGGCGTCAACGCCAACGCCTCCATGAGCCTTTTTAATGCGCCGCAGTACTTCACCTACCGTCAGGCCGACCGCCAGTTGGATGCCACCCGGGCGCAGAGCGCCTGGCAGCAGACCTTGCTGCGGCTGGAGGCAGAGGAGAGTTTCTATACTCTGGCGGCCGCTCAGCGCGATGTGGACATCGCCGAGTCCGCCGTCGAACTTCGTCAGGCGTATCTGGAACGCTCCGAGGCGCTGGTTGCTGCCGGGCTTGCGGTGGCGGTCGATGTCAGTCGCGCCCGCCAGCAGGTACTCGAAGCGGAGCAGACCCTGCTTGAAGCCCGACAAAACCTCGGAAACGCCGCCGACGCGCTGGCCTACCTGCTGGGCCGGGAGCCCGACGGGGAGCTTCGCGTCGACTTTGATCCGGACGTGATCGAGGGCGGCGCGTCGGCGGCTCAAGGGGCAACCGACTCGGAGGTGAGTCGGGAGCGCGAGGATTTTGTCTCGCGGCGCTACAGCATTGAGGCCGCCGAGCTTGCGCGTCGGGCTACCTGGTGGGGGCTTGTGCCCTCCCTGCAACTGACCGCCGGCGCTCAGCTGGGCCAGCCAACCCTCTTCAACCCCAACGGCTTCAACTGGACGGTGGGCATCGGCGCGAGCTGGTTGCTCTACGACGGCGGCGCGCGCTATGCGCGACTCGACCGCGCCAGCGCTCAGATCGCCGAGCAAGAACTCGCGCTCCAGCGCGATCGTCGTCAGGCCAGCACCGAACTTCGTCGCGCCAGCCGCGACTGGGATACCGCCCGCGCCGCGATTGATGTGGCCAGCGAGCAGGTGCAGGTCGCGCAGGAAACCTACGAATTTACCTCGGCGCGCTTTGAGTCCGGGCTGGCCACCAGCCTGGAGGTCAGCGACGCCTCCCAGCAACTTCTCAGCGCAGAGCTGCGCCTGAATCAGGCCCGTTTACAGGCGCGTCTGGCCGAGGTGCGCTACCGCTACCTCGAAGATCTCCCGGAATGAGGCGCCGTGCGCTTCACTTGAATAGTCACCCCGCTAAGGCACTTTGCCGCGAGCTTGCCAGGACGCGCCGCGGCCGATCAGGAAAGGCGAAGAGATGGGTTTGAGAGTCACAGGATATGTCGCAGCGCTGCTGGCGATGATGATGATCGCCGGCGGGTGCAAACCCTCCGAGTCGTCAGGCGGGCCGAAGGGGCCGAAGATGGCCGGCGGCGGCGAAGTTCGCGCCTCGGTGGAGACCGTTGAGGTTGAGCGCGGACCTTTTGCGGTGCAGGGCGACTACGCCGGAGAGTTTCAATCCGACGGGATGGCCGAGCTCTCCTCCGATATTGCCGGGCGCGTCATCACCATTGAGGCCAATATCGGTGATAAGGTCGAGCAGGGGCAGGTCTTGGCCGAGGTGGATGCCACGCCAACGCAGCAGCGTGTGCGTGAGCTCAACGCCTCGGTGATGATGTCGCGCGCGAGCCTGGAGGAGTCCCGGGTGCAGCTTGGAAACCTGCGCAGCGACCTGGGGCGAAAAGAGCCCCTGCTGGCGCGCCAGATGATCACCGAGCGCGAGATCGAAGAGCTGCGCAGCCAGATCAGTGCCTCGGAGCAACGTGTGGCCGTTGCTGAGGCCACCATCGCTCAGAATCAGGCTCGCCTGGCGTCGGCCCGCGAAGATCTTCGGAACACCAAGATCCGTGCGCCTTTCGACGGCCTTGTCGGGGAGCGTTACGTCGATCGCGGCACTTACGTCAGCCCCGGTCAGACGATCTTCCGGGTGATTGACGACAGCGATATCTACGTCAGTGTTCGCATCCCCGAGCGCGACGCTCCGCGGGTCCAAAGGGAGACGCCGGTCACGCTGCGCGTCGGCGCCCTGGGCAGCGCTCCGCTGCAGGGCAAGATTCACCGCATTGCGCCGGCGCTCGACCCGGCCACGCGCAGCCTGCGTGTTGATGTGGTGCTCGATGATGAGAGCGTGCGCATCCGACCCGGTATGTACGCCCGCGTCAGCATGCAGCTCGGAAGCGTCGAGGACGCCATCACCGTCAGCAGCCAGGCGATCTTGCGGGAGCGCGACGGCACGCCCTACGTCTGGAAAGTTGTCGATGGCACCGCGCATCGTCAGGAGATCGTGCTCGGTCTTGTTGGCGAGCAGCGTACCCAGGTGGTTGAAGGCCTCGATGAGAGCGTGAGCGTGGTGCTGCGCGGACATGAAAAACTCCAGGACGGCAGCAAGGTGCGCGACATCAACACCAACGCCGGTGATGACACCGGCGCTAAAGGGTAAGTCCAAAACGATCGCGCGCTGCCGGGGGCTTTGCCCCACGACGTTGGAAGCCAGGAAGCAACGATGAACCTCCCAAAATTTGCAGTCGGTCGTCCGGTGATGACGACCATGGTCTTTCTCGGGTTGATGATTCTGGGAGCGGTTTCGTTTACGCGCCTGCAGGTCGATCTTCTGCCCGAGATCGACTTCCCCTCGATCTCGGTGATGACCTCCTACGAGGGCGCCGGCCCCGAGGAGATCGAGACGCTGATCACCCGTCCCATCGAAGAGGCGATCGGCACGGTGGAGGGCATCGACTCCATTGAGAGCTTCTCGGCGGAGGGGCGCAGCCGGGTGGCATTGCGCTTTGTCTGGGGCACCAACCTGGACACTGCCCTCAACGATGTGCGTGCGACCATTGAGCGCGTGAAAGCCGGTCTTCCCGAAGACGCCGACGATCCGGTGATCTTTAAGTTCAACCTGGGAAGTTTCCCGATCATGCAGCTCGCGCTCAGCGGGGAGCTTACCGAGCCTCAGCTTCGACAGCTCGCCGAGCTGCAACTCGCCCCTCGCCTGGAGCGGGTCGAAGGGGTGGCCTCGGTCGATGTCCGCGGCGGGCTCAAACGCCAGATTCAGGTGGTGCTCGATACCGAGCGGCTGCGCGCCTTCGGGCTCTCTCCCTCCTCGGTGGTCGACGCGCTGCGCGCCGAAAACCGCAACCTCCCGGCCGGAAACATCGAGCGCTTTGACCAGTCGCTGCTCGTGCGCGTGCTCGGTGAGGCCGGTGAGCCCGAAGAACTGCAGACCTTGATTGTGGGCAGCCGCTCCGACGTCCAGGGGGCAAGCGTCCCGATCTACCTGCGTGACGTGGCACAGGTGCTCGACACCTTTGAAGACCCCTCCAACGTGGTGCGTATCAATGGTGCGCCTTCGCTGCGCCTCTCCGTAACCAACCAGTCGGGTACCAACACGGTGGAGGTTGCCGAGCGAGTGCGAGCCGAGATTGCGCGTATCAACCGTGATTATGACGGCCGCGCCTACTTCACCGTGACCACCGACACCTCCGAGTACATCGAGGAGTCGATCGCCAACGTGCAGGACTCCGTACTGGTCGGCGCGGCGCTGGCCGTGCTGGTGTTGCTCTTCTTTTTGCGCAGTATTCGTTCCACGCTGATCATCGCCGTGGGTATCCCGATCTCGATCATCGGGATCTTCACGTTGATGTACTACTTCGACATTACCCTCAACCTCATCAGCTTCGGGGGCGTGGCGCTGGGGGTGGGGCTTCTGGTCGATAACGCCATTGTGATTCTGGAGAACATCTTCCGGCGTCTCGAAGGAGGCGATGAGCCGGAGTACGCCGCAGTGGAGGGCTCGCGCGAGGTGGCCACGGCGATTGTGGCCTCGACCATCACCACGCTGGTCGTCTTTGTGCCCGTGGTCTTTTTGACGGGTTTTGCCTCGATCTTCTTCGGGCAGATGGCCTTCGTGGTCAGCTTCGCCCTGATCTGTTCGCTGGCTGTGGCGATGACCCTGATCCCGATGCTCGCCTCGCGTTTTCTGAAGCGCGGTGAGTCGATGGAGGGGGCGGAGAAGGGAACGATCGGACGTTTCCTCGACGCCCTGGAGCAGACCTACGGTAACCTGGCGGACTGGTGTCTGGCGCACCCGAAGACCACGCTGGCCACGGTGATCGCGATCTTTGCGGGTGTCATGATGCTCACGCCCCTGGTGGGCACCGAGCTCTTGCCTGAAGATGATATGAGCGAGGTCAGCGTGTCGCTTGATCTTCCGGTTGGCACCCGTATTGAGGTCACCGAGCGGGCGATTCAGCAGATTGAGGCGCGCATCCCGGAGCTTGTCCCGGAGATGGAGCTGATGGAGACGATCGTCGGCACCCCGGGCTTCTATTCGACCGCCGGAGGGGAAAGTGGCGCGATCGATATTATGCTGGTCAAGCCGGACCAGCGTCAGCGCTCCAGCAACGCGATCGCCACCGCGCTAAGCCGGGAGCTCAAAGGAATGATTCCGGGCGGCGATGTGCGCGTTCGTGCCGGCGGTGGTCTGTGGATTCTGCGCGTGCTCCAGGGTGGGGGAGAGCGCCTGGAAGTGCAGGTGCGCGGCTACGATCTGGAAACGGCTGACACGCTCGCCGCCGAAGTTGCCGGGGTCATGACCTCGGTCGATGGCATCAACGGCGCCAATGTCAGCCGCAAGCCGGGGGGCAAGGAAGTTCGGCTGGTGCCCGATCGCGAAAAACTCGGTGCGATGGGGGTGCAACCCTCCAATGTGGCGCGTCAGGTGCAAACCTACATCCAGGGCACGCGCGCCTCGGTGCTTCGCACCGACGGCGATGAGTTCGACGTGATTGTGCGCCTGCCTCGCGAGGAGCGTCTGGGCGTGGAGGCGCTGCTCGACGCACCGATCGTCATCCCGGGGGTGGGCACCGCGCTGCTGGGCGATATTGTCAGCGTCGAAGAGGTCGAGGGCCCGCTCACCATTGAGCGCGAAAACCAGGGACGTGTCGTCAATGTGCGCGCTTACCTCAGCGGTGAGCGCGACCTGGGCGCCATCACCGCCGATCTGCGTGCGCGCATTCATGAGATGGAGATCCCCGATGATTTCAGCGTGCTGGTTCAGGGGGAGACCGAGGAGCAGGAAGATACCTTCGCCGGACTGATGGTGGGGATTCTTCTGGCGGTGGTGCTTGTCTACATGGTGATGGCCGCGCAGTTTGAGAGCTTTTTGCAGCCTCTCTACATCATGTTCTCCATTCCTCTGGCGGGTATCGGGGTTGTGCTGATGCTGCTGGCCACCGGCACGACCTTTAACCTGCAGTCCTTTATGGGGTGCATCGTGCTGACGGGGATCGTGGTTAACAACGCCATTGTGCTGGTGGACTACGTCAACCTGATGCGACGCGAGCAGGGCATGGGCGTGGCCGAAGCGGTGGCGCTGAGCGCCCGTCGTCGCCTTCGCCCGATTCTGATGACGACGGCCACGACGGTGCTCGCGCTCATTCCGGTGGCGCTGGGCCTCGGGGAGGGCGGCGACACCCAGGCGCCGCTGGCACGTGCCGTCATCGGCGGCCTCTTCGTCTCGGCAGCCATCTCACTGGTGGTCATTCCGGTGATTTACAACCTGGTGGAAGGCTGGCGGGAGCGACGCGCCCGGTGTGGATAAGAGCGCGTGGTGAGCGCGCCCTAAATTGAACATGTGAGGGGGCTGTGCTAACCATGAGACTGGAATGTTCAAGTGGAGTCTCAACGTCGCCTGATACTACTGCTGCCACCTTGTGGTGTGCGGCCGCTCAATTGGGGTTGCGTCGCGATGGCGTCGCGGTATCCTGCCTGCCCAACTGTCGAGCGACGACCTGCTTCGAGGAAGCGTGAATGCACAAGCTCCTGATCGAGGATGACGAAGGCGGCAAAACCGTCGTCTCGCTCATCCGGGATGAAATTACTGTGGGGCGGGCCGAAGGCAACACCATCCGCCTGACCGAGCGCAACGTCTCGCGTAACCACGCGCGTATTTTGCGTCAGGACGATACGATCTTTGTCGAAGATGTCTCCGCACGCTACGGGGTCAAGCGCAACGGCAAAAATATCAAGGGGCGCGAGGAACTGGCGGTGGGTGATGTCGTGCTCATCGGCGACTATCGGCTCACCCTTCAGGGCGAGAAGAAGGCCAAGCCTCTTCCCAAGCCCAAGGCGCGAGCGCCGGGCAACGGACCCGGGGCTCACGAGGTAACCACCGTGACGCGTCTCTCCGACCTGGAGCAGACCGAGCGTGAGGTCACCTCGATGATGCCGGCTTTGCCGGCCAAGCTGGTGGTGATCTCCAGCAACTTCGCCGGCCAGGAGTTCTCGCTGACGCAGAACGAGACGGTGATCGGCCGCGGCGAAGACTGCCACTTCATCATTGACCACCGCTCCATCTCGCAGAAGCACGCCAAGATCGTGCGCGAGAAGAACGCCACCTACAAGATCGTCGATCTCAACAGCAAGAATGGCGTCAAGGTAAGTGGCGAGAGCTACCGTGCCACCCACCTCAAGCGCGGCGACGTGGTGGAGTTGGGCCATGTGAAGTTCCGCTTTGTGGAGCCTGGCGAGAACTATGTGTTCACGCCCCCGGCACCTGAGGCCGCGGCACCCGACTTCGCTGCTGCCCAGAGCAGTGGCGGGCCGAATAAGGCGCTGGTCTTTGGCGGAGGTCTGCTGGTGGCGGCGTTGCTGGCCATCGGAGCGATCTTTGCGCTGGGAGGCGATAAGGAGAGCACCGGCGGTGAAGCGGTCGCCGAGGCTGATTCGCAGGTGCAGGCCGAGGCCGCCCGGGAGATCGCCGACCTTGAGGTCGCTGCAGGCGATGATCGTATTGATGCGGCCATCGATAGCGCGAAGGGAGATATTGACGCCGGCCAACTCCAGCGGGCCATCGGCAAGCTCGAGTCCATCGGTGAGTTGATGGAGCCCAACGCCGATCAGCAGCGTCGCATCAGTGAGATGCTCAGCAGCGCGCGCAACGAACTTCCCTTCCAGCGTCTTTTTGAGGATGCCCGTGACAGCCTGGATGCCGGTGACGCGCTGGAGGCCCTGGAGCATGCCTCGGCGATTCCCTCGCACTCGCTCTTCTACAAGAAGATGGAAGAAGACGGCACGCAGGCCGGCATCCTGAATGCGGTGGTCTCCGAGGCGCGCAGCGAGCTGAACAACGGCAAGAATGATGCCGCGCGCGATCTGGCGGAGAGCGTGCTCCTGGTGCGCTCGACCCACCAGCCGGCCAAAGATCTTCTGGCGCGTATTGAAGAGCAGGAAGAGGCCGCCCGCGCGGCGGTTGCTGCTCGCGCCGAGGCTGCCGCTGCTCGCGGTGCCGGATCGTCGAGCGGAGGCTCACGCGCGCCCAGCCGCAAGAAGGCTGCCGAGCCTACACTCAGCGCCGAGGAGGCGCGCACGCTCTTTACCAACGCCGCGCGTAAGGTCGCCAGCGGCGATCCTCGCGGGGCGATCACCGACTGCACCCAGGGTGTGCGCGGCGGTAACGCGGACTGCCATCGTATTCTTGGGGTAGCCTACGGCCAGCTCAATGATATCGACGCGGCCTGCCGCCACTACCGTCAGTACATGCGCACCGGCCCCTCCAACCCCGGTGCGGTCGAGGCGCAGATGGAGCGCCTGGGGTGCCCGCCCTGAACCTGGCGAGTTGAGCCAAGGGCCTGTCTTCGCGGTCGCCGCCTGCTTCGGAATGGAGCCCGGGCGGCGGCCGTTTTTTTGTCAGGTGTGGCATCGCAACGCTCGCTTTCGTTGCGATATTTGCCCCACCGTTTATACGCCCACGTTTTCATAGGAGAGTGACCTATCGCACGCGAGATCTATGGCGAGACCACCGGCCTGAAATCCAGTCAGAAGCGCGCGCTGGAGAAGTTGTACCGACGAAAAATTGGCACTCTGGATGCGATTAGCCAGGAGTTCGCCACGCAGATGACCTTCATCTCCGAGGAGCTCAATCGGGTGGTCGCTGTGCTGGTGGATCGCTCCGGCAAGGTTGAGCATGTGATGCTCGGTGATAGCCATCGCGTCTACCTTCCTGACCTCGGTCGCCAGCGTGCCGGTCAGAGTCGCTTTCGTGGCGTGCGTCTTATCCGAACCCATCCTGGCACGAAGGGCCGCGAGGTGGAGCTCTCGCGTGAGGATCTCACCGACCTCTCCAAACTTCAGCTCGACCTGGTGATGAGCATCGGGGTGGGGCCGGGCGGTTATCCGGGGCAGGTGGCCTGGGCACACCTCGTGCCGGAGAACCCCGAGCAGCGCATCTGGGAGACCTACAAGGCACCCAACCCGGCTGAAGTGGGCGTGAGCTTTACCCACTTCATTACGGAGCTTGAGGGCGAGTTTCAGCGTAAGGCGGCCGATGTCGTGACGACCGGCGGTCAGCCTGCGCTGCTGGCCTACGTGGCCACCCCTGAGGGGCGGCCCGAAGAGGTCGAAGTCGCCGAGATGCTCGAGCTCTGCCGTACCGCCGGCGTCGATGTGGTCGACACACTGGTGCAGCGCCGCAGCGGCATGCATCCCAAATACGCCCTGGGCAAAGGTAAGATCGAAGAGCTCACGCTGCGCGCGCTGCAGCTCGACGTCGACCTGATTATCTTCGCCCAGGACTTAAGTCCCACCCAGCTTCGCGGCATCACCGATGAGACCGACATCAAGGTCATCGACCGCACCCAGCTCATCCTGGACATCTTCGCCCAGCGCGCTACCTCCAGCGACGGTAAGGTCCAGGTGGAGCTGGCCCAGCTCAAGTACAACCTGCCCCGTCTGCACAGCCGCAACACGGGCATGAGCCGTCTTACCGGTGGGATCGGCGGGCGTGGCCCCGGAGAGACGAAGCTGGAAATCAACCGTCGCCGTGCCCGCGATCGCATCCGTTCGCTGGAGAAAGACATCGAGAAGTTGAGCAAGCAGCGCGAGGTGCGTCGCGCACGACGCATGCGCAATCAGCTGCCTACGGTGAGCATCGTCGGCTACACCAACGCCGGCAAATCCACGCTACTCAATGCCCTGACCAACTCCGAGGTGCTCAGCGAAGACAAGCTCTTCGCCACCCTGCAGCCTACCACCCGAAAGCTGCGATTCCCGGATGAGCGTGAGATCATCTTCACCGACACCGTCGGCTTCATTCACGATCTTCCCGCCGACCTGGTCGCCGCGTTTAAGGCCACGCTGGAGGAGCTCGACGAGGCCGACATCCTGGTGCACCTGATCGACGTCTCCGACGAGCGTTTTGACGATAAGATGGAGGCCGTCAACCGTATCCTCACCGAGATCGATCTGGGCGATAAGGAGCAGTTACTCGTCTTCAACAAGAGCGATCTTCTGGAGGAGGGGGAAGCCGCTTCGGTGGCGAGGGCGTACAACGCGATCGCCGTCTCCGCCCTGGAGCCGGCCAGCACCGAGCGCCTCGTCGAGGAGCTAGAAACCCGGCTCTTCCGCCAGGCTCGCCAGCGCGAGACGTCGATGGAGGCTCGCCACTGACGCGCGGCAAGCCCGACCCCGGGGTTCAGTCTTTGGTGTCGGGTTTGAGGTAGGCTTTGCCGCCTTTGATGACGACCTGGAAGTCGACATTGCGCGCGCCGCGGCTGCGCTGGAGTTCTTCGCGCTGGCGGTCCATGGAGCGCTTGACCGCGTCGTAGCTCAACTTATCGGTGGGTTCGTTGCAGCGGCGCTTGGCTTCAATGAGGCGCTCGTAAACCTGGCGAGCGCTATCATCCTCGGAGCTTGACGGGCGACGCACCACGCGGTGGCTGCCGGTGGTACGGGTGCCGGCGGAGGGGGGCGCTGGCGAGGCGTTCTGGCGATGTATCGGCCCGGAGGAGGGGCGCTGGATGGAACGGCTGGCGAGCTTTTCGCGCATCGCTTTCATCCTGGCGAGCTTCTCGGGGCTGGCGCCGCGCACGCCGCCTTCGGTGTCGGCCGAAGAGGCCTGGGCGCCTTCATCCTCAGCGTTGCGCTGCGCGAGTTTGCGGCGCATCGCGGCGAGTTTCTGGCTACGAGGATCGCTCGGGGGGCGTTCGGCGTGCGGTGAGGGAGCGGTCGTTGGCGACGTCTGAGCAGCGGGCGCGGAGCGAGCCGCCGGGGACGTCGGCGCCGAGTGTGCGGGGGCCGGCTCATCGCCCATAAGCCCGAGCTGGCGCTGAATCTCGGCAAGTTTTTCGCGGCGGATGCGCTCGCGCTCAGCCTCATCGCGCGTCGAAGCGCTGGAGGCAGCGGAGGTCTGGGTCGGTGCAATCGCAGCCGGCTCGGAGGCCTCCACCGCCGAGATGGCATCACCTAAGAGCGCGTCGAGATCGACCTCGTTGAGGCCTTCGATAAAGTCATTGTCCAGGTCGATGCTGTAGGCCCCGTCGTCCTCGCGGGCCTCCCTGGCCTTACGGCGCTCCTGACGGCGCTCGGCCTTGTTGCGATCGCGTTTGTAGGTGCCTTCCTCGATCTGGCGCAGAGTGCGATCCCAATAGGTCTTGAAGGTTTGAAAGCGCTGGACTAAGGCTCGCAGACGGAACTTCTGGGCTGTGTTATTGATGAAGGTGTGCTCGAGCTCAAAGCTCAAGCGCACCACCTCCTGGCGCTGATGGCCGGGCGGACGACGGTCCACGCCGTTAAAATAACGTTCGTAGAGCACGCGCAAACGATCGATCTGACGCTCCAGGTTGTTGAGCATCGCGTCGATTTCTGACTGACTGAGCAGGTCACGTCCCGCCATGGCTGCCGATCCTTGAGCTGTCTGTGGGAGGCCGTCGCTTCTCGGTAGTGTAACACCAGGTGAAGCCTTTGCAATATGACCAGCCGCTAAGTTTGAGTTGGGGATGTCGCGCCGTGATGGCGCTTGTACTTTTGGCGATGTTGGGCGGGGGCTGCGATCGCGGGTCTGAGCCTTCGCCCGAGCGTGAGGCGCAGTCTGCGTCGCAGTCTGAGGCCGGGCCGGCCCCGTCGTCGCCTGGCCGGGAGGGGCCTGGCGAGCGTGTGGTGCGCGAGGATGCGGTGCTCAGCGCGAATCTGCCCGAGCGGCCGGTACGCATCGTGTCGCTGGCCCCCTCCACCACCGAGGTGCTTTTTGCGCTGGGCGCTGGCGAGCGGGTGGTGGGTGTGACCCGCTACTGCGACTTCCCCGAAGAGGCGCGCGCCGTGCCAAAGATCGGCGGAATGCTCGATCCCGATCTGGAGGCCATCCTGGCCGCGCGCCCCGATCTTGTGGTGGGCGTGCAGGCCGGCGCCGACCACAGGGTTGCCGATCAGCTTCAGGAGGCCGGGGTGGCCTATGCCTTTGCGCGCGGCGATGATCTGGAATCGGCGCTGCACACCATGGACATGCTCGGTGCCTGGATCGGCGAGGGTGGGGCCGGACGTGATCTTCGCACGCGCACCGAGCTGGGGATCGCGGAGGTTGCCGAGCAGCTGCGCAAGACGCAGAGCGACACTGCGCAGCGGGCGCTGCTGGCCTACGACCGGGAGCCGGTGGTCGTTGCCGGACCGGGCTCGTTTGGTGCTGAGCTCCTGGAGCTGGCCGGCCTTGAGAACGCCGTGGCCACGGCCGCCACGGCCTACCCCGTGCTCGATATGGAGGCGGTGCTTGAGGCCGAGCCCGAGCTGATCATCGATGTCTCGCTCAACGTCAGCAGCGACGAGGTGCTGGGCTTCTGGAAGACCTTTGAGAGTCTGCCGGCGGTCGCCGCCGATCAGGTGGTGCATCTTCCCGATGCCGTGATGATGCGCCCGGGGCCGCGCGTGCCGCAGGCGTTGAAGCTTCTGGGAGAGGCCGCGCGTGGTGGGGATGCGGGGCAGGCCGCACCATGACCCGCGCTGTGCTGACCCCGACGAAGATCGCGCTGAGCGCGGCGCTTACGCTGGGGCTCTGGGGGCTGAGTGCGATGTTGGGGCTGAGCTCGGGGAGCTCCGCGCTGGGAGGTTTTGATCTTGTGGCGCGCTGGTGGACCGGGGAACTCAGCGCGACCGAGCAGGCGATCTTGTGGAGCGCGCGTCTGCCCCGGGTGGTCTTCGCCGGCGTGGTGGGTGCGGCGCTGGCCGCCGGAGGTGCGGTCTTTCAGGCGGTGCTGCGAAATCCCCTGGCCGACCCCTACATCCTGGGCGTCTCGGGAGGCGCGGCGCTGGGAGGTACGCTGCTCTTAACGCTTGGAAGTTTCAGTGTGGGGGTGCTTGCCGTCAGCACGCCCCTTGCCGCCTTCGGCGGCGCGCTCGCTGCGCTCGCGGCTATCTTTGCCGTGGCGCGCCAGGCGCCCTCCGGGCGCGGCGCCACCTACGTGCTTCTTTTAACCGGGGTGATCGTTAACGCCTTTGCCGCCTCGATGATCATGTTCTTGCAGAGCGTCGTCTCCGCCCAGAAGGCCCAGGAGATCCTCTTTTACCTGATGGGTGCACTCAGCGTGGAGGGCACCGCCTGGCCTGTGATGCTGGGCGTGAGCGCTGCGATCGGCCTGAGTCTGACCGCGCTCTTTGCCTACGCCCGCGACCTCAATGCGATGGCGATCGGCGAAGAAGAGGCCGCCTACCTCGGGGTGGAGGTGGCGAAGGTGCAGCGCGTCTGCCTGCTGCTTGCCAGCTTCGCGGTGGCGGTGGGCGTGGCCTTCTCGGGGATCATTGGCTTTGTGGGGCTGGTCGTCCCGCATGCGATGCGCCTTGTGGTGGGGCCGGATCATCGGGTGCTCCTGCCGACCTCGGCGCTGGCCGGGGCGGCCTTTTTGACGCTGGCCGACGTCAGCGCGCGCAGTCTTTTTGGCGTTCTGGGCACAACGCTGCCGGTGGGCGTGCTCACCTCGATGATCGGCGCGCCGATGTTTCTGTACTTCTTATGGCGGGCGTTGCGTCGCGATGCGGGGTGGGGATGAGCCAGCAAAAACGCGAACTTCCGGCATTGCTGCGACTCGATGATGTGGGCGCAAGCGTGGGGAAACGCACGCTTTTTGAGCGGGTGAGTTTGAGCGTGGAGGCCGGTGTTGCCTGGGCGGTCGTCGGCCCCAACGGGGTCGGCAAAACAACGCTGATGCGAATACTCGCCGGGGTTCGCACCGCCGAGCAGGGGCAGGTGTGGCTGCATGCGCGCCGGCTCTCGGAGTATACGCGTCGCGAGGTCGCCCGGGAGGTGGCCGTCGTCCCCCAGAGTTCATCGCCGGTCTTTGAATTCAGCGCGCTGGAGCTTGTGTTGATGGGGCTGCACGCCAGCCGCCCGCGCTTCAGCCTGCCCTCGTCCGAAGACCGGCAGCGCGCACTTAAGGCGCTCGCGCGTCTGGAGGTCGAGGAGCTTGCGAATCGCCCCGTCTCTTCGCTCAGCGGTGGGGAGCGCCAGCGTGTGGTGATGGCGCGTGCGCTCGTCGCCGATGCGCCGCTCTGGCTTCTTGATGAGCCCACGGCAAACCTCGACCTTCGTCATCAGCTCGGGCTTCTGGAGGTGATGCGTCAGCATGTGGAGGGGGGGGGCGCGGCGGTGGCGGTGCTGCACGACTTAAACCTCGTGCATCGCTACTTCGACCGCGTGTTGCTGCTGGCACCGGGACGCGCGCTGGGGTGGGGCCGGCCCGATGACGTGCTCAACGATGAGGATGTGAGCGAGGCATTCGAGCTGCCCATGCGCCGCGTTGAGGTGGAAGGGCGCCAGGTGTGGCTGGCCTGAGTGGCCAGCCACACCTTTGATGCTTAAGGCAGTTTGGCTTAGAGCGCGTTACGCAACGCTTCGGCCTTGTCGGTGCGCTCCCAGGTGAACTGGGGGCGGCCGAAGTGCCCGTAGGCGGCCGTCTCGCTGTAGACCGGCTTGAGCAGATCGAGGCTCTCAATGATGCCGGCCGGCTTCAGGTCGAAGAACTGCGGGATGAGCGCTTCGATCTTCTCTTCGTCGATTTTGCCGGTGCCGAAGGTGTTGACCATGATGCTCACCGGCTCGGCCACGCCGATGGCGTAGGAGAGCTGCACCTCAAGGCGCTCGGCGAAGCCTGCAGCCACGAGGTTCTTGGCCACGTAGCGCGCCATGTAGGCCGCCGAGCGGTCCACCTTGCTGGGATCTTTGCCGCTGAACGCGCCGCCGCCGTGGCGGCCCATGCCCCCGTAGGTGTCGACGATGATCTTGCGACCGGTCAGGCCGGCGTCGCCCACCGGGCCACCGATCACGAACTTGCCGGTGGGGTTGATGTGGAACTTCGTCTCCGGGCTGAGAAGATGCGCCGGGAGAACTTTTTTGATGACCGTCTCCATGACGGCTTCACGGACCTGCTCGATGGTCATGTCCTCGGTGTGCTGCGTCGACACGACGACCGCGTCAATCGCCACCGGGCGGCCTTCTTCGTAACGCACCGAGACCTGGCTCTTGGAGTCCGGGCCGAAGCAATCCATGCCACCGAACTTGCGCACGTGCGCCAGATGCTCGACGAGCTGGTGGGAGTACATGATCGGCATCGGCATGAGCTGGTCGGTCTCATCGCAGGCATAGCCAAACATGATGCCCTGATCGCCGGCGCCCTGCTCACTGACCACGCCATGCTCGGCGTCGACGCCCTGGGCGATATCCGGGCTCTGCTCATCAAGCGCCACCATCACCGAGCAGCTCTTATGATCGAAGCCGTAACGGGCCTCTTTGTAGCCGATGCGCTCGATGGTGTTGCGCGCGATCTTCGTATAGTCGACCGTCGCCCGGGTCGAGATCTCACCGACGAGCAGCACAAGACCGGTGTTGACCACCGTCTCACAGGCCACGCGGCTCTTGGGGTCCTGCGCCAGGATGGCGTCGAGAACGCTGTCGGAGATCTGATCGGCGATTTTGTCGGGGTGCCCCTCGGAAACGGACTCCGAGGTGAAGATGAAATTCTGGGACATCGTAAAGGTTCTCCGTTTCTTCTCGCAGCGAGGCGGCTTCAAAATGCCGCTGAGTGAAAGACCCACCTCGTGCGTGGAGGTGGGCCGGGGTAAGCGGGTGCAAGAAACACCCGAAAAAAGGGTTTATTCGCGCCGACCCGATTTATCCCTCGACGATCTCGCCAAGGAGGGTGTGGCTGGTGGCATCGGTGATGCGCACGTTCACAAAGTCGCCGGGCTTCAATTCGCGACCTTCGGGTTTGGGGAAGACCGTCATCTTAAAATCATCGCTTCGCCCGCAGAGGTCCGCCGCATCCCGGCGGCTCTCGCCCTCGACCATCACCCGCACGGTCGTGCCGATGCGATTCTGGAAGATCTCGGCGCTGATGGCCTCCTGACGCTCAATGAGCGCGGCCAGGCGGCGACCTTTGGTCTTCTCATCGAGCGTGTCCGGGAGCTTGCGTGAGGCGTAGGTCCCGTCGCGCTCGGAGTACTTGAAGAGGTAGGCGAAGTCGAAGCGGATGCGCTCCAGCGCGGCTACCGTCTCTTCGTAATCTTCGTCGGTCTCACCGGGGAAGCCCACGATGATGTCGGTCGACATGGCGATGTCGGGAATGGCCGCGCGGATATCGTCGACGAGCTTGAAGAATTCCGCGCTGGTGTAGAGGCGCTTCATCTCTTCGAGCGTGCGATCTGAGCCCGATTGCAGCGGCAGGTGCAGGTAGTTGCAGATCTTATCGTGCTTGGCCATCGTCGCGATGAGCTTGGGCGTAAAGTCGGTGGGGTATGGCGAGGTGAAGCGCACGCGCTCAATGCCCTCGACCTTCACGACCTCTTCGAGCAGGTCGGCAAAGTCGGTGTCTTCGTGCTTGTACGAGTTGACCGTCTGCCCCAGCAGCGTGACCTCTTTGTAGCCGCGGGCGGCCATATCGCGGCATTGCGTCAGAATCTCCTCGGGGGAGACGCCACGCTCACGACCGCGTACGAAGGGCACGATGCAGAAGGTGCAGAATTTGTCGCAGCCGCGCTGCACGGTGACCCAGCCACTGATGCCCGGGCGGCGCTCCGGGGTCAGCCCGGTGTAGGTCTCGGCGCGGTCGAGCTTCACATCGATCACCGGGTCGGCGTCGACCTCCTGGCATTGCTCCAAAAGCTCCGGAAGGCGGCGGTAGGCGTCGGGGCCGATGACCAGATCCACATAGGGCGCGCGCTCGGTGATGACCTCGCGCAGGCGCTCGGCCATGCATCCGGTCACACCCAGGATCACCTCGGGGCGCTCATTCTTGTAGCGCAGAAGATGAGAAAGACGTCCGAAGACGCGCTCCTCGGCCCGCTCGCGCACCGCGCAGGTGTTGATGAGGATCACATCGGCCTCATCGTGGTTGGGCGCCGCGGTATACCCCCGGGTGCTGAGCACCCCGCCCATCAGTTCGCTGTCGGCCAGGTTCATCTGGCAGCCGTAGGTCTCAATAAACACCCGCTTGCCGGGGCGCTGCCCCACGTTGGGCATCGTATTGACCTCGCCATTATGCGCGTTCGGGTCGGCCTGCGTCGGATTGAGCGTGCTCGTCATATCTACTTCCACATCCCGCGGCACCTCAATGGGTCGATGTCTCGCGGTGAAAAGAGGAGCGTTATCAAGGGGTTGGCGGTCTGGTGCGGCGCGCGCAAGCGCGCCCCGCGCTTAAGAGGGCGAACCCTAGAAGAAGAGCCCGTGCGCGTCAACCGCGGGGGCGGGGGGCTTGATTTTTTCAGCGGAGGAAAGGGGCGTGTGTCGAAGGTCCAGAAGGGTGCACGGGGCGCGGTCGGCCTTCGCGGGCCGGGAACGTGATGCGCGACCTTCATTCGCAAGAGGTAGGTTTATTAAGGCAACGCTTTGTGAGTGACACGTTCGTGTGATACTGTTCGCGCAAACGCAATAATTCGCATTGGGCGAGCATGTGCAAGGGCTTTTGCCCTTGGGCAACAATGATGATGTGGTTGATGGAGATGTCATGACCTTCAGGTATGCAGGGAAGCGTCCTTCCTTCCTTCCTTCCTTCCTTCCTTCCTTCCTTCCTCACATTGGCAGCTTCAGCGGTGGTGTTGAACGCCTGCATAGAGCCGAGCGACGGCGGCGAGCCCGCAACGGTGGCTCAGTCGCAAAACGCGCTTCATCCAGACCCACCTTACGACGCAGTGGGCTACGGGATCATCCCCTCCGTCGATGCGTTCAGTGGCCAGGGCAAGATGCTCTGCCTGCCCCACCGAGGGCTCACCATCGATGCGAATAAAGGAACGGAGACGACGGGCACCATCGCCTCCAGCGCCTCCGAAATTGAAGCCCGCTTGAATGGTCTGTTTAATCATCGTCTCGACGCGCACCAGACGGTGGTCGATGAGATCCGAGAGCAGCTGTTTAAACTTCAGGGGGAAGATGAAGACTTCTCTGCCGCGGTAATCGTCGGTGTAATTCGCACCGTCGATCGCAGCGCCCAGCCCTACTGGACCGCAGATCCAAATGATCCGAAAGATCCCTGGGATGAGAAGTCCATCTGCGATCCGGTAAATCCTGCGCACCCTGATAACCTGGATGAGTTTGTAGAACGCTGCGGTACCCATTTTGTAAAAAGCGAGCAACTGGGCGGCGTGGTGGCCTTCGTGGCTGATATTACCGGGCTCGATCCGCCAAAGCGCGAATATCTCTCGCAGATGATGGGCGCTGAATTGGGAATGGGCGTGACCAGCCTGGACCAGTCACTGGAAGCCACTCTGGCTCGTGTTAACGCAAGCTTTGATGACCTTGCCTGGCACACCTATCTCTGGGGCCTCACTGACGCACCGGGCATCACCTCTGTGGCCTGGGCATCGCCACCTGATGTCCTTTCGACCTGGATTGGCTATATCCAGGATATTTTTGATGGGGTGGACGCTGCGGTGGCCAACGGCGACTTCAAGGACGCATTTTACGGAGAGGTGCTGAAGTTTGTGAGCCAGCCCTATGAGATCGGCCACCAGCGATGGTGCAAGATGCCGATCGATGGTTCCGGACTCGCCTGCATTCAAGACTCCGAACATGCTGCGGAGCCTTTTCTCGATCCCGATGGCGAGCTTTACGCATATTATCAGCGTGTAAAGTGGATGTTGGAGAACCCGGAGCGTGTTGATTGGCAGACTGACGATCCTGCGGACGCTATCGATGAGTTCGATGAGTGGCGGGTTTATTTTGAAGGTTGCCAACACAAGACCGAGATTCATCTCAATGAGTGCTTCCAGGCTCCTGTCGATGCCGCGGCACAAAATTTGACTCCAGAGCAAACGGCCACCGAGGTCTGTCGCG
>NZ_SADD01000023.1 GCF_004005565.1 Lujinxingia sediminis | reverse complement strand
TCGCGCTGAAGACGCGTGGGGGCCTGGCTCTGCCCGGCCTGGCGCGTTGAGGTCGTGTTAGGCGGCCACACACGTGACGTATCACCGGCATCATGCCGACGGGCTGACCTGAGACCGCGCAACATGGCTTATCAGACAGCCGTTTCCTCCCATCACACTCCATTCAATGGTGGTCGTGCGCAGTGATTGCCAAGCGTTGCTCACGAGAAACGTCGCGAGCAAGGCATGAATGCTTACTTTGAGGCGACCCTGGGTCGTTTTGTCGATGACCGACGGTCAGGTTGCGGATGACCGAGGGGCGTTCTGTAGATGACCCTCCGTCGGGTTGCGAATTACCGAGGGTCGCTTCTTGCCGAAACTTCAATCAATCCTCGTCAGTGATTGTGCCCCTTATGCTCATCGGGAACCTCAGGCAGCCCGGGGGGGGCACCATGACTGTGGCCGTGATCATGGCCCTGCTCCAACACTTCCTCAGGCAGAAGATGGCGCGGCACGGCCTTGCCCTCCCGAATCAGACGATCACGCTCAAGACGCTTCTCCAACTCGTTGAGTCGATTGACCACAAGCATACGCTCCGCCCCTTCGGGCAAGAGTCGGGTTGCTCTCTTGTAGTGCTCCAGAGCGCGACGAGGACGCTCCAGCGCGTTGTCGTAGACCTGCCCCAAGCGAGCGTGCAAAGGCCCCGAAGCCTCCATCGGCGCGCCCCGCTTAATCGCCCACTCCATCACATTGGCGGCGTCTTGATGGCGTCCGCGCCGCTGCAACGTGGCCACGTAAGCGTCGAGCCCTTGAAGGTTATTCGGACCGGTCCGAAGGGCTTCCTTGCCTCGCTTAAGCGCAGTATCCAGACGCTGAAGCGCCAGGGACACAAAGGTTCCCTGCGAGAGAAAGCGCGAGTCGTAAGGACGCAACTCTAGCGCTTCTTCAATCAGCGGCTCTCCGAGTCGCGCTTGCCCGGTAAGCGTGTGCGCCAGCGCCTGGTTGAAAAGCACCTCTGCATGCGCAGGATAGAGAAGATGTGCCTCCCGATACTCGGGAATGGCCTCGGCAAATCGGGCTCTGAGCATCAGCTGATCAGCGTGTCCTCGCTCCAGAGATGCCAGCGTATTCATAACGCTCGGACCAATCATTGCCCCTCCGATCAGCGCCGCGACCGCTGCAATCACGGCGCGCCCGGCCAGGCTAGCCTGACCCAGGGTCACATCTCGAGCCCAGGGGATCTGACCAGACAGCCCCGCCGCGCTACGAGCCAGCATCGCCGCAGCTACAGTCCATACGAGCGCCGAACCTCCCAGTTCCAGAAGAGGGCTCCGAAACATCATCAACACCCCCACCACCACGCCAGCTGTCAACGCAACCAGTGTGACACGCGCATCTCCATCCCATCGTCCCGAGCGAGCAGCGGCCCCCACCAGCGCTACAATCCCCAGCAACCATAGTACAAAGAGCGCCACGCCCAGCGTCCCCTGCTCCACGCTGATGCGAGCAAAGTCGCTATGCGGACTCTTAAACGCCGGATAAATCGCGTATTGCTCGCGCACATGCGCATTGCCATCGTGAATGACATCCGTCTGGCGAAGCCACCACCCGCCCGCGCCGTGGCCGATGACGGGTTGTTGAGTGTACATACCTCGGGTCACCGCGTTGAGGTAAGGGCGGTAGTCAGCGTCATAAAGCTCTTCAACGCGATCAATCGCAAAATAGGGCCAACGCACCTGAGCGTCCGAAGGCATATTATCCAGGAAGGCGATGCTGGGACGCACCCGCGGCAGATCGTTGGAATCATTAGGGCTTGTCGGACGATCAAACAACACCAGCCCGGCAACAACGCCGGCCACCAGGACAAGCATCGGCCAGACCAGACGCCCCAAACCAACGCGCCCTCCGCCCGCACTACCACGCCCGGCAACAACGCCAATCAGCAAGGCCAACGTAGCCGCGATCACCACCATCACGACGTCCAGCGGCCTCGCCACCAGGGACAAGTGTACCGTTCCCAGAACAAGCGCCCCAAGCCCCACACCTCGACGCCATTTTCCCGTCCCTTCCAACCCGATTGCCCCCCATACAACCGGCAACGCCACCACATAGTAGGCTGACGCAAACGACATCGTATCAAAGCCACCGGCCACCCCCGGCGAATCCCACACCGGAGTGAGAAGCTCTCCACCTGCCCAATCGTACATCCCCAGCGCAGCGGCTCCAATGACCCCCAGCCCCACCGCAAGCGACCAATCTGCGAAACGTAGCGCCCGTCCAACCGGCGCAACCACAACCCAGGCCAGCGATCCCAGGGCGATCCACATCGACGCGCTGAGCACACCGTAGAGCGGCACGTCACTCCACAAAAAGCTGGCTCCCGCCACACCGAAAAACGCCGCCCCCAGCCCCGCTACACCGACCGCGCTTAGTTGTACCTTGCCTCGTCGGATCAGACCCACTGCCCACACGATCAGAAGCAACGCCGCACCGGGCACGAGCACAGCCTGGCGCCCTCGTTCAAAGTTGGAAAATCCCGTCAACGCCATTACGGGCAGCACTGCGCTCATCACCAACACAATCCAGGTGGAAAGCGAATAGCCCGGCGTCTCTTCATCACGTCGTGTCACTCATGACCTCGTAGGAAAACAATCAATGCACCCCTGGTGCATTGTCTGGCATCGACCCGACCTGCAAGTGCTATGCCGTTATCAATCGCACGTCGCTCCTGCAACATCACACCGCGGGCGTCACATTTCATGGACCTGCGCTTATGAACCCGATGTCTGCTTTGATACGTGATCACCCTGCGCGTCGCTCCAATGCTGCCTCCCGGACGACCCTCGGTCGTACTACGACCCGACCCTGGGTCGTCTCGCGCCACGCTTCTGTGCGATTTTCCTGGCGCCCATCGGTCTCATCGCTCGCCGATTCAGGTCACCCTGATGCGCGCTTCTGCCCGGAGTTCTTCGTGACCGCCGGTCGCTGCACGCCGGTCGTTGCGCGCTACGTTGTAGTGCGACGCACCTACCCTGACAACACGTACAGCGTCGCGCGTTGACACTCCCGCTTATGCCCCCCTAGATTCGAGCGCTGCGCACTGCCCCGACCGGCGTCGCTCCCCCCATCCTGAGCCTTACAATGTCCCACAACACGCCCCCACGCCCCAGAACCTATGTCGTATGGCTGCTCACGTTGCTCTCCCCAGGGCTGGGGCTCGTGTACGCCGGACGACTCGTGGGTGGGGTGGTAATCAACCTCTTCGTTGTCTTGCTCATGCTCTTCGTGGTCATCGCGGTGACCTTCTGGAACCTTGTCCTGGCCTGGGTAGCGCTTGCCATGCTGCTTGCCTGGGCAATGATTGGCCTGCTTGCCGCCTCGCGGGCAGACCAGCTTCTCGCGGAAACCTCATCCGAGTCGCGTCGGGCGTTTCAACATCCACTGATCTACACCCTCATCGCTCTGATGACCTTTGTGGGGCCGGTGGCGATCGTTGTCGACCAATCCCTTCGCCATCTCTGGACCTTCACCCACGTCGACAACCTCGCGCTCTACCCCCTGGCTCTCCCCGGCGACACCCTCTTTGTCCGGCGTGTCCCGGCCCATATCGCTCCGCCCCGACGTGGCGACCTGGTCACGCTTGTCACCCCCGAAACCGGCGCGCCGGCCACCCTTCGCGTGATCGCCGAACCCGGCGAAGAGGTCCAGATGCAAGGCAACACCCTGATCATCGGCGACAAACTCGTCGACTACACCCCGCTGATGCACGAGTGGGTGGGCCAGGCTCAGCTCAACAACGCCCTCGGACTGCGCGCCTGGGTTGAACACAACCACGCTCAGCGCTACGTGGTGGCCATCAGCGACGAGGCCACCCCCGACGCCTCCGTCCCCGGCCTGGCCCTGGGTCCCGACGACTACTTCGTGCTCGCCGACAACCGCAGCCACCTGGCCACGCCCGAACCCCGCGCTTCGCTCACCGCCGATAGCCGACTCTACGGCCCGCTGCCGGCCGACCATATTTTTGGCCGCCCCGTCCACATCGCCTGGTCCAGCGCCCCGGAAAGCGGCACGCCACGCTTCGACCGCATCGGCCTGCCCCTGCACTGAACGCTGAGCACGCCCCTTCCTCGTTTGGCCGGTTGAAATCTTTGGTGCATCTCCTTAGTTTGCCGGGCGCGCCATCCCTTGCGCTTCGCCCTGGCGAGCGCTCCCCCCCTCCCCCGTGTTGTGCTGTATGTCGCCATCGTCTGACTCCTCAACATCCTCTGGACCTCGCCTGGCCACTGTCTCCACTCGGGAGCGTCGCAAGATCCTCTGGGGGTATTTTAAGCGCTACCGCGGCCTCTTTGCCGCCGGCGCCGTGTTTTTACTGCTGACCAACGGACTGGCGCTGGCGATCCCTCAACAGCTGGGAGACGCCGTCCAGCTGATGCGCGACTCGGTTGGCGCCGGCGCAGAGCAACTCGCCGAAACTCGCCAGCAGGTCATTCGCGCGGCCATGATCATCATCGCGCTGGCCATCGGCGCAGGCATCGCTCGCGTCTACAGCCGCACCACAATCTTCAACGCCGGGCGTCACATCGAGTTCGATCTTCGAAACGAACTCTACACCCACCTCGCCCGTCTCACCCCGCGCTTCTACGGGAGTATGCCCACCGGCGACATCACCAGCCGGGTGACCAACGATGTCACCTACGTCCGCCTGCTCTTCGCCATCGCCTTTCTGCATATCGTCAACGCCATCGTCGCCTACACCATCGGAATCCAACGCATGGTAGCCCTTGATCTGGGCCTGACGCTCTGGTGCCTGGCACCCCTTCCACTTCTTCTTCTCGGAATGCGCAGCATCATTCGCGCCCTCTTCGAGCAGACCAAACGCGTGCAAGCCGAGCTCTCCAACATCTCTTCGCGCGTTCAGGAGAATTTAAGTGGCGTCGACGTCATCAAAGCCTACACCCTGCAAGGCCGCGAGATCGCCGACTACACCGGACTCAACACCACCTTCTACGAAGAGAACGTCAAGCTCGCTCGCATCCGAGCGATGCTCAACGCCATGATCGTGCTCATCGCCAACGTGGGCACCCTGGTGGTGCTCATCGTCGGCGCGCAACGCGTCATCGCCGGCACCATGGAACTTGGAACCTTCGTGGAGTTCAACGGCTACGTGGTCGCGCTGGCCTTCCCGACCATCGCGCTGGGATGGGTCTTCGCCGTCTGGCACCGCGGCCTGGCTGCCTTTGAGCGCATCTGCGAGGTACGAAACTACGAGCCCGTCGTCGCCGATCCAGGCTCCCAGGCGTGCAAACTCCCCACGGCCGAAGAACGCACGGCCCTGGGGCATATTGAGCTCGATCACGTCACCTTCGCCTACGATGAGAGCCCGGTCCTCAACGACATCTCGCTCTCCATCCCGGCCGGCTCCACGGTCGCCATCGTTGGCAAAACCGGCAGCGGCAAGTCCACCCTGGTCAAACTTCTGGCCAGACTCTACGACCCGACCGCCGGTCAAATTCGCGTCGACGGAGTGACCTTAACTCAGGCGCCACTTCGGGAGTTACGCTCCGAGATTGGCTTTGTGCCTCAGGAGCCCTTCCTCTTTTCCATGACCATCGGACAGAACATCCGCTTTGGTCTCGACGCCCTGCAGTTCGATGAAACGCTTACCCGCCGCGCCCCCACCGCCCCGCTGATTGAGCGCCTGGGAAGCGGCACCGACGGCTCTGTCACCCAGCAGGATCGTATTAACCAGGCCGTACAAATCGCCGCCCTCGACTCCGACCTCGAAGCCTTCGACAAAGGCCTCGACACCCTCGTAGGTGAGCGCGGCGTAACCCTCTCCGGCGGTCAGAAACAGCGCACCACCATCGCCCGTGCCCTCCTCACCGATCCGCGCATCCTCATCCTTGATGATGCCCTGGCCAGCGTCGACACCCAGACCGAACGCCGAATCCTCAACCACCTCAAAGAGTTGATGCAGGGCCGAACGTCCATCCTCATCACCCACCGCTTCAACGCTCTCACCCAGGTCGATCGCATCTTCGTACTCGACCACGGCGAGCTCATTGAGCAGGGAACCCACGCCCAACTCCTGGAACAGGGCGGCCTCTACGCCGAGATGTACGCACGGCAAAAACTCAGGGAGCAACTCGAATCGTGAGCGCCCCAGAAGATAACAAAAGCGCCGCCAACGACAGCGACGCCACGCAGAAAAACGGACGCCCTCAAAACGCCGCCATCGGCTCGGGCTTCCAGGAGCAGAAGCTCGGCCAGATCACGGACCTCTCCCTGGTCCGCCGGCTGTGGACCTACATGCGTCCCTACCGCTGGCTCTTCTTCCTCTCGCTTCTCTCCATGCCCGCGCTCACCACCGTATCGCTGGTACAGCCCTGGCTCCTGCAGATTGCCATCGACGAGTACCTGATCCCCGGCGAACTCAGCGGTCTTTGGATCGTTCTGGCCGGTTACGCGGCAAGCATTGTCGGAATGGCAGCGCTGACCTTCGGTCAGATGTACGTGACGCAATATGCCGGCCAGAAGGCCCTGCGAGACCTCCGCCAGGAGCTCTTTGAGCACGTCCAGAACCTCTCCTCAGACTTCTTCAGAAAGAACCCCGTCGGCCGGCTGATGTCCCGGATGACCACCGACATTGAGTCGCTTCAGGAGGCCCTCTCCTCCGGTATGATCTCGATGGTCGGCGACATCATCACACTCAGCGCCATCGTCGTCATTCTCCTCTACAAAAACTGGCAGCTCGCCCTGGCCAGCTTTGTGGTCGTGCCTGTGCTCGTCGGGCTCACCGCCATCTTCCGCTATTTTCTGCGCAAAGCCTTTCGCGAGATCCGGGTCAAAATCGCGCGCCTCTATTCCCACCTTCAGGAAAGCATCACTGGCATGAGCGTCATTCAGCTCTTCGTGCGCGAGAACGTCAGCCGCGACGAGTACCGCGATATCAATGCCGACTACCGCGACGCTAACATCCGCTCCATCCGCTACGACGCCTTGCTCTACTCGGTGGTCGAGGCGGTGGGCTCGGTGACCATCGGTGCCATCATCTGGTACGGAAGCGGCCAGGCCTTAGAGGGCGCCATCACCCTGGGCGTGCTCGTGGCCTTTATCGAGTACATGCAGAAGTTCTTTGTGCCCATCCGCGACCTGGCGCAGAAGTACAACTTCCTGCAGAGCGCGATGGCCAGCAGCGAGCGCGTCTTCCAGCTGCTCGACACCCACGAAACCATTCCGCAGCCCGACTCCCCCCGCCCGATCCCGGACGGGGCGCTGACGATCGAATTCGATGACGTCTGGTTCGGCTACGGCAGCGATGACCCCGTACTGCGTGGCCTCTCTTTTAGGGTCAACCCCTGCGAACGTATCGCACTTGTGGGCCACACCGGCGCCGGAAAGACCACGATCATCAAGCTCCTCACCCGTCTCCACGACGTGGAGCGCGGTCGGATCCTGATCAACGGCACCGACATCCGTGAGTTCGATGTCCAGGACCTTCGGCGTAAGTTCGCCGTCGTCCTCCAGGACGTCTTCCTCTTCAGCGATACCGTGCGCAAGAACCTCACCATGGGCGACGACGCCGTCAGCGATGATGCGATTGCCCGCGCCACCGAGCTTGTGCATGCGCAGGAGATGATCGAACGCCTCGAAGGCGGCCTGGACTACCCGGTCAGTGAACGCGGCCAGAACCTCTCCGCCGGCCAGAAACAACTTCTGGCCTTTGCCCGTGCACTCATCCGCAAGCCGGAGGTCCTCATCCTCGACGAGGCCACCGCCAACGTCGATACCGACACCGAAGCACTGATCCAGGATGCCATCGAGCGCATGCTCGCCAGGCAAACCTCCCTGGTCATCGCCCACCGTCTCTCCACCATCCAGCGCGCTGACCGCATCCTCGTCCTGCACAAGGGGCAACTTCTCGAAGAGGGCACCCACCATGATCTCGTCGCCGCCGGCGGGCACTATGCCACCCTCTACCGGCTGCAATACGCCACCGGGGCTGAGATCGCTGCCGAATGCGAGAGCACATCGCGGACCTCTCCGGCATCCTGACCCCGGGGCGAAACGCCTCGCCACCGGGCTGCAGCTCCATCGCACGCTGACTTGACTCCCGGGGCCGCCCCGATAGAGTGGCCGACCCTTATTCAGGCCACAATTTTCGCACCGCCCTGCAACCCCAGGCCCGCGCCGATGTCCCTCGAAGAGAGCTCCACGCCATTTGATCACGACCAGATCGTGGCCGACCTCCAGGCATGCATCCGCGACAAGCGCTGGAGCCAGGTCAAAGACGTGGTTGCCGGCGTCCCCACCGCCGAACTCGCCGACGCCTTCATCACCCTCTCCAAAACCGAAAAGGTGCTGGCCTTCCATGCCCTGCCCCGCTCGTTGGCCGCCGACCTCTTCAGCTACCTGGATCTGGACGAGGCCAACAACCTTCTGGCCGACCTCACCGATGAGCACGCCCGCGACCTCGCCGCCAACCTCAAGCCCGACGACCGGACCCAACTCCTCGAAGAGCTCCCCGGACAGGTGACCCAGCGCCTGCTCAACCTGCTCAGCCCCCAGGACCTGCGCGAAGCCCGCCAGCTTCTCGGCTACCCCGAGGAGAGCGTCGGTCGACTGATGACCCCGGATTACGTCGCGGTGCGCGCCCAGTGGACCATCGCCCGGGCCATCAACCATATTCGCAAAAAGGGTCGCGACTCCGAGATCATCTCGATCGTTTACGTCACCGACGCCCAGTGGCAGCTCATCGACGCGCTGGAACTTCGAAAGCTCATCCTGGCAGACCCCGAGGCCACCGTCGCCTCACTGATGGACAACTCCTTTGTCAGCCTCTCGGCCTTTGACGACCGCGAGGAGGCCGTGCGGGCCCTCTCGCGCTACGACGTCGTCGCCCTTCCGGTCGTCGACTCCGACGGCGTGCTTCTGGGTATCGTCACCGTCGACGACGTGCTCGATGTCGCCGAAGAAGAAGCCACCGAGGACTTCCACAAAGGCGCCGCCGTCAGCCCCCTGGATCGCAGCTACCGGGAGAGCTCCATCTGGGCACTCTTTCAAAAGCGCATCGGCTGGTTGCTCATTCTCGTCGTCGTCAACCTTCTCTCATCCGCCGTGATCTCCGCCTACGAGGAGACGCTGGCCACGGTCATCGCCCTGGCCTTTTTCATTCCCCTGCTCATCGGCAGCGGTGGAAACACCGGTGCCCAGTCCGCCACTCTGATGGTGCGCGCCATCGCCACCGATGATGTGCGTCTCTCCCAGTGGTTTAGCTGTGTGAGCAAGGAGATCGTCGTGGGCCTGAGCCTGGGCGCGGCCATGGGCCTGGCAAGCGCAGTACTGGGGCTCTTTCGCGGCGGCTGGATGCTCGGCGTCGTCGTCGGACTCTCCATGCTCGGCATCGTCCTGGTGGCCAACCTGGTCGGCACCATCTTGCCTTTCATCCTTACCCGCGCCCGCGTCGACCCGGCCATCGCCTCCAGCCCGCTGATCACCACGATCGCCGATGCCAGCGGCCTGCTTATCTACTTTGGCACCGCATCCTTCTTCATCAAGATGGGACTTATCGGCTAAACCGCGCCTTGACGACGTGCCGCGTTGACAAAAGGTGTTCAAACGCCGCGCTTTAAGCTAAACCATCGCACGATCGACAGCTGCGCCACCCCGAACTCGGGGTCGGCTCCTCTTCTCTCTGCCCCAGAACCTTCATGACCGATCTGCCCCACGACCTCCCCTCCGATGACGCCGCCCCCCACGAAGCCGACATCACCCGGCTGACCGTCGACGGAAAGTCCATCACGCTTATCGGCACCGCGCATATCTCTCAGGAATCGGTGGAGACCGTGCGCCGCATCCTCTCCGCCGAAAAACCCGAAACGGTCTGTGTGGAGCTCGACAGCGAACGCTTCAAAGCGCTGACCGAAGAGCAGAACTTTCAGGATCTGAACCTGCGCGAGGTGATTCGCAAAGGTCAGCTCACCTTCTTGATGGCGCGCCTGGCCCTGATGGCCTTCCAGCGCCGCATGGGCAGCTACACCGGCGTGAAACCCGGAGCGGAGATGGCCGCCGCTATCGAACTGGCCGATGAGCTGGGCCTGGAGGTCGAGCTCGTCGACCGCAACGTACGCACGACGCTCTTGCGCGCCTGGCGCAAAACCTCGTTCTGGCGCCGCTCCGCCGTCGCGATGAGCCTGCTTGCCGGCGTCTTCGATCGCAATGAGATGGGCGAAGAGGAGCTCGCTGAGCTTCGCCAGTCCCATAACATCGGGGCCATCCTCGATGAGCTCGGTGAGGCGATGCCCTCGGTGAAGACCGTGCTTGTCGACGAGCGCGATCTCTTTATGGCGCATCATATCCGTAACGCCCCGGGGCAGACCATCGCCGCGGTCGTCGGAGCTGCGCACGTTCCCGGACTGGTCCGCCGCCTTAACGCCACCGACACCCCCGAGGAGGCCCGCGAAGTCGACGTGGTCCCGCCCCGATCGACCTTCTCGCGGATGCTCCCCTGGCTTGTCCCGGCGATCGTCATCGCCGTGTTCATCCTGGGGTTCTTCCGCGCCGACCCCGGCGAGTTTCAAAACGCGGCCATCGCCTGGGTGCTGGCCAACGGATCACTCTCAGCGCTGGGCACACTGGTGGCCCTGGGTCACCCCTTGACCATCATCGCCGCCTTTATTGCCGCGCCAATCACCTCGCTCAACCCCACCATCGGCGCGGGCATGGTCACAGCCTTTGTACAGACCTTCGTGGCACCTCCCAAAGTGCGCGATCTGGAGAACATCGGCGACGACATCGCCGACTGGCGCGGCTGGTGGTCCAACCGCCTGGCCCGCATCTTCCTGGTCTTCTTCCTCTCCTCGCTCGGCAGCAGCCTGGGCACCTTCGTGGCCTTCGGCTGGCTCAAGAACCTCGTTTAATCGCGCCGATGGGAGAAGGTTTAGACGAGGAACCAATAGCCCCTCCGTCACCAAAACAGACGACCTACGGTCATTCAAAAGCACGACCCACGGTCACCAAAAAAGACGACCCACGGTCACCAAAAAGCACGACCCACGGTCATTCAAAAGCACGACCCACGGTCATCCAAAAGACGACCCACGGTCATTCAAAACACGACCCACGGTCATTCAAAACACGACCTACGGTCACTCAAAAGACGACCCACGGTCATCCAAAAGACGACCCTCGGTCACCAAAAAACACGACCCTCGGTCACCAAAAAACACGACCCTCGGTCACCAAAAAACACGACCCTCGGTCACCAAAAAACACAACCCTCGGTCACCAAAAAACACGACCCGGACATCTTCGTGGCCGTCGGCTGGATCAAGATCCTCTTCCAGAAATTCTCCGCAGCAGAACCGGGGCGTTCGAGCGCCGCTTTCGACGTTTGGGTTCTCAAAACACGGCCACGGCTGCCGATCTCCCGCCGTCACATCTCAAAGTACGTGCACGGCCCTCGCTCTTGTGCCTCCACAGCCCAAAACACATGCTTAAACCTCGCTCTCGTCTTTCGAGTTCTCAAAGCATGTGCGCGGCTGCCGATCTTCTCGTTTGAGCTCTCAAAACGCGTTGGCGCCCGTCGCACACCCGTTTTGAAACGCGACGTCACCTCTCCGACCCTCGCACACCCGTTTTGACACGCGACGTCGCCTCTCCGGCCGATCTCTAGTTCAGCGGTAAAATCTCACGCAAATAAGCGCTGTTCTGAGGGTTAAACACCGCCGGTCCCTCCCCATCGAGCTCCGCCCGCTGCTCAAAGCTGCGTTCGGAGCCCGCATCCATAATAAACCCGCCTGGCTCGGCATTATGAAAGATCGTGCCCGGAGCCTCCCAGTCGCCCGGAAGATGCGTCAGCCCCAGGGAGTGGCCGATCTCGTGCACCATTGTATTTCCGATGACATTTCCAGCCACGCGCACCGCCTCCTCGATCTGCACCGACCTGGGGCCATGTCCCACCTCCGAGCCCCGCACAGCCTCCCCGCCCAACCCCGGCATAAAGGGCCCGAACACCCGATCAAAATGCTCCGACGCGTCCCGATTCCCCGGCGTGAGCGTCGGACTGAAGTAAGTGAAGGACTCCACAAACACCCCGCCAAAGAGCACGTTGAAGCTCTCCCCACTCTGGCGATTGATGCCCCCGAGGTAGTCATTGAGATAGAGGTTTCCGGTATCTTTGGCCTGATCGTTAAACGTGTTGTCATAACCAAACGCCCGGTTTCCCGAGGGATCCGGCCCGCCCATCTCCACCACCGCGTAGTCGGAAAAATCTTCGGGCTCATCCTCGACAAAGACGATATTCACCCCGGCAAAGTCGCGGCGCGCCACCTCCAGGATGCGATCGCGAATCTCCCGCTCCACATTGCCGAGTCCAAAGGTGTCCAGCGCCCGACTAAAGGCCGGCAAATACTTCAGCCAGACCACCTGCCGGGTCGGCAGCACCTCAAAACGCCCCTGCCAGCCCACGCCTACTGATTCGCCAGCACTATCAAAGACAATCGGGGTGATGCTCCCCTCGAAGACGCCCGGCGTAGCTCCCAGCCCTTCAAGCGTGCGCCCTTCCACGCTGTACCAGACCTCCTGGCGCAAGAGCTCATCACTGCGCACCTCGTCAACCGCCCGCTCCAGGGCGCGACTTCCCTCAAAACTCATCTGCGGCGCGCCGGGAGCGGCAGGCTCAAAGATCCCTTCGTAGCGCAGGATCATCCCGTAGCCCTGCCCGGCCCCCAACAAACCGCGTCCCCGCATCGTCACGATCTGCCCCCGGCTCGCCGCAACGGGTTCCAACGATGCGAGCAAAGTCGGCTGAAGGGCCCCTCCAAACTCAAGCTCAGACTGACCCCGGGTCGTCCCGGCCTCCCCGCGAAGTTCGTTCTCCAGACGCACCCTCACCTCATACGCCCCCGGGTGCACACCGAAGATGGCCGGCTCCAGACGGAGCTCAGCACGCTCCCGGCTGCCCGACCAGCGCACCGGCAGCCGCTCCCCGACCAGATCGCGACGCCCCCCGGGGGTCGCCTCCACAAAGCCCTGCTCGATCACCGCCCAGGTCTGCCCCTCTTCCGGGCGCAACACCCCGTGACCTTCCAGACGCAATGAACCGTTAACAAAGGTGGGTGCCTCGCCATCGACCGAGAGCTGAGGACCAAGCGAGCGCACAAAACGCATCCGCGCCCCGGCAAACTCTCCGCGGGCGACCTCCCCGACCTCGTCACGCAGGCTGACCTCCACGCTCATCAAAGCGAACCACTCCGGCACCTCCGGCGCCCTCGGCCATAGCCACTGCTGGGCGTCGATGATCACATAAAGAGCCCCCACATCACCGCGACGCTGCGGCTCGGCGCTCAAGCTCACCTCAAAGCGCTCCCCCCCCTCAATCTCGCCGCGCAGGGTCACCCGGGCCTGGTCTGCCACGATGCGCTCGGAGCCGATAAGCTCCAGTTTCAGCTGGGAGGTCGGAACCACCAGACGTTGCTCCAACTCCGGCGTCACCCCCACAACGGGGCGAGCCTGCTCCGCTGGAGCGTCCTCGCCGGAACATCCCGCGAACACCAGGAACATCGTCGCCGCTGCCCCCAGCGCCCAAACACTCGAGCTCGCCACCTCTCTCATCTCCTGCCTTACGCCATAGCCTAGAGCGGGCGCGCCTCACGCACCCGGGTCGGAAGATCCTCGCGATCGATCACATCATAACGTGCCTGCAACACCGCCATTCGCACGACCTCCACGACTTCTTGAACCTCACCGGGATAGCGGTACGCCAGCAACGCTTCAAGCGCTGTCCGTGAGAACCCCTCGATCTCCCGACCATAGCGGGCCGTCCACTCCCCAAGCCAGAAGTCAAAGACCGCCCGCTGAATGGTCGTCCGACGACCAAACGCCGGAACGATTACCTCGCGATGCCCCAGCGCTTCCTGCAACACCCCGGAGTAGAGCTCCAGCACACTACGCTCCTCGGCGTCCGGCGCGTCAAACGCCAGGCACAGGCGCACCCCGGCCTCCTCGCACTGATGAGAAAGCGCTACGATACGAACTTCATCGAGAAGTTGCGCGCGCTCAATCAGCAGCGTCCCCCGGCCCTTTTCAAAGATCGCGCTCTTCAAGAGCCCCGGCCCCCGCCCTCCGCCGGCCTCACCAAGGACGCGATCCAGGATCCCCATCGCGCCCTCATCGCTGCATCGCACCACGCGCATGGCCTCTTCAGGCCCACCGCCCAGCGCATGAGCCAGCCTGGCAACCATCGACTTACCCACCCCGATCGCCCCGCCCAACACGATGGGCTCGGGGGTCTCCATCAAGAAGGTCAGCCCGTCGACCAGTTCCGGCTCCACCAGTCGCGTGGCGATCTCAACCGGCCAGACGTCAGCGGGCTGCGTCAAACGAAAGAGCACCTCTTCGGCACGTGCCAGGTCGCGCTCCTCTTCGAGCGTCTTCACCCTGGCGAGCGCCTCATCGCGCTCCTCCGCCACCCGCGCCGCGCCCATCTCCGCAGCCTCAATCCCGGCGCGAAGCTCGGCCAGGTCCGGCCCCTTCTCCAACTCAAGCTCCCGACGTCGCTCCAGGGCAGCGCCCTCCAGAAGTTCGATCATCGCCGCTGACCACAGAGGAGCACTCCACGCCGCCGTCGACACATCCAGTGCCTGCGGGGAAATCGCCGCTTCCGGGTCGCCCTCCTCAGCACTCCAGAATCCCAGCAACACCATCTCCGCGCCCCCGGCCAACTCAAGACATCCCCGCATCGCGGGTAGTCGCTGAGCCATCGACAGCCGTAGAACATCCGCAATCCCGACCATCGGATGCGTCTCATCAGCCTCCGGCATTGGAATTTGATAACCTTCAGCCAGAAGAATATCCACCGCATCAGCAACCTCCGCTCGCGCCGGTCGCACCGAAAGCGTGCCTTCCTCCTCAAGGCACAGCTCAAACGCCTGCCCGGGCAATCGCCCCACAAGGCGCAGCTCACTTCCGGGAACCTCCACCCCAACCTCTCGCAGATACCCGTAGAGCAACTCCTGACGCGAGCGCTCATCGGCGATATCCCCCAAAGCCGACCGCACTCCGTACTTCAACCCGTAGAGGTAGTCGCCAAACCACACCATGGAGGGAATCAGTACTGCAAACCAACGCCAGCGATCCTCCTCAAAGGCCACCGGCTCCATGCCCGCGGCGACCACGCAGGCAAAAAGCCCCAGGACCACCACCCCGGTGAGATATCCGTAGCGCTCGCCAAGACCGCCGGCCTGCCCCGACTCAAAGCCCTGGGCACTGATCTCATAGATCACAAAAAGGCCGGCCATGATCGCAGCCGCGTGAAGCGCCACCTCCACATTCTGCAGGTAGCCGGCGTGAAGCAACACAATCAGCAACACCGCCACCAGCGCTCCCACCCCCATCAGGCTCGCGCCACTTCCCAATCCCCGA
The DNA here is from genome assembly GCF_004005565.1 of Lujinxingia sediminis. Taxonomy (NCBI): domain Bacteria; class Deltaproteobacteria; order Bradymonadales; family Lujinxingiaceae; genus Lujinxingia; species Lujinxingia sediminis. The sequence continues at coordinate 6,523 of NZ_SADD01000023.1, read as the reverse complement.
TGACTGTCCACCTGACGACGCGCATACATCGCCATCGGCCGCATCACGACCAGACTCACGATCACCCCCGAGGCCAGTACCTGGTCGGCCAGCAACCACTGATAACCGTAGGCCAGTAAATAGAGCCAGGCCAACGCCACCGTCTCCAGAGCAATCAGGTAAACCGAGCGCGGTGGCAGAATCCAGGAGTAGCGCCACCACAATACCAGGATCGCCGCCAACGCCAGTCCAAAGGTCAGCCACAGTCCCGGATGCACCCGGGAGTCGCCCAGACGCATCTGTCCGGAGAAAATCGCGTTGGGACGCTCCAACCCCAGCAACGCATCATTGCGGCTGGCAACCACACTGCGAAGGCCCTCCGGGCCCACTCTGCCCGGCAGCAAGCGCCCGTCAATCTCCACCAGCCGATCATTCGGCTCAACCCCCGGCGGAAGCTCCCGGGGATCAAACCCCTCACCCTGCACCGTCACCGAAAAGCGATGCAAGGGTCGAAGAATCTGATAGTTAAGCAGTCGTGCTTCCCCATCTTCGGTTTCCACCTCAACGGCCGACTCTGTCATCGCAGGCAAAAGTGTGCGTAGATGCCGAAGATCCTCGAGCGCCATTCCCTCCACCGCGACCAATCGATCGCCCCGCTGAAAATTCTGCGCATCACTGCCCGGGGCGCGCTCTACAGCCACCTGCCGAATCGTCAGCTCCGGGCCGATCGTTACCCCCAGATCGGGAAGACCTGTAAGCCTGCCCCAGATCACCAACGCACTCAAAAAGCCCAGCGCCAATACGGCAAGCCAGGCTCCGATATGTCCTCGTTCTTTCATCGTTTTTTTGTGCTCGTGCTTAATTTTTTGTGTCGCCCGGGCATCATTCAACCCCGGTTGCCGCACCTCAACCAACACTTTATGATCGCAGGCGCTGACTCTCGCCCACCCTACTTGGGAACGGGAACAAACGGAACAGTCCTCTTGCCCCCTCCCCACCTATGATTCGGCTCACTCTTCTCCTCTCCTCGACGCTGCTATGGGCGAGTTGCGCTTCGACCGCGCCGCCTCCGCTCGTGACGCCTTTGGCCCCAACGTCGCCCGCGCCCGTGCAAACGTCTCCTCCCGCTGATGAATCCCTCCCGGACAGGGTGCCACCTGAGGCGCTGACGCTGGCAATTCGCCAGGTCCATGACGCGCTGGAGGAGAGTGCCCGAAGTGTCGGCAGCGTCTGGGGACTTCCTCACGAGCCGCTCGATGCCTTTGCCATTCTTGATCCCGAACGCCGTCCCTCGGGCTCGCTATCGCTTGGCACCATCCGTCAGGGACGCCTCCTCCAGCCTGCCACCCTGGCCGCCGAGGGGCCCTATCACAGCATCATCGAACGCCACCGCAGCCGAAACACCCATTTCGGCACCCGCGAGATTATCGCCGCCGTAGAGCTCGCCGCCGAGCGGGTCGCTCTGGAGTTCGGCGGCGCCCCCTTACGGGTCGGCAACATTGCCTTCGCCCACGGCGGACCTATCCCCTGGAGTAGCTCCCACCAGGCTGGCCGAGATGTCGATCTGGCGTTCTATGCGCTCGATTCTCAAGGTCACTCGGTGCCCACCCCCGACCTTATCCACTTCGATGACGAAGGCCACGCCGACGGCTACCCACTCACCTTCGATGTCGCCCGCAACTGGGCGCTGGCCCGTGCGCTCCTCACCGATCCCGAGATTCGCGTGCAATGGCTCTTTGTCAGCGAAGGCCTCAAACGTCTGATGCTCGATCACGCCGTAGCGACTGGCGAGCCTGCCGACCTTATTGAGCGCGCCTCCGCGGTGCTTCATCAGCCGACCGATGCGCCCCCGCACGCCGACCATCTTCACGTGCGCATCGGCTGCCCCCTGGACGACCGCCTGGAGGGCTGCCAGGACTGGGGCCCACGCTGGCCCTGGTACGACTGGAATGACGAGCGTGTGCTCGCCAGGGCGCTTGCGCTTCGTCCTGCCCTCAGCGGCAACGATCCCGAGATCGCCCGACGCGCTCTCGACTTCCTGGAACAACTCAAGCCCCCTATGGCCGGTGAGCTCATCCTCTTTCATAGCTTCGATGTGCCCCACGCTGAACTGCACGAGCGCGCCATCGAACTTCTCCAAAAGATGCCTCCCCGCACCCGGGCCGGCGCACTGGCCATCGCCCGGCACCTGAGGCGAAGCGACCTTCCCCAAACCGCACGCCGACCGCTCTACAACACCTTGGCAGCCGCATCCACGGCCGATGCTTTCGAAGTCGCTCGAGCTCGCCTCTTCGACGATTCACTACCTCTCGACGAGCGAATGCTCGCCGCGAACTCACTTCGCTTCGATCTCTCCCCGGACCTTGTCACACCACTCCTCGCAGAGCTCCAACGCTCCCCCCCTCCGCTGCGCGCTCGCCTGGCCGAACTCCTCTACCGCGTCACCGCACGTTATGACGGCCTGAACTGGGCTGTCGCCAGCACCGACGATCAACGCCAGGCGCTGGCGCAATGGCATCAATGGTGGGACCAACATCGCGACCTCCCGCGCCAGCAATGGCTTGAGCAGAGCCTGGCGAACCTGGCGATCACCGCTTCCTGGGGCGACTTGCACCACGTCGACACCCTGATCTCTCAGCTCCCCGAACTTCACCCGGCGCTGGCGATGAACCTGAGCCACATCATCAGCGAATGGACCGGACGCTGGGCCCCGCGAGACTTCGATTCGCCTGCCGACGCCCACCGATACTGGACGCGCTGGTGGGGTAAAAACCGCGATCGCATGCTCCAGAAATCTCAGCCCCAGGCCTGGCGCTGATCACGATCTAAACACAAAAAAAGACCGGCCGGAGCCGGTCTTTTACATTCTCTGAATCTGACGTAGCGCCCTACTCCAGATTCTTGAGCCTTTTAAGGTTGCCCATCACCTTTTCATATTCGATCTCCCAGGCCGCCGAACCTTCTTCAAGGTTCTTGATCTTGCCCCGAACCTCCTGATCAAGCTCTTCCTGCACGTTGGTATGACGCTTCAGGATCGGGTTGATCTTGCGGCGAAGGTCGTTATCCGTCGAATAGACCTCATCGACGAAGTTCGAATGAAAGAACGTCTCAATGATCTGCGAAATAATATAGCCCAGCGGATCATCGCTCAGCTCAATGCCCTTGGCCTTGGCCAACTTACGCTTTTCACGGCCCACACTGCTGTCGCCATACTTCATGGCGATATCTTTGGCCCGCTCCGTCAGCTCGCGATCGAGCCGAATGTACTCGCGGAGCACCGACTGAATGTCCAGCTCCACTTCGGGGAGATTCTCCGACGCGATCTCGAGATCACCGGCCCGGGTCAACGTACGGATAATTTCTTCCGCAATGACCGGTACCTGCCCGCCATATAAGCGCATAACGCCTCCAGATGGTCCGAACGCACCCGGCATAACTCCGGGACTCCGGTGGCGTCCGACGAATCCAGGCAAAGTTCACCGGGATTCGAAACTTTTCGTCCGTCTAACGAGTGGCTTTTTTTGCACCTTTACTCGCAGATTACAAGGATAATTTTAACAACCGGTATTTTCCTATCCGGTCGATCCATCAAACGCATCCCGAAAACGATATCGTCCCGCTAAGCTGGGATTGCGCATCGACCTCATGACACCCATGGCACCCATCACCTACCCGCCCCTGGTAACCGTCATCCACGACGATCGCGCATGTACATCGGGTGCTGCTGCCACTGACCCGAAATTGAATAGCCTCGGTTACCCCGCGTCCAAGGAGCACGCAGTAGCCTCGGGCGCAGCCGCCCCCTAACATATGTCGCAATGCAGAACGCCAACCTCTAGTGAGTGGAGACCCACCATGTCGACCTTCGCCTCAGCCTCTCCCCCATGTACCCCTGACCGCAGGTCTGCGCTGAGTTCGACGTTACGCTGGCTGACCCTGACGGCCTTCTTTGTGCTCTTTTCCCAGGGGTGCCTGGGTTGCGACGATCGCAGCAATCAGGAGGTCGATTGCTCACTCGCCGGAGAGTGCGCCACGTGTGAGCTCGATGACGACTGCAGCATGGGCTCGATCTGCCGGCTTGGCACCTGCACCCTTCCCTGCGCCTCCGACAACGATTGCGGCGCCGACCAGATCTGCGCCCGCGGCCGGTATTGCATCGCGATTCCCGAGGACGTCACCTCCTGTACCGTGAACAGCGAATGCGCCTCGCGCCGTTGCGACGAAGGCACCTGCGTACCTGCCGACCGCTGCTCCGTGGACAGCGATTGCTTCGAGATGGAATTCTGCAGTCTGGACGGCTTCTGTGTCCCCCAATGTCAGGCTTCGCTGGAGTGTCCTGGCAGCGAGATCTGCTTTGAAGGTCGCTGTGTCATCGGCGGAGGCTGCGAAAACGACGAAGACTGCGGTGAGTTGGGCGTATGTTCCGAAAGCGGAAGCTGCGCAGTTGCCTGTGAGTCCGACGCCGAGTGTGGCACCGACGCGGCCTGCTTCGAAGGCCGTTGCTCCGCCGGCTGCACCTCCAATAGTCAATGCGGCGAGTCCGGCGTCTGCTTCCGGGGCGCATGCGTCAGCGCCGACCCTGATGACCCCACCCGTCCTGCTCCGGACCCCGGTGACGAACCCGATGTCGAAGCTCCAGGAGAAGACGTCGACCCCCATCCGGATGCCAATATCCCCGACGATGCAGGAACCCATCCCGACGAGGCTCCCTCCCCCGACCGCGACGACGCCCAGGAGTGCACAACCTCCGACGATTGCGGTTCCAACGCCAGCTGCGAAGACGGTCTCTGCGTCGCCGTGGGCATCTGCCAGAGCAACGCCGACTGCTCCGAAGGCTCCACCTGCCAGCGTGGCCGCTGCCGCCTGGGATGCGAGGAAGACGATCACTGCCGCACTGGCGAATACTGCACCGATCAGGGGGCATGCGCACCTGTCGAGGAGCCTGACCTTAGCTGCCGATCCAGCAGCGAATGCGGCCCCTGTGAAACCTGCATCTCAGGCTCCTGTCAGATCGTCGACCAGCTCTGCGTCACCGATGCCCAGTGTGGCATCGGCAAAGACTGCGAACGCGGCTTCTGTCACTACGAATGCGTCGCGAACACGGACTGCCCCTACAGCCATTTCTGTGATGCTGGCACCTGCCGAGCGGCCGATAACCCCGCTGCCTGTACCACACGCTCCGACTGCGGCTCTCAGGAAAGCTGCATCAACGGCTGGTGCTACGACCACTGCGGTACCGATAGCGACTGCGGCGACCAGATGCTCTGCGACCAGGGTGTCTGCCAGCCCGACTACCGCCCCGGTCCCGAATGTACGGGGGCCGGACAGTGTGGCCCCGGAGCAACCTGTGTCAGCGGTGTCTGCACCATCAGCTGCGGCAGTGACACCGACTGCACCTTCGGCGCCGGAGCCTGCGAGTTCGGCTACTGCGCACGTTAATCGCTGAGTCGCCCCGCACCACACTGGCGAAAAGGCCTCCGCCCTACAGGCGGGGGCCTTTTGCGTTTCTCAATCATGCACCAATACGCCCAATACCCGCTCAAAACGCGAACGCTACGGCCAAAAAATCACAAAAAAGGCGAACCAGCAACGCCTCCCTGGCAGCGCTCCAACGTGGATAGCCACGTACCCTACACAACGCATTTCCGGATGAGTTCCTGCTCGATCATGGGTCCTGTCGCACCGAAACGCACCACCCAGATATGCCTCACCCGCAGGTAAAAGCTGTACTCCAGAACCTTAGTCACCCAACGTTCAATAATGACCTATCAAGGCGAATATTCGGAACGCTTGAGATGGCCTAAAAGGCACCACGAAAAAGTTGTCGCTTCATTAAAGTCGCCCGACCACCTTCATCGTAGTCCCGATCAACGAAGGCCTTTGATAAGAAGAACTCTCGTCGCTTTAACTCCCGCCATCCCCGCCCCACACGGGCCAACCACCTACTTGGGGCATACTGCCCCACTCGACCGAGGCTATGACAACCTCCAGAGGCGACCCTGGGTCAGGTTCACCCCCGACGCTATGACAACCTCCAGAGGCGACCCTGGGTCAGGTTCACCCGGGTCAGGTTCACCCCCGACGCTATGACAACCTCCAGAGGCGACCCTGGGTCAGGTTCACCCCCAAATCAGGTTCACCGCAGCAGCCCCCACGCTCTCTGGCTCCCGTTATCCCCGACCAACCTCGTCATTCCATACCGCCGGTTCGAACCCCTGGCACCCGTTCATCGCACCCGATCGAACCCCTGGCACCCGATCTTCCCGCCCGATCGAACCCCTGGCACCCCTTCATCGGAATCGCCCCCTCCAGCTATCCCACCGAATCCGCACCAACTCGCCTTCCCCACACGCCACTTCCCCGACGTCAAAACACAAAAAAGCCCGCCCCCTTCTACGTATGTAGAAGGGGGCGGGCTTTGTAATGAAATGGTTGGCAGCGACCTACTCTCCCACGACCTCTCGGTCGCAGTACCATCGGCGCTGGAGAGCTTAACTTCCGAGTTCGAGATGGAATCGGGTGGACCCTCTCCGCTCTAGCCACC
>NZ_SADD01000022.1 GCF_004005565.1 Lujinxingia sediminis | reverse complement strand
AAAGCGAACCCCCCACCCCCCACACGAATCGCCCGACATCGCAAACCCGTGCGCCCCACAACCACCCAACCACCCAACCACAGAGCGCGACCCCCCCACCCCCCACACGAATCGCCCGCCATCGCAAACCCCCGGATGCGCTCGGGTTGGGGGGCATACACAAAAGGCCGGGGCACTCGCCCCGACCTTTAGTCTTACGTTTTAAGTTACGTTTACCGGCCCCTTTTAGTGGGTGTTCGCATGGTAGGGCGAGGGGGCGCTGTAGCACTGGCTGTCCTCGTCGGTGCCACCGCCGACCCAGGAGTAGTTGCTCACGCCGCTGCGTACACCGAAGCCGTCATAAATGGCGTAGCGGCCCACGGACCAATCGAAGTAGGTGGCGTTGATGGTGCCATTGCCGGAGGCGGTATGCGTTGAATCGAGGACGCCTGTCGCGTCGTAAGCCAGGTAGCCGCGGCTGACGTTGCTGGAGCCCGCAGACGCGAAGTAGTAGTAGGCACCGTCCCAGGCAAAGGTGCCCCCATAGCAGTGTGTCTCGCAGACGTTGCCGGGCAGGCTTGAGAGCGCCACGTTTTTGACGAAGGTCAGCTCGGCCGAGCCGCGCGTCGTTTCGTAGTGACGAATCCGGGTGCCATCGAAGCAGAGAAACTCGGATGGGCTGGCCGAGAAGAGGTTGCAGTTGCCGGAGAAGCCGTCGCTGAAGACGGCGGGCTCAAAACCACCGAGCTGGCCCCGGGCGTCGATCGACCCGACCAGAATGCTGTCGGCCTGGGCGGGATACTGTGCATTGACGCTGCGCACGACCACGTCGGTCATCGGGGCATGCACAAGGCGATTGTACGTGGCATCGGTGTCGTTGGCGGGCCACGGGGAGTGGCCTTCGGTTTCGGCCAGGTGGGAATTGTAGCCCGGGGAGTTGAAGTGTCCGCGGATGATACGGTTGGATTCCCGATGCCAGATGCCACTCATAAGGTTGTTGGCGTAGAAGTAGCAGTGGTCGGGGCTGTTAAAGACCGTCGCCAGGTCGGGTTGGGTGCTGAGGGTGACGCCCTGATGGTTGTCGCAAAAATACACGGTGTCTTCGATCTCTGCCTCGTCGAGCGTACCGTTGGCGTTCTGGTCGATGCCGACATCCATGCGCTGGCCTCCCCACTCGCAGTTGACGCCTGCGGGCTCATCGGTGAGCAGCACCCCGGCGTTGAGACCGTCGGCTCCGGGATCGCCATGGACGCCGTTGCAGAGGAAGCTCGTCGACTCGATCTCCGCCTCATCCAGCGCGCTGTTGCGGTTGAGATCGCGCCCCGCGTCCACACGCTGACCTCCGGCCGCGCAGTTCTGACCGGCTGGCTCATCGTTGATTTCAAAGAGCGTCTCGGGGGCGTCGCTGCCGTTGCACACGTAATCGGTGCCGGTGATCTCGTCGGGGTCGAGCTCTCCGTCGGCGCTGGTATCGACGCCGTAATCGACGCGCAGACCGCCGAACTCACAGAACCCGCCAGGGGGCTCCTCGCTGGTCGCGATCAGGCTTGTGGCGCCGTCCTCGCCACGGGCTCCCGACTCGCCATCTTCACCGGAGGTGCCGTTGCAGACGTAGGTCGAGCCTTCGATCTCCTCTTCGGCAAGCTCCCCGTCCGCGTTGAGATCCCGACCAAACGCGATGCGCTGGCCCCCCTCGGCGCAGTTTTCGCCGGCCGCCTCCGGATAGGCTGCCACGAGCGTGCTCAGCCCGTCGGCCCCGGCCTCTCCGGGCGCGCCGACGGTTCCCTCAGAGCCGGAGCAACCGGCGGCAAGCAGCCATGCCGCCATCGCGACAAACGTCGTTCTTTTCGTGCCCATACATGCCTCCATGTGTCGTCTAGTGCTGCGCTGCAGCGGAGGGACCCCTGCCAGGCGCTGAGCACCCATAAATCGCGGTGATCCTGCGTTGCGATGGGCGGAGGGTAAGCAGGTTGTTTAATCTTGTAAAGAGGTGCAGTGCCGAGCGCCCGCCGAGCGCCCCAGGACGACGCTGACTGTGTCGCTGCGTCGTCGCCGTAGCTAAAGCTACTCGCTCCTCCTGGCTCCTTGTCAGCCCCGCCCTGGATGCACTCGGGTTTTTTATTGTGCGGGAACCCTCCAACGCCCACACGAATCGACCAGCATCGTGAACCCGTGCGCCCCACAACCCCCAACCACCCAACCACCCAACCCCAAAGCGAACCCCCCACCCCCCACACGAATCGCCCGCCATCGCGAACCCCCGGCGCCCCACAACCACACCCGCATAAACAAAGGGGCACGGACGCTCGCCCGTGCCCCTTTTCTAACCCGGGGGTATGGAACGTGGCGCTTATACGGGCTCCTCCACATCCCCACCCACCTCGGGCACCTCGGGTTCCTCCTGACCCTTCTCACGACCGGCCACCTCGATCTCCCGGGCTTTGGTTGCGCGGATTTCGGCTTCGTGGAGCGTGGCGAGCAGGCGGCGGCGCTCGTCCTCGTCGATGGCGAGCATGTCGAGGGCGGCGACGAGCGCCTTGACGACGCGCATCCAGCGCAGGCGAGCCTGATGCAGGTCGCCGGCGGAGACGCGGGTGTCGTCGTCATCGCCGCTTAAGGAGGCGCGCTCGGCGACCAGCGCGCTCATCGCTTCGCCGTTGGCAACCCAGGCATCAAAGGCCTCCTCCATGGTGTGGGCGCCCACGCAGACCGAGCGCAGGACCTCGCGCACCGCCGGGGTGGCGCGGGACTGGACCGCCAGCACGTTGCCGCCTTGCTCCATGTAGCCGAGCGTGTTGATGGCGAGCGCCTGGGGGAAGAGCAGCTCCCGCACCCGGACGTAGGGCTCGGCCCCCTCGGGCGTCGCCGCCAGGTCGGCCGCGCACTCCAGGCCGCGGTAGATGCCGCGGGCGAGTCGGTCGTGAATCTGGTCCTGGCCCGCCAGCTCCTCCGAGACGTCTTTGAGCCGCGCTTTGACCTCGCCGTCGTCGGTGGTCAGAACGACGAGCTCCTTCTGCACCTCCCGCAGGGGCTCGATGTACGCCGTGGTGAGCGTGTCGCGCTCCAGGATGCTGAGCTTGGAGGGGTTGGTGAGCAGGTCGTGACCCACCGCAATCATCGCGGCGCTGGTTAAATACGAGATCGACATGGTGGTGCTCCTTCGAGTGCGTTGCCTCGCCACCGAATATCGGCTGCTGCCAGCGAGACGAGAGTCCATGAAAGTGTCCTGATCGTCGCGCCATGCACCATGCATAGAAACGCAGGACAGCAAAAACTCTCGATTCTTCGATACAACGCGTCTCGCACCATCGTGTCTGTAAACATGCCAGTCAGGTTGAAATGATCGTTGCATGATGGCGTGTGGCGATGGAGGGATCGCGCGCGCGCTAAACACAAAAATCATCCTACACCCCCCCTGGCAGACAGGGGTGATGCGAAACGTACAAACTCTAAGAACCGATGACCCAGAAGTGCCAAACTCTTAAGGCCCGGTCAACCTTGATGGCGCAAGGGGTTGCCCCGGGGGCATCCGGCGAGGGTGTCGAGGGCCGGGGCGCGTGGCCGGGGGGCAGCGCGGGAGGGTGTCGACCCCGGGAGTGGGTGCCCGGTGGGTAGGGCGGCGCGGTGTCGAGGGCGGGCTTGAGGCGGTCGGGGCATCGCCGTGTGGTGTCGAGGGCGGCGCGGAGGTCGCTGAGCTAAGAGGTCGCGGTGTCGAGGGCGTGGCGAGGTGCCCGGGGGGTAGGGTGGTGGGGTGTCGAGGGTGGGTCAACATGCCCGGGGGGGGGGGCGGTGGGGTGTCGAGGGTGGGGCGAAGTGCCCGGTGGGTGGCGGCGCGGGGTGTTGAGGGCGGCGAAAAATGCCCGGGGTGGAGGGGGCGTGTGGTGTGGAGGGCGGCTTAAAATGGTTGGAGGGGGTGGGGAGGTGGTGTCGACCTTGGATTCGAGGCTCCTCTCGATCGACGACTCCGTCGAGTTTGACATATATGTCAAGCCGTCGCAGTTTTTAGGGAGGGGCCGTGTGTTGCCAGCGCTGCACGATCACGGCGTCAGGCAGCCGAGGACTGCAAACAAGCGTGCCGGTCCAGGGGCGACGGCCCGATCTCGCTCAAAAACATCGGAGGTGCACGATGATTCGCAATGAGTCTGACTATCAAAAAGCGCTCACTCGCCAGGCAGAAGAGAAGAAGCGCCTCGAAGAGCACCGTGCTCGTCTCGAAGGGATGGGCCTCAACGACGAGGAGCTCAAACGCGCGCTCGACCCGCTGCGCTCCTTTCATCTGCAGTTGGAGGAGGAGGTGCGGAGCTACGAGCGCCTGAAGCGCGGCGACCTCGGTGAGCTTTCCAATCTGCACGGGCTGGGTTCCATGCTAATCGCGCTGCGCATCGCGCGGGGCCTCACCCAACGTGAGCTCGCCAGACGTCTTGAGGTGCACGAGTCGCAGGTCTCGCGCGATGAGCGAAACGAGTACCACGGCATTACCGTGGATCGGGCGAGTCGTGTGTTGGATGCGATGGGGGTGGAGCTGCGGAGTTTTTTTGAGCGTCCGATTCTACCGGAGGCGTCGGGTGGGGAGGGGGCGGAGTCGCAGGTGGCCGGGGCCTGAGCGCTGCGACAGCTTCGTCCTGGCCCGCCGGGGCCTCACCACGTCCCCTCACACATCCCGCCGTAGTCCTCACTCATCGAACCATTCGGGCAGATCGTGCGGTACCAGAGGGCACCCTCCACGTCGGCGCCTTCGAGGTTGGCGTCCTTGAAGTCCGCATGGGAAAGCACCGCGTTGCGGAGATCGGCGTCCCGGAGATCGGCACCCACGAAAGACGAGCCGGTCAACGCGGCGTGGGAGAGGCGGATCCCGGCAAGGTTTGCGTTTCTGAAATCATGGGCGGACCAGTGGCGCAGCACGCTGATGCGGCGGCGCCAGACCTCGGGCTCAAGGGCCTCGGCCTGGCCATCGTTGATGGGGGCGGTAGGGTCGGCTGCGTCGCCGAACGCGTCGGCGTCGACGAGGTCGTTGCGGACCAGGAGATGGGCCAGGCGGGCGCGGAGGTGGCTTCCGACGCCGACGTGCACGTCAACGACCCGGCCATCGTGGAGGACGAGCAGGGTGGGGAACATGCGGCGCGCGACGAGATCATCGAGGGTGGGGCCGGTGATGGCGGCGCCGTGGTCAATGCGCAAGGCCGAGGTGCGTTGGTGGGCGTTTAAGAGGGCGTCGAGCTCCGAGAGGAGGCCAGCGGAGGCGCGGCAGCTTTTGCCGTGTGCGAGGACAAGGTGGGTGCCGTCGGTGTCTTTTAATTCGTCCCAGTCACCTTGCGTGAGCGACGGGTAATCATGTTGCGGGGCGCCTTCCGGGGGAGGGGACGCGGGTTGGGAGTCGGTGCTTGAAGTCGCGGTGTCGCTCAGGCCGATGCCGAGCATCAAAAACGCGCCGTTCTGGCTTGCGGCGCTCGGCGCCACCTCAAAACTCTGCGGGTCCGGCGAGGGAATGAAGATACCGCCGGTCGGCCGATCCTCGCCGGGCGCTGTTTCAAAGTAGATGGCGCGGGCGTCAGGGCGCTCCAGGAGGCGACGCAGGTAGTCGTTGTAGGCGTCGTCGAAAAAGGTGCTCAGGCGGTGTTGCACCAGCAGATCCCAGGCGGTCGGGCCGTCGATCTCGTGGCGAGTGACCTCTGCGGGTTGCAGGTCAAATTGGTGGAGGAAGAGGCCGTAATGCATGTCGCTTTGCATGCTCAGGCGGCTGTAGGTTAGGGCGTCGGGGTCGGTGGAGTTTAGTGCCGGGTCAAAAAATGGCGGCTCGTCGGGGGCGGCCGAGGGCTGGGGTTGTGTCGTTTGGGGAGGTTCGGTCGGAGTGGGATTGGCCGAGTCGTTGGGGAGGGTGCAGGCGAGTGTGGTGGCGAGTACGCCGACGAATACGGCTTTAAAAAAGGGTACGAGAGTCATGTGTGGACCTTCGTTTGCGTAAGAACGCCAGATGGGGAGAGCCCACACCCTATCAAACCCTCACAACTCCCTCCCACCCCCAAACCTCTCCCTCTCCCACCTCTCCAACACTTCCTTCGCCGCGTTCCAATCGGGCATCAGGCCTCCCAACGTCTCCCAGAACTCCGGGTCGTGGTTGCGGTGGCGGAGGTGGGCGACCTCGTGGGCGCAGACGTACTCCAGCGCGACCCTCGGTGCCTGCACCAAGCGCCAGTGGATGCGCAGGACGCCGTCCTTGCCGCAGCTTCCCCACATATGTTGGTAGTCGCCGAGTTCCACTTCGGCACCCGCGAACTCCGAGCCCAACCGGGCTGCGTAGTGGGCGCAGAAGTGGCGGGCGTCCTTCAAAGCCCGACTGCGCAACCAGGCATGAAACGCGTGGCGCAGGGCGGCGCGGCGGCGCGCGGGGGTTAAGCCTCGGGGCACCTCGACGTGGAAGCGGCTGGGGCAGCGGATCTGGACGTTTGGGACGTCGGCCTCATGGATTTCGAGCATGAGGTTGCGGCCGCGGTACATGAGTTTGGCGCCGCGCTCCCAGGTCTGGGGGAGGGTGGTGTCGAGGGCCTCGCGGCGTTGCAGCTCGCTGTAGGCCTGGTAGAGCGCGCGGCGATTTTGGAGCAAAAAGGCCTCGACGCTGCCGGGGCCGCTGGCGGGCGTGTCCTGGGGGGCGATGACGACGACGCCGGTGGGGGTGACCTCCAGGCGCTTCTTCGTGGCGCGCGCGCTCAACCGCACGCTGTAGGGGATCGTCGACTCGCCGACCTTCAGCTCGCCATGTTCCGACAGGCCATGTTCGGGATGTGGGGGGGCGGTGGGGCTCATGATTTCGCAAAATGCTTGAGGGCAAAGGTCTCGATCTTTTCGGGCAGCTCCTCCCAGCGGGGCACGTCGTGGCGCAGGAGCATGTGGCGCACCCGTTTGCGCAGCTCGTGGCGCACCGAGCCCTTCTCCTGCCAGCGAATGGTAGCGAGTTCGTCGGACTGATAAAGGGCGGCGATGTCTGCGGCGAGGGCTTCGAGCGCCGTTAAGCGTTGGGCGTGGGTGGTGCCGTCGGCGTAGGCCTCGGCGTAGGAGGTGCTTTCGGTCTGACCCTCGGTCGGGTGGCCCTCGGTGGGTGGGGCGTCGGCCTGACCCTCGGTCGGAGATGCGTCGTCAGGGTTGGCGTCGGCGTCGTGTGCGACCGTGGTTTTGAGGATGGACCAGATGCCGAAGGCGCGCTCGCTGAGGCGAGAGGATTGGTGGGCGGCGTCTTCGGCCTGAAGGTCGCGGGCGACGGATTCGAGGGCGTCGAGTTTGTCGGCGTCGTCGAAGAGGCCGAGCTGGAATTGGGCGATGAGCTCTTTGAGGCGTTCGCTAAAACTGGCGTAGCGCTCGGCGTTTTCGGCGAGCTTTTCGGCGATGATTTTCTTGAGCTCGGCGGTCTTGCGCACCGCGGCGGTGTGCAGGTCGCGGGAGTCCTCGGCGTCGGGGTCGTTAAAGTCCGTCCAGAAGCGGGGGTCGCTTAAGGGGCGCAGGGTGCAGAGCTGGCGGATGCCGGTGACCTCCACGTGGTTGGCGAGCATCTGGCGGATTTTGGCGCTGTAATGGGCGAAATCGAGATCGGGTTCTTCGTGCTCCCACTCGATTTTGCCGACCGGGATCATGGCCCCCACGAGTTTGAAGTCCGGGGCGTAGGGGATGACGACGGGGTCGGGCATCAGCGCGGCGTAGAGGGCGATGAAGGTTTTGGCGCGCTGGCAGAAGTCGTAATAGCGGTCGAGGCTGCCCAGCGCCCGGACGGCGTGGAGGGCATTCGAGCGCACGCCGGGGTCGATCATGGCCATGACCTCGCGGTGGGCGTCGCGCAGCTCGTCGTGAAGGCCCGATTCGGGGCGCATCGCGTTTTTGACGTCGTCGGCCCGGTAGGCCGAGAGGGCGTCTTGCAGGTTTTTGGACACGCCAAAGTAGTCGACGATCAGCCCGTAGGGTTTGTCGCCATAGCGGCGGTTGGTGCGGGTGATGGCCTGAAGCAGGTTGTGGTCGCGCAGGGGCTTGTCCAGGTACATCGCCTGCTCGACAGGGGCGTCGAAGCCGGTGAGGAGCTTGTCGCAGACGATGAGGAAGGAGAGGGGATCGTCGGGGTCGCGAAAGCGTTTGATGGCGTCTTTTTGCTCCGCCTCGCTCAGCTGAAAACGCACCACCCCGCGTAGCTCCTCATCCTCCAGCACCTCGCCGCGATCGTTGGCGTTGGCGGAGTAGATGGCGGCGCTGTGGCCGGTGGCGCGAAGGCGCGCCTCGGATTCGGAGAGGCCCTGCTCGGCGACGTACCAGGCGGCGATCACGGCATCGAGCGCCTCCTTATGCTCGGCGACGGCCTTGCGGTCGACGGTGACGATCTGGGCTTTGTAGCCGTCGGGGTGAATGTGGGTGCGAAAGTGCTGCCAGATGTCGGCGGCGATCTGCGCGATGCGGGCCGGAAGGCGCGCAAGGTCGCTGCGCTGCGCGCCCCGCTCTTTGAGTCTGCGGCGAGTGGCGTCGTCTTCGTGGGCAAAATCCTGCTCGAAGGCGGCGTCGAGGGCGGCGTCGTCCAGGTGCCATTCCGGGAGGCGCGCGGTGTAGCGCACTTCCACCGTGGCGCCGTCGCGCACGGCCTCGTCGATGCCGTATTTGTCGAGATAGCCCTCACCCGGGGCGCCAAAATTGGCGTAGGTGTCTTTGTCGTTCTTTTTGACGGGGGTGCCCGTAAAGCCAAAGAAAAAGGCCTCGGGGAAGGTGGCGCGCAGGTAGGCGCCCAACAACGCTTCCTGGGTGCGGTGGCATTCGTCGACGAGCACGATCCAGTTGGAACTGTCGGGGGCAGCGAGCCGGGCGGCGGCGTCCTGGCGCGCTTTGAGGGTGGCGCCCTGCAGGCGTGGGTCGTCGCCGTCGAGCTTAAAGATGGTGGAGGTGATCACGCGCCCGGGGCTCTTCTGGTCGATGAGCGCGCGCAGCTCGGCCGAGGAGCGGGCGTGGCGCGGGTTGGGCAGCCCGCAGGCCGCAAAGGTACTGGAAATCTGGGCGTCGAGGTCGTTGCGGTCGGTGATCACCAGGATGTTGGGGTTTTTGAGCTGTGGGTGCTCGATGCCCCGGTGAAACTTGAGCTTGAGGGTGGCAAACACCATCGTGAGCGACTTGCCCGAGCCCTGGGTATGCCAGATCAGCCCCTTGCGGTGTTCGCCCTCGATGACGCGCGCGACCATCTTGTTGACGGCGCGGAGCTGCTGGTAGCGGCAGATTTTTTTGATGACCTTTTGGCCCGTGGCGTCGCGCTCAAACACGATGAAATGGGCGATGAGGTCGAGGAGGCGCGCCGGCGTCAGAAGCTCGGTGAAGCCGCGCTCCATGGCCTGGGTTCTGGCGAAGGGCTCGCCGGGAATCGTGGACTCCGGCCAGTCGAACCAGTATTGCAGGGGCGAGCCCGTGGCACCGTAGCGCAGCGTGGCACCGGTGGTCGCGATGTTGAAGGCGTTGGGCGCAAAGAGCGCCTCCACATCCTGCTCGTAGCGGCGGATCTGCGCGATGCCTTTGCCAACGCCCACGGTGATGTCTTTGGCCTCGATCACCACCAGCGGGATGCCGTTCACAAAGACCACCAGGTCGGCCTCGATCACCCTGCCGCCGGCGCGCACATAAAACTGCCGGGTGACCCCCCAGGTGTTGTTCTGCGGCCGCTCAAAGTCCAGGAGGCGAATCGTCTTCGAGGTCGACTCGCCAGGTACCATCTTTGAGTACTGCCCGCGCAGCCGCTTAAACCAGGCCTCGTTATCGCCCAGGCCCGCGAGCTCGTTGCAGACGCTCAGCGCCGTGGCGCGCCCAATGGCGTTGATGCGCACCAGCGCGTCGACGAGCGTGTCTTTCAACACCACCCGCTCAAGGCTCTCCCGCTGCGCGTTCACCTCGGCGGCGCTCAGCTCGGTGTAGCCCAGCGACTCCAGAAATCGCAGGCCCGGGAGTTCGACGGCGCTTTCTTCACTCATACTTAAGTCACTCGGCCAGGGCCTCGGCGGGAGCCTCGGCGTTCAAGAGGGCTGGGAGGTCGAGGGTGTTGACGCGGACCTTTCCGGTGAGGAGGTCTTGGAGGAGGCCGCGTTTGAGTATTTGAAGTTGCTTTAAGGTTTTATTGTTTGTTTTGTTGTTGATGCTGTTAAGGGTTCTTGCTATTTCGATTTGCTCATATTTTGGCGGTACTGGTATTTTTAATTTCGAAAACCTTGTGCCTCCCAAGTGAGCTACAGATGTTGTTTGTGTGGCAATGGAGGAAAACACACCAGAATATTGCAGATAAGAGAATACCGCTTGCATGAATTCCGGTGTTGAGTTTGTTCCGGCGCGATAACGTATTAATGTGTTTTGAAAACAACATGTGTCGAAAATCATGCCGTCGTAAATGGAGCTTCTTCCTACTAGGTCTATGCTTTGCCCTTCATTTAACAGGACGTCTCCTGGAAGTAGAGAGTACTGTTTTGTCTCATCGGACGTGAATTTCATTTCTTTGACGTCAGTGTAATCAATATAACCGTCATAGACATTGGCGACGCGAAGATATGGAAGCGTATTGCCTTCTGTGAAATTAGGAGATCGTTGTCTTCCTAATTGTACATCACCAGTTTCACGAACTTGTTTAACAGCCCATGACTTCGGAATCTCCCCGATCGCCGTCTTCTTGAACTCGGTGTGGCCGATGCCCCGGGTCAGAAGCTCCTGGAGGAGCCCCTTCTTGACCGTGCGGGTCTGCTCGATGACCGCCTCGGTGGCCTCGATGGCCTCGTCGACGCTGGAGAGGATGGCGGTGATTTTGTTTTGTTCGGGGAGGGGGGGGACATCGATCGATATTTCATCGAATACTGAATAGGGTATCCGCTGACGACCCGAGGTGCCTCTCATCCGATTGATTGTATAATGACGGATATCCGGGCGTTTCGTGAGATAATAAATGTATTTGGGTTCGGTGATGTTGGGCTTGGCCGACAAAACGATGAATTCGGTGGAGCCGACACCATTTTGCCCCTCAGGTAAGCATTGGACGAAGGCACCTTTTCCATTTTCAGCGCAGGGAGTGATTCGCGCCACAAGCGTGTCACCATTCGTGAATTTTGACCCACCGGCACCCGCAGCTTTTGTTCCTAAATAATGGGGGGAGGGGCTTTCAGTGCTCAAGGCAGCCATTTCCAAATATGGAATTTCGCCACTGCGAGGCAGTGACCGTTTAGGATTAATGTCAGCAATTTCGCTGATAACCGCTGGTTTCCATCCCTCCGGCACCTTATTCACCATAACCCAACTCCTCCAGATACGCGTTCATCTGCGCTTCGGCCGCATCTCGTTTGGCGGTCAACTCCCGCAACTTTTTCACTTCCGCGTCGACGTCGATGGGAGGAGGCGGCGGGTCGGTCTGCACGTAGCGGGAGAGGTTTAAATTATAGTCGTTGTCGGCGATTTCGCTGAGCTCGACGACCCTGGCGAGGAGGTTTTGATCCTCGTAGTCGTGGACGGCGGCGGCGAGGCGAGCGACGTGGTCGTCGGTGAGGTAGTTCTGGGTTTTGTCTTCGGCGATGTGTTTTTCGCCATTGACGATCAGCACCTTCTCGCGGCGCTGGGGGGCTTTTTGTTTGTTGATGACCACAATGGCGGCGGGGATGCCGGTGCCATAGAAGAGGTTATTGCCGAGGCCGATGACGGCTTCGATCAGGTCGGCCTGGAGGAGTTTGGTGCGGATCTTACCCTCGGCCCCGCCGCGAAAGAGCACGCCGTGGGGGACGACGACGGCCATGCGCCCGGTGGGTTTGAGGCTGGCGACCATATGCTGAATGAAGGCGAAATCGCCGTAGCTTTTTGGCGGCACGCCGTAGACGTCGCGGCCGAAGGGGTCGCCCTCTTTCCAGACCTTGTTGCCCCAGTTTTTGAGTGAGAAGGGCGGGTTGGCGAGCACCATATCGAATTGCTGGAGGCGGCCCGCGTCGTCGAGGAGTTTGGGGTCGAGGAGGGTGTCGCCGCGCATGACGCGGGCGTCGTCGATGTCGTGGAGGAGGAGCGACATCTTGCAGATGGCCCAGGTGTTGAGGTTTTTCTCCTGGCCGTAGAGCGAGAGGCTTTTGGGGTTCTGGCCCTGCTCGACCAGGTATTTCCAGCAGACGAGCAGCATGCCGCCGGCGCCGCACGCCGGGTCGTAGATGGTCATGCCCGGCTCAGGCCGCAGAATCTCCACCATCAAACGGACCACCTGCTTCGGCGTATAAAACTCGCCGCCCTTTTTGCCGGCGTCGTCGGCGAATTGCGCGATCAGGTACTCGTAGGCGTCGCCGAGCATGTTGGCGTCGACCCGCGCGTTGGTCAGGGGCCCGAGCTCCTCAAAATGCGCCATCAGCGCTTCGATGAGGGCGTCGGGGAAGCGCTCTTTGTTGGCAAAGTCCACGTCGGCAAAGACGCCTTTGACCCGGGGGCTGGCGTCCTCAATCGCCCGAAACGCCACGTTGAGGCGCTCGCCAATATCCACCGAGCTCTCGCGAATCTCGTGCCAGTGGCTGCCCGGGGGCACATGAAAGCGGTGCTCCTCGGGCATCGCGGCCAGGGTTTTGTTGCCGAACTCGTCGAGGCTCTGGTCGTACTCCTCCTGCCAGACGTCGCAGAGCCGCTTATAAAAGAGCAGCCCGAAGATGTAGTGCTTGTAGTCGGCCGCATCGATGGAGCCGCGCAGGATGTCGGCGGATTTCCAGAGGTGGCGCTCAAGGAGGGGGAGGGTGATGTCGGGGAGTTTGGTATCGGTCATGGGGACGTCCGGAGGGGCCGAGCGCCCCAGGACGACGCTGGCTGCGTCGTCTGGGATTCGCGGTAGCGCTGCTACAGCTTCATCCCAGCCTCCTTGCCAGACGCCGCCCTGGATGCGCTCGGGTGATGTGGGGTGGTGCGTGTGTTGATCCGGCTCCGTGGTGTTGCGGAGATGGGTGGAGCGGGGAGTACAGGTTGTAACGTAGAACATTGGTAAAATGAAGGAGGGAGGTTGATCGGATAGGGGGGAAAAGAGGTCGAGTCATGGGGTTGGCTGCGCCCCGTACGAAATGCTAAGGCGCTCGTTGGACTCGTCGCACGATGGTTTAATACGAGATGACGGTGGATCGTCGAGCTGGCATGATGGGCCAGGTTTCTATGTTTCAAAGATGTCGTGCATGATGCGCATTTGCTTGAGATTTCGCGAAGTTACCGAACTGAAGTAGTGTCTGAACCCGGAAGACGTCATGGCCAAAGCCGACCAGATCAAAGCGCTGATTCGCTCCCACTCGGAGGGTGACGATACGCGTTTTTATGCGGTGGCGATGCAGGTCGCGGCGCAGGCGGCGCGCTCGGGTCATGGCAAATTCGCGCAGGAGCTCCGGGAGCTGGTTGACAAAGCCAAAGTTCAGGCGAAAGCGCCTTCGTCATCACGCTCTGCACGCCCGGTGCCGCTGACCCAACCTCGGGGAGAGCTCGCGGGCCTCTTGAGCGTGGGCTATCCGAAGACGCGCCTTGTGGATATGGCGTTGAGCCCCGCGCTTGCCGAGCGGCTGGATCGGGTGATCCGCGAGCAGAAGCAGCGCGAACGGTTGCGCTCGCACGGATTTTCGCCCCTGCGCAAGCTGCTTCTCGTCGGCCCGCCCGGCACCGGTAAGACCATGAGCGCGTCGGCGCTCGCTGGCGAGCTCGGGCTGCCTCTATTCACGATTCAACTCGACGGTCTGATCACCAAGTATATGGGCGAGACTGCGGCGAAACTGCGTCTTGTCTTTGAGGCAATCGCAGAGACGCGCGGCGTGTATCTCTTCGACGAGTTCGACGCGCTGGGCAGCCAGCGGGGCCGGGATAATGACGTTGGCGAGATTCGGCGCGTGCTCAACTCCTTCCTCCAGTTTTTGGAGCTGGACGATTCGGACAGCCTGGTCATCGGTGCGACCAACCATGTGGGACTTCTCGATGAGGCGGTCTTCCGCCGCTTTGATGCGGCGCTTGAATATGAGCTGCCCACGCCCGATGTCGCCGCCGAGGTTATGAAGGCGCGGTTGGCGTTGTTGGATACATCTGCCATCGATTGGTCTGCCGCGAGCGCCAGCGCCGAGGGCTTGAGTCACGCTGAGCTCGCGCGAGCCTGCGAGCAGGCCGCGAAGGACGCGTTGTTGGAGGATACGACGCGGTTGGAGACGGCGGGGCTTGTGGGGGCGTTGGATGAGCGCGAGCTTATCTTTGCAAAAAGGACGAGAGAGGGCGCGAAGGCGATGCTTCGTGGTGAGGTGGAGGTTAGGTCTTGATGAGTGTCCCCCCGTCAGAGCCGAAAATCTATCACATCACGCACGTGAATAATCTACCGGCGATCATCGCCAGTGGAGGGCTCATTAGCGATGCCACCATGATCCAACAGGGTGGACCTGTTGCGAATATTGGCATGAGCCATATCAAAAAACGGCGTTTATCCTTGCCCGTCGCGTGTCAGCCCGGTCTTAACGTGGGCGACTGCGTTCCGTTCTATTTTTGCCCGCGTTCGATCATGCTTTATTTGATCTATTGTCGGAATCATCCCGATCTGACGTATCGAGGAGGGCAAGGGCCCATTGTTCATCTCGAGGCAGATTTTTGTGCTGTCGTGGATTGGGCTGAGGGGAATAATCGCCGCTGGGCGTTCAGTCTAGCGAATGCGGGAGCGGTGTACGCGGCCTTTCGAGATAGCTTGAGCAGCCTTGACGAGATTGACTGGGACGCGATCAAGTCGACTAATTTCGCCACGGGATCGATTACGCCGAGCGGCAATCAGGTGAAAGAAGCGAAACAGGCCGAGTTTCTTCTGGAGGACAGCTTCCCCTGGCACCTGGTGCAACGGATTGGAGTTGCCTCTGACTCTCTTGTCGCCACGACCCGGGCACAACTGGCAACTGCTCATCATCAACCGAACGTCTCGGTCATGCCGAGCTGGTACTTTTGAGGTTAATTATGGAGTTCACTCGCGGAAATATTCTCAAAGCCGACACCGAGGCTGTTGTGAATACGGTGAACTGCGTTGGTGTCATGGGGCGCGGTATCGCTGCTCAGTTCAAACGCATGTATCCGGAAAATTTTAAGGTTTATGCGGCCGCGTGTAAGCGTAATGAGGTCGTGCCGGGTCATATGTTCGTATTTGAAACCGGGTTGCTGACGCCTCCGCGCTTCATCATTAACTTCCCCACCAAACGGCATTGGCGCTCGAAGAGTCGTATTGAGGACATCGAAGAAGGGCTCGTCGCTCTGGCGGCGGAAGTGCAAAAGCGGGGTATTACGTCGATTGCGATACCGCCGCTTGGCTGTGGTCTCGGAGGGCTGGACTGGCAAGATGTTCGTCCTTTGATCGAGCGGGCGTTCGCGGACCTCTCAGATGTGCGGGTCGTGGTATTTGAGCCGCATAAAGAAGGACAATCTGCGAAGATGGCCACGACTCGAAAAGCTCCTGAGATGACTCCAGGCCGTGCCGTGCTTGTCGGTCTTTTCGAGCGCTACCTCGCCGGCTTAATGGATCCCTCCATCTCCCTGCTGGAGCTTCATAAGCTGATGTATTTTGCTCAGGAGGCCGGCGAGCCTTTGCGTTTGAAGTACGTCAAAAGTCACTACGGCCCCTATGCCGAGAATCTGCGGCATGTGCTTGCTGCGATCGAGGGCTACATGCTGACAGGTTACGGCGACGGAGGAGACGAGCCAGAAAAGGCTCTTGAGCTTGTGCCGGGTGTTGTCGAGCAGGCGCGAGAGGCTCTTAAAGCACACCCGGACACAGTTGAAAGGTTCGAGCGTGTGTCGGAGTTGGTGACGGGCTTTGAAACCACGTTCGGGATGGAGCTGCTGGCGACGGTTCACTGGGTGATGACGCAGGAAGGGATTAGCGAGGCGGGGGCGCTTGTGGATGCAGTTCATGCCTGGAATTCCCGCAAGCAGATGTTCAGCGAGCGTCAGATTCAGATCGCGCAGCAGACGCTTGAGAGCAAAGGGTGGCTGCCGGTGCCGAGCGCCCCAGCGCTCCGCTAGCTGCGTCGTCTGGGATTCGCGGTAGCGCTGCTACAGCTTCATCCCAGCCTCCTTGCTATCGAAGGCGCTGGATGCGCTCGGGTTGGGGGGCACATGGCGCCGAGCGCCCCAGGACGACGCTGACTGCGTCGCTGTGTCGTCGCCGTAGCTAAAGCTACTCGCTCCTCCTGGCTCCTTGTCAGCCCCGCCCTGGATACGCTCGGGTTGGGGGGCGCACGAAGAGGCAAAGCCCACCAACGTGCAGGTCATCGTCACCCCCGGAGAAACCCCCATGACGTCACAGGATGAGCGCTTTTTGCGCACTGAGATCGGCACGCTCACGCGCTTTCTTCGCGAGTTGCGCGAGGATGAGGTTATTGAGCGCCTGCAGTTGGAGCGGCGTCTGGCCGACGTTCGGGATCGTCTGGCGGAGATCGAGCATCTGCCGCAGGCGAAATCCCTTTCGATCGTGTTTGGAGGGGCACCGGTGGAGGGGATGCGTTCGATGGACGCGGGGTTTGGTGCTGCCGCACTCAAGGCGTTTGTTGATGCGGTGGATGCAGTTAGGGCCAGTTTGATGGCCGACGAGCCGATGGAGGGAGGCCGTCTTCCGAGGGGCGAAGAGCGTTCGCTGCGCATTGTGGATAGGGCGGGTGGTTCGTCCGGGTTTGAGCTGGAGTTGCCGCCGCAGGTTCCTGACGAGGAGTCCGGAGGGGATACTTTCGCGTTGGCGATTGCGACGACCCTCTCGCGCCTTAAGGAGGCGTGGACCACAGCGGCGCACGGAGAGGCTGTATCTGGCGAGATTGGCGAGGTGGGTGGCCAGGCGGCGGATAAGGTGTGGGCGTTTGTGAAAGTGCTGGTTGACCATGACGCTGTTTTTGCCGCGGAGTTTGAAGGGCGGCAGGTGCGGCTTCGCAGTTTTAGGGATTAGGAAGGGAGTTCGTTTTCCCGTCGCCCACACGAATCGCCCGCCATCGCGAACCCGGGCGCCCCACAACCACCCAACCACAAAGCGCGTACACCTACCCCCCACCCGCACCTCCCCACGTCGCGAACCCCCGATCCCCCAGCCCTCATGCGCTTCGACGCCTCTCTTTCATTTTAAAACCGGTGCGTCGTTCGCTTCGACGTCGGTCGTTTGCGTTGAACGCACGCGCTGACCGGCTCGCCGTGGCATGCGGCGGTTCAAGCCGACGCGACGAAGCAGTCGACGGGACTTGCGGCGGATAAAGCACCTCTGGCGAGGCGGTCGACGGGGCTTGCGGCGGATAAAACACCTCTGGCGAAGCCCTCGGCGAGGCTTGTGGCGAGTGAACCCGGTATGGCGAGCGCTTCGTCGTAGGGTGTTGCGTAAAAGAAAGGTGTGTCGAGCGCTTCGTCGTGTGGTGTTGGGTGGAGG
Organism: Lujinxingia sediminis; assembly: GCF_004005565.1. Lineage (NCBI taxonomy): Bacteria > Deltaproteobacteria > Bradymonadales > Lujinxingiaceae > Lujinxingia > Lujinxingia sediminis. Next base: position 6,779 of record NZ_SADD01000022.1, on the reverse strand, counting down.
GAAGGTGTGTCGAGCGCTTCGTCGTAGGGTGTTGCGTAAAAGAAAGGTGTGTCGAGCGCTTCGTCGTGTGGTGTTGAGTGGGGGGAAGGTGTGTCGAGCGCTTCGTCGCGTGGTGTTGAGCGGGGGGAAGGTGTGTCGAGCGCTTCGTCGTGTGGTGTTGAGTGGCAGGATGGTGTGTCGAGCGCTTCGTCATGTGGTGCCGAGCGCCCCAGCGCTCCGCTAGCGTCGTCGTCTGGGATTCGCAGTAGCGTGCCGAGCGCCCCAGGACGACGCTGGCTGTGTCGCTGCGTCGTCGCCGTAGCTAAAGCTACTCGCTCCTCCTGGCTCCTTGTCAGCCCCGCCCTGGATGCACTCGGTGCCGAGCGCCCCAGCGCTCCGCTAGCGTCGTCGTCTGGGATTCGCAGTAGCGTGCCGAGCGCCCCAGGACGACGCTGACTGTGTCGCTGCGCTAAAGCTACTCGCTCCTCCTGGCTCCTTGTCAGCCCCGCCCTGGATACACTCGGTGCCGAGCGCCCCAGCGCTCCGCTAGCTGCGTCGTCTGGGATTCGCGGTAGCGTTGCTACAGCTTCATCCCAGCCTCCTTGCTATCGAAGGCGCTGGATGCGCTCGGGTTGGGGGGCACATGAAGAGGCGAACCCCCCACCCCCCACACGAATCGCCCGCCATCGCGAACCCGGGCGCTCAGGGCAGCTTATCCCCCACCTGGCAGATGATGCGGTTGGTGGCGTAGCCAAGCCCGTCAACGTCGTTGTAGCCGATGAGGTTACCATTGCTGTCCCAGGTGTAGCCCATGGAGCCGTTAATAATGTTGTCGCCGCTGGGCTCGGCGATGTCGGTGCGGTTGCTGATCCAGAAGGGGCCCTGGTCGCTTGCGCGCCAGGCGCAGCCTGTGTTGGTGCTGTTGAAGGCCTGGTAGGGACACGCTGCACCGTTGACGTTGGGGTAGATGCCAAAGATGCGGACGTAGTCGTCGTGGGCGTCGGGGCCCACGTCGGGGTTTCGGGCCAGGGCGATGGTGGCGGCGAGGTGGGACGGGGAGCGGGGGATGTGGAGCTGCATGTTGTGGGAGGCGCAGATGTCCTCGGCCTCCGAGGCGAAGCCGCGGTAGCCGGGGTCGAGCTTGAGGAAGGTGTAGCCGCCGCCGTCGCTGGTCATGTCGCAGTAGACCTCGACCGGGGCGAGGGGGCCATTGCCGTCGCGGTCGATGGTGTAGGTGCCATCGGGGAGGCCGGAGGTCTCATTGAGCAGCGTCAGGCAGCTGGTGGGCCCGTTGCAGGTGTTGGCGGGGGTGCAGATGTAGCCACCGCAGTCGGCGTCGCTTGCGCATTGCTCGCCAGTGGAGCAGGGGGAGCAGGAGCCGCCGCAGTCGAGGTCGCTCTCGTCGCCGTCCTGGACGCCGTTGGTGCAGTGCGAAGAGATGCACAGGCCCTCGTCGCAGAGCGCCGAGGCGCAGTCTTCATTGACGTTGCAGCTTGCCCCGGTCTGGCAGAGGCCGCAGGAGCCACCGCAGTCGATACCGACCTCATCGCCACTTCGCCGGCCGTCGAAGCAGTTGGTCTCGCGGCTCCAGACATGCCAGATGCCGTAGGATAGGGGACCTAACTCGTGGCCACATCTACGACCATAGTGACTGTTCCCCCAGTCGGTGCCATCCTCCGGGTCGCCTTGTGCGCCCCCATCATCGAAGTCAACGGTGAAGGTGCCTATATCGCCACAGGTGGCTTCCCCCACCATAGCGCCGGTGTTGTACTCGTCGGTATCGGGTTTGAACTCACCAGTGAGGTTGTTGCGTCGATTCCAGGGGCCGGTGTAGCCGCCGTTTGCCGTTTCAAAACAGGAGTCGGTGTCGGTGCCGGTGGTGATCGTTTGGTACCAGGAGACGTCGTAGAAGGAGAGGTCGACGTCGAAGGTCGGGCCCTCTGTGGAGGCGTCGGCTTTGCAGGTAAAGCGCATATCCCCGGTGGCATCGACGACGGAGCGCAGCCCCCCCCAGAGGCCAGAACCAACCCTGGTCCCGTCGAGTGTGTTCAGTGCCGAGGTGACGCCGGGGTCTTCCTCATCGTCGGGGGCGAAATGGTAGGAAGAGGCGACGAGCGTCCAGCCGCCGCCGTCGGTGGTCATGTCGCAGTAGATCGAGCCGCGGATGCTATGCTGGTCGGGAGCGAGGTCGTAGGCCCCGCTCTCGGTGGTGCCGCCGAGCAAAAGATCGAGACAGCTGACCGGCTTGAGGGCGCAGGTTAAGCCGTAGGCGCAGTGGCCGGTGGCGCAGTCGCTATGGGAGGTGCAGGCATCGCCATTGTTGCAGCTGTTACAGGTGGTGCCGCCGCAGTCGGTGTCGGTTTCGTCCTGGTTTAGGATGCCGTCATTGCAGGAGGGAAGCTGGCAGGCGTTGGTGCAGCCATCGTTGTCGACGTCGTTGGCGTCGTCGCAGGCCTCGACGCCCTCCTGGACGATGCCGTCACCGCAGGAGGCGGCCACGCAGGTAGAGAGGCAGGCGTCGGTGTCGATGGCGTTGGCGTCGTCGCATTCTTCCCCGGCGCTCATGTTAACGACGCCGTCGCCACACTCGGCTACGGTGCAGTCGGCGTTGCAGGTCTCGGATTCGCCGGCGTCGTCGCAGGCCTCGACGCCCTCTTGCACCGCGCCGTCGCCGCAGGAGGCGGCCACGCAGGTGGAGAGGCAGGCGTCGGTGTCGATGGCGTTGCCGTCGTCGCATTGCTCGCCATCCTGGACGACGCCGTCGCCACAGGTGGGCAGGGCGCAGGCGTTGGTGCAGGCGTCGGTGTCGATGGTGTTGCCGTCGTCGCAGCCTTCGCCGGGCTGCACGATGCCGTCGCCGCAGGTGGGGAGCTCGCAGGTGTTGGTGCAGGCGTCGGTGTTGAGGGTGTTGCCGTCGTCGCAGGCCTCGACGCCCTCCTGGACGATACCGTCGCCGCAGGTGGGGAGGGCACAGGCGTTGGTGCAGGCGTCGTCGTCGATCGCATTGCCGTCGTCGCAGGCCTCGCCAGCGCTCGCGTTGACCTCACCGTCGCCACACTGAGCGAGGGTGCAGTCGTCGTTGCAGGCCTCGGATTCGCCGGCGTCGTCGCAGGCCTCTCCAGCGGCCGCATTCACGATGCCGTCGCCACACTGAGCGAGGGTGCAGTCGTCGTTGCAGGCCTCGGATTCGCCGGCGTCGTCGCAATCTTCACCCTCGTGAATCACGCCATCGCCGCAGGTAGGCCGGGCGCAGAGGCCCTCTGCCGGGTGGCAGAAGTCGCTGTTGCACTGGGCGTCCAACTCGCAGGCCGCGCCATCGTCGCGGAGGGCCTCGGTGGGGGAGGTGTCGGCGTTGTCGCCGCAGGCGCTCAAGGCGATGAGCGCCAGCAGAAGGAATGCCGCGCAGGGCGTTTTGATCGATCCGGACGGATACACACGCATGTTAAATTCCCTCCCTGGGGGTAGGTATGTTCAAGTATGGAGTTACAAAATGTCGCATTGATGGTTTTTTCGGTCAAGAATGTCTGTGCCGAGCGCCCGCCGAGCGCCCGCCGAGCGCCCCAGGACGACGCTGACTGCGTCGTCTGGGATTCGCGGTAGCGTTGCTACAGCTTCATTCCAGCCTCCTTGTCAGCCCCGCCCTGGATGCGCTCGGGTTTTTTAGTGTGCGAGAACCCCTGACCGTGCTCACGAATCGACCAGCGTCGTGAAGCGTGGCGCCCCACAACCACCCAACCACCCAACCACAAAGCGCGAACCCCCACCCCCCACACGAATCGACCCCCATCGCGAACCCGGGCGCTCAGGGCCGCTTATCCCCCACCTGGCAGATGAAGCGGTCGGAGGAGGCGGAATAGAAGGTATTTGAGTAGGTGCGGAGGTCGCCGTTGGGGAACCACTCGTAGAGCAGATAGTGGTTGAGGAAGGGTGTGCCGACATCGGTGGGCGCGCCGATATCGGTGCGTTCGGAGATCCAGAAGGGGCCGTTGTCGCTGGCGTGCCAGTCGCAGTCGGGGTTGGAGCTGTTGAAGGGTTGATACGCGCAGTTGGCGGGGTTGTAGTCGGAGTAGATGCCAAAGAAGCGGACGTAGCGGTCGTTGGCGTCGGGGCCTACGTCGGGGTTTCGGGCCAGAGCGAGGGTGGCGGCGAGGTGGTCGGGGGAGCGGGGGATGTGCAGCTGCATGTTGTGGGAGGCGCAGAGGGGCCCGAGCTGGGAGATGTAGAGGTTGGTGTCTGCTTTGAGCTTGAGCATGGTGTAGCCGCCGCCGTCGCTGGTCATGTCGCAGTAGACCCGGGTGAGGGGGAGCGGGCCGCTGCCGTCGCGGTCGATGATGTACTCGCCATCGGGCAGGCCGGGGGTGTCAAGGAGCAGGTCGAGGCAGCTGGTGGGTGCCTCGCAGATGTTGGCGGGGGAGCAGGTGGCGCCGCCGCAGTCGGCGTCGCTTGCGCATTGCTCGCCAGAGGTGCAGGGGGCACAGGAGCCGCCGCAGTCGAGGTCGGTCTCGTCGCCGTCCTGAACGCCATTGGTGCAGTGCGGAGCGATGCACATGCCCGTGTCGCAGATCGCGGAGGCGCAGTCTTCATCGACGTTGCAGCTCGACCCGGCCTGGCAGGGGGCGCAGGAGCCGCCGCAGTCGAGGTCGATTTCGTCGCCATTTTGGCGGCCGTCGAAGCAGGTGGTCTCCCGGCTCCAGATGTGCCAGACGCCCTCGTCGACGTCCTGAACGGAGGCGCATTTGGTTTCACCATCGGCCTTGCCCCAGTCGGTGCCGTCGGTCGGGTTGCCGCCCACGCCGCGGTCGTCAAAGTCCACGGTGAAGTCTCCCGCGTCGCCGCAGGAGTCCTCGCCGACCATTCGACCTGAGTCGTAGGCGTCGGTATCGGGTTTGAACTCACCGGTGAGGTTATTGCGGCGATTCCAGGGGCCGGTGTGGTCGGACTCGGCCAGGGTTTCAAAGCAGGTGTTCCCGTCGGCGAGTCCGGCGGTGATGGTCTGGTACCAGGAGACGTCGTAGAAGGAGAGGTCGACGTCGAAGGAGGGGCCCTGGGTGGCGGCGTCGACTTTGCAGGTAAAGCGCATATCGCCGGTGAGGTTGACGACGGAGCGCAACCCGGACCAGACGCCGGGGTGGGCGTCCGGCGGATCGATGGTGGCAAGCGAGCCGTAGTAGGGGGAGGCATGGTCGTAGGGGGTCAGGCGGCGGTTGGAGGAGACCAGCGTCCAGCCGCCGCCGTCGGTGTCCATGTCGCAGTAGACGTCCTCAAGGATTCCATCCTGGTCGGGGTCGATGCCGTAGACGCCGCTGGTGGTGGTACCGCTGAGCAACAGATCGAGGCAGCTGACGGGATGGGGCGCGCAGAACTGAGCGTAGGCGCAATGACCGGAGTCGCAGTCGCTATGGGAGAAACAGGCGTCGCCATCGTTGCAGCTCTCGCAGGTGGCGCCGCCGCAGTCGGTGTAGAGCTCGTCCTGGTTTAAGACGCCATCGTCGCAGGAGGGCAGCTGGCAGGCGTTGGTGCAGGCGTCGTCGTCGATGGCGTTGGCGTCGTCACAGGCTTCGCCGGCGGCGGTGTTGACCTGGCCGTCGCCACACTCGGCTACGGTGCAGTCGGCGTTGCAGGTCTCGGATTCGCCGGCGTCGTCGCAGGCCTCGACGCCGTCTTGCACCGCGCCGTCGCCGCAGGTGGCGACCACGCAGGTGGCGAGGCAGGCGTCGGTGTCGACGGCGTTGCCGTCGTCGCAGGCCTCGCCAGCCTGGACGATGCCATCGCCGCAGGTGGGGAGAGCGCAGGCGTTGGCGCAGGCGTCGTCGTCGATGGTGTTGCCGTCGTCGCAGCCTTCGCCGGGCTGCACAAAGCCGTCGCCACAGGTGGCCAGCTCACAGGCGTTGGTGCAGGCGTCGGTGTCGAGGGGGTTGCCGTCGTCGCAGGCCTCGCCATCCTGCAGGATGCCGTCGCCGCAGGTGGGGAGGGTGCAGGCGTTGGTGCAGGCGTCGTCGTCGATGTCATTGCCGTCGTCGCAGGCTTCTCCGGCCTGGACGACGCCGTCGCCGCAGGTGGCCAACTCACAGGCGTTGGTGCAGGCGTCGGTGTCGATGGTGTTGCCGTCGTCGCAGGCTTCTCCGGCCGCCGTATTCACGACGCCGTCCCCACACTGAGCCGCGGTGCAGTCGGCGTTGCAGGCCTCGGACTCGCCGCCGTCGTCGCAGGCTTCTCCGGCCGCCGTGTTGACCACGCCGTCGCCGCAGGAGGGTTGGGCGCAGAGGCCCTCGGAGGGGTGGCAGAACTCGCTTTCGCACTCGACGTCGCGCTCGCAGCTCGCGCCATCGCCGCGGAGGGCCTCGGTGGGGGAGGTGTCGGCGTTGTCGCCGCAGGCGCTCAGCGCGGTGAGGGCTGTCACCATGAGTATGGCGAAGCGTGTACGCGCAGCGGGGGAGGGATACAGGACCATCGGCAGCCTCGGCAGGTGGGTGGGCCCAACGTTGATTTATAACATGGTGTTACATGCACCAGGATTGGTAGCGGGGTCAATCCATCGCTCGGTGCCGAGCGCACCAGGACGACGCTGACTGCGTCGTCTGGGATTCGCGGTAGCGTTGCTACAGCTTCATCCCAGCCTCCTTGTCAGCCCCGCCCTGGATGCGCTCGGATCTTTGGGTTCGCGTGAACCCCCCACCGCCCACACGAATCGACCCACATCGCGAACCTCGGTGCCCCACAACCACCCAACCACCCAACCACCCAACCACAAAGCGCGACCCCCCCACCGCCCACACGAATCGACCGCCATCGCGAACCCG
>NZ_SADD01000021.1 GCF_004005565.1 Lujinxingia sediminis | reverse complement strand
GGGGCTCAGGAGGTCTGCGAGGGTTGGGAGATTTGTGGTTAGGTGGTTGTGGGGCGCGGGGGTTTGCGGCGTGGGTCGATTCGTGTGGGGGGTGGGGGGTGTGCGGCGTTACGAGGGCGTGCGGGCGTTGGCGGGCTCTCGGTGTGGTTAGGTGGTTGCGGGGCTCAGGAGGTCTGCGAGGGTTGGGAGATTTGTGGTTAGGTGGTTGTGGGGCGCTGGGGTTTGCGACGTGGGTCGATTCGTGTGGGGGGTGGGGGGTGTGCGAGATCGAGGTCGAGGTCGAGGTCGAGGTCGAGGTCGAGGTCGAGGTCGAGGTCGCGTTCTGGCTCTGGATCGCGTTCCCGACGGTCCACACGAACCTCCCCACATCGCGAACCACCGGCGCTCGCAACCACACAACCACACAACCACACAACCACAGAGCGAACCCGCCAACGCCCTCACAAATCGACCAACTCCGCGAACCACCGGCGCCCCACAACCACACAACCACACAACCACAGAGCGAACCCGCCAACGCCCTCACAAATCGACCAACTCCGCGAACCTGAGGCGCCACACAACCACACAACCACACAACCACAGAGCGAACCTGCCAACCCGAGCACATTCAGGGCGGGGCCTGGACAAGGAGCCAGGACGAAGCTGTGGCAGCGCCACCGCGAGGACGCAGCGACGCAGTCAGCGTCGTCCTGAGTGAGCTCGGCACATAAAACCGACCGAGGGTCAGACATCCCCCTTTATCTATAAGGAAATCCCGCATCGCGATGAACGCGAAGACCCCCTATGCTGGCACCTTCTCAGGCAAGATTGAGCCACCACGGCACAATGACATGTTGATCGATTTCAAGGATGCCCTCGATGGGATGTCGACCTTTATTCACTCCGTTCACTCCGTTCACTCCGTTTGCCGCGTCGATGAGCGTCGTGGCGTTGCTTCTCACTCAGAGTCTGGGGTGTCGGTCGTCATCGCCGGATAGGCCGGCTTCCGAGGCATCGCTCGCTGAGAGCGCCCCCTCCACGACGAGCGCGCCCTCCTCTGGCGAGCCGCAACCCGGGAGCTCCGAGAGGTGCGATGAGCCGATGCTGATCTCGGTGGCGGAGGAGATGTTTTTGCAGGCCGGGGGGAGCGACCCGGCCGCCGAGGCGCTGCGCCAATCCTGCGCTGAGTCGCAGGGTGTGCAGGGCTGCTCCTGCGCCGCGTTACAAGACTACCTGACGACCTCCACCCTCGTGCGGACTCAACTCGCCAGATGCTGCGAAAGCTCGGAGCTGTGCGCGCGCGACGGCCTATGTCAGCCGGCAAATCCCGCTGGCGAGCGCTGGCTGGAGGAGTTGCAGATGGCAGTGAAGGTCACCCGCTCCCTCGGGCAGCTGGAGCTGGTCTGCGAGAGTCCGGCCTTATGTGAGGCTGCGGCGTCGGTCTGCGCGCAGACTGTGGGTTGCACGCACAGCGGCCGCTGCGGCGTCGACGACGGGGGGCAATGCGCGGCGACCCGGGTGGAGCATTGCCGGGAGAGCGGGGGCTGCATCGAGAGCGGGCGCTGCTCGCTTAGCCCCTCAGGGGCCGGCTGCGTCATCGCCTCCGAGGAGGACTGCGCCCGAAGCGAGCGCTGCCGGGTGGATGGGCAATGCGCCTACAGCGAGCGCGTCGGGTGCGAGGCCGCGACCGAAGCGCATTGCCTGAACTCGGCCGGATGCCGGGAGCAGGGGCGCTGCTCGCTGAGCGCCGCCCCCGAAGACCTGGCGATCGATAGGCCGGGAGTCTGCTTCTCAGCGAGCAACCTCGCGGTCAAGCAGGCCCGTGTCGCGTTGTCCGATGCGCTCGCCAGGGCCTCCCTGGCTCCTCTGCGCGAGGCCCTGGCGCGTGTCAAAACCGGAGAGGCTGAGCTTGAAGCCTTTCCCACATTCTCTCCTCGCCAGGTAGACCCCGATCTGCCCTTGACCGAGCGCCGCAGGTACATCGTCGCGATCGTCATAGAACCGGACCACGAGGCGACCTATGTGGTCCCCTGCGAGGAGTATCTGGCGCTGCAACGCGAGCTCGTTCCCCCCACCCGGTGGCGTCGAGAAGGGTTTGTACTTGAGGCCCAGGCACAGCGCCTGAGCGCCGGGGATCAGGTCCTGATCGACCGCTCCGCGGAGTACTGCAGCGGCGAGTCGTCATCCGGGTGGCGTACCACCTCGCTGGAGTCGTGGGTCGGCCCCGTCGTCACCCTGCATGAGTACTCGGAGTTCACCGACAACGAGTACGAGCTGGTTCAGAACTCGTGGCGAACCCTCGACCTGCAACAAGGAGAGCCGGCCTCCCTGACCCGGCTCGTCGAGGAAGCCTCGCTCGTCGAAGCCTTCAAAGACGACGTCTGGGTCAGCGACCGGATCGCCTCTTTTTTGCAGATCGCCGAGCGCCGCCTCGCCGAGGGCCACATCCGCCGCTCCGAGCTCGACGAAGCGCGTAGGTGGGTTGCCGACTTTGAAGCCGAAGACTCCCTGGTCGAACTTCTCACCCTTTTTAACGAACGACTCCGCGGCAGCGCGTTTATCGCGCTCAACCCACAGCAGGTTCCTTACGGCTTCGCCTACTTTGATTCAGCGCGCGGGCAGGTCGCCCTGCGCCTCGCCATCGCGCGCCTGGCCGGACCGGGGCTGACCGACTTCATCACCCTGGGCCTCATGGTCGACATACGCCCGGAGTACCGAGAGGCCTTCCAACGCGCCGACGACGAGGGCTGGCTTATCGGGGGTGAGCAGACCCCGCTTGAGCTCGACCTGCATGAACGTGAGCTTGAGTAACCGCAGCCTCACGGTTGCCTGCGAATCCGCGGGTCCTTTTTGCCGACATGCGTCTGTCCAGACCCGGGTTCGGCTCCCACGTCATTTGCCACCACCGGGGTTTTGAGCTCGGGATCGGGCTCGATCCGCACACCCCCCAACGCCCTCACAGATCGACCAACACCGCGAACCACCGGCGCCCCTCCCACACCTATTTTCCCCTTGTGAGATCCTTTTCCAGAGCGCACCGTTTACGCCCATGGACCGTTTGTTTGCTTGATTCCACCACCCTCCGGGGGTCCCACCATGCCTATGCCTCTTACTCGACGCCTCGCCAGCCAGCTCACGCTCTTCGGGCTGGTGGCGGCCCTTCTCCTCTCCCTTGGCGCTGGCGAGGCCCGGGCTCAGGCCGAGGTGCCCGCGCCTTTGCAGCCCTGGGTCGAATGGACCATGGCCGAGGTCCCCAACCATGGCTGCTCGAACCTCGAAGGCACGCTGAGGTGCGCCTGGCCGGGCCGCCTTCAGCTCGAAGCCCGGCCCCGGGGCGCGAGCTTTGAGATGGAGGTCTGGCTCGATCGGGAGGGGGCCGTATCGCTGCCCGGCGGCCGCGGCACCTGGCCCCAGGACGTCACCCGTGCCGGCAAGCCCCTGGTCGTCACCGGAGAGTCCGCCCCCACGGTCGAGCTGGAAGCCGGTGCCCACACCCTGCGCGGCCGCTTCGCCTGGAACGAACTCCCCGAAGTCCTCCCCGTGCCCGCCCACCTGGGCATCATTGAGCTCGCCGTCAACGGCCAGCCCGTCGACCACCCCCGCCACGACGCCGAGGGCCGCCTCTGGCTCAAAGAGGGCCGCAGCGGCACGGTCACCGAGGCTGATAGCCTGCGCGCCTCGGTCTACCGGCGCTTTGATGACGGCGTGCCCCTGCGTATCAAAACGCGTCTGGAGCTCAACGTGGCCGGACGCGCCCGGGAGGTCGAGCTGGGCCAGGTGCTCCTCGATGCCTCCCGCGCCATCGCGCTCCACTCCCCGCTTCCGGTCAAGGTGGAGGCCGGCGGCCAGCTCAGCGTCTACGTGCGCCCGGGCACCCATTTTATCGATATTGACGCGGTGATCGCCCGGAGATCCGCCGCCACCGACGATGGAGCTGCAGACGTCGAAACCCTCCGGGTGCCACCCCGTCGGGAGGGCATCTTCGATGAGCGGGAGGTCTGGGCCTGGTTCCCCGATGAGCTCGTGCGCTCGGTGGAGCTCGACGGCCTGAGCGCCGTCGACCCCGACCGCACCACCCTGCCCGAGGAGTGGCACGGCACCGCAACCTTCCTCGCGGGCCAGGACGAGGCGCTGACCCTTCGGGAGACGCGCCGCGGCCAGCTCGACACCTCCCCCAACCTTCTGAAACTCGACCGCCAGATCTGGCTCGATCTCGACGGCCGCGGCGCCACCTCCCGCGACGCGCTCACCGGCACGATGTACCGCGGCTGGCGCCTCACCTATGGCGAGGGCGCCGAGCTGGGACGGGCCGCCCAACGCGGCACCGACCTGCTGATCACGCGCGATGACGGGGATCAGGAGGGCGTCGAGATCCGCGACGCCTCCCTCGACGTCACCGCCGATATCCGCATCGAGGAGGGCGTCTCCCGCTTCGATGTCGTCGGCTGGCAGCACGACCTTCAGAGCTTGAGCGCCACCCTCTATACCCCGCCGGGCTGGTCGGTGCTCGGCGGCCGCGGCGTCGACGCCATCGCCGGCTCCTGGCTGCACTCCTGGGATCTCCTGGCCTTTTTCTTTGTGCTCATCGTCGCGCTGAGCTTTGCAAAACTCTTCGGCTGGCCCTGGGGCCTGGCCGCCGCGCTGGCCCTCTGCCTGACCCACAACATGCCGGAAGCCCCCCACTGGATCTGGGTGCATCTTCTGGCCACCGGGGCGCTCTTGCGCGTGCTGACCTCCGGTCGCTTTCGCAAAGTCGTGGTCCTCTACCGGGCCGCCGCGCTGCTCACCCTCTTCATCACGCTCGCCATGTTTACCCACCGCCAGATTCAACAGGCCATCGCCCCCCAGGCCTACGAAGCCCACACGAACCACTGGCTGGATGGCGCCAGGACCAACGCCGCCGATACCTACGCTATGGAGTATGAAGAGGACGCCCTTGCCGAGGCGGAGATGGCTCCGCAGGCCCCGCCGGGTCGCGCGAAGGGAGCCATCATGAGCTCGGTGCCCGGCGACGCCAGCCAGTACCGCAAGGCCGAGAAGAGCGTTCTTCAGGTCGACCCCAACGCCGTGGTCCAGACCGGTCCGGGGGTTCCCTCCTGGAGCTGGCAGAGCTGGCAGATGCTCTGGACCGGCCCGGTGCGCGCCGGCCACGAGGTCAGCCTCTGGCTTATCTCCCCGACTCAGAACGCGGTGCTTACCCTGCTTCGCCTGCTCCTTCTCATCGCTCTGGCCCTCCTGATCATCAGCCGCCACGAGATGTCCTGGCGCGGCCCCGGGGACGATGACGCCCCGAAAAACGCTCCGCCTCGCGCGCCGAAAGGCGGCAAAAAAGCAGCCGCCTCCCTGGGTGTACTCCTGGCGCTGAGCGCCGCGTTTATGCCTGCCGCCCACGCCCAGGAGTTTCCGCCCCAGGCGATGCTGGATGCCCTCAAGGCTCGCCAGAGCGCCGCGACCGCCTGCCAGGGCCCCTGCGTCAGTGTCAGTCAGGCCACCATCGAGGTCGATGACCTCGACTTTGTGATGCGCGCCGATGTCCATGCCCAACAGCCCGCCGGCTGGCCGCTGCCCGGCCCCGACGATCCTCTGCGCATCACCGAGGTTCGCATCGATGGCCAGCTCACCCACCAGCTTCGCCGCTCCTCCGAAGGCCTCATCAGCGTGCGGCTGCCCGCGGGTGTGCACCGCCTGGAGGTCCGCGGCCGTCTGATGAACCGCGCCTCGCTCACCCTCCAATTCGACCCGGCCACCCGTCCTCATCTCACCACCTTTATCAGTGAGGACTGGAGCGCCGACGGCATCGACCGCCGCGGCGTCGTCGACGGCACCCTCCAACTCACCCGACTGGCCGACGCCAATGCCGCCCCCGGCCAGGATGCCGAAGAGCAGCTCGCCAGCCGCGACCTGGAGCCCTGGTTCGAAGTTCAACGCCACCTCGCGCTGGGCGTCTCCTGGCAGATGCGCACTACCATTATCCGCGCTCAGACCGATCGCCCCCGGCCCCTGCGATTCCCGCTGCTCGAAGGCGAAGCCGTCATCACCGAGGGCTTCCGCGTCGAGGATGGGCACGTGCTGCTCGACTTCCCCCGCGGCGAGGGCAGCCTGAGCTTTGAGAGCGAGCTTCCGATCCAGCCCTCCTTCGAGCTCAACGCCGCTCCCCGGCATCCCTGGACCGAGATCTGGACCGCCGAATGCAGCGCCATCTGGCGCTGCGACTACGAAGGCATCGCCCCCATCGAAACCGTGCGCGACGGCCTCTACCAGCCCCGCTGGCTCCCCTGGCCCGGCGAAGCCCTCACCGTCACGGTCACTCGCCACGAAGGCTCCCCCGGCCAGGCCACCACCGTCGAGAACGTCGACTACCAGATCACCCCCGGCCAACGTCTTCTTCAGGCCAGCCTCGAACTTCAGATCCGCTCCTCGCGCGGTGACTGGCAGACCATCACGCTTCCAGAGGGTGCCGAGGTCCAAAACGTCTCCCGCGACGACGAAGAGACGGCGATCCGCCCCCGCGAAAACCAGCTGCAACTCCCGGTGCGCCCCGGCTCACAGACCTACCGGATCGAGTGGCAACAACCCTGGGAACGCAGCCTGATGGAGCGTTTTCCGACCGTCGACATCGGCAGCGTGGCGGTCAACGTGAACCAGAAGATGAGCGTCAGCCCGGATCGCTGGCTGCTCAAAACGCTCGGACCGGACTGGGGGCCCTCGGTGCTCTTCTGGAGCCACCTCATCCTCTTAATGATCCTGGCCGCGCTGCTGGGTCTCTGGAAATACTCGCCGCTTCGCCGTCATGAGTGGCTGCTCCTGACCCTGGGACTTGCGCAACTCCCGATCCCGGTGCTTGTGCCGGTCGTCGCATTCTTCGTCGCGTTCCAGTGGCGCCGGCGGGCCCCCCTGCAGACGCCGTGGCAATTCAACCTTGTGCAACTCGCGCTCGTCGGTCTGACGCTCATCGCCCTGGGCTGCCTCTACGCCGCGATTCACCACAACCTGCTCCTCAACGTCGATATGCAGGTGCGCGGCATGGGCAGCTACGGCGGCGAGTTGCGCTGGTACACCGACCGCCTGGGCGAAGGCACGCTTCCCGCCGCAGGCATCATCTCCCTGCCTGTCTACGTCTGGCGCGGTCTGATGCTTCTGTGGGCGCTCTGGCTCTCCTGGAAGCTCCTCAGATGGGCCCCCTGGGCCTGGCAGGCGTTCAGCTTCAAGGGCATCTGGAAGGCACTTCCGAACCGGTTTGCGTCGGTTCAGGACCTCGCCGCGGGGGTCGCTCCACCGCCGGTGCAGAAGAGCACCGACGACGGGCCGGTTCATTCGCCGAAGCCTCAAGACGCCACCGAGGGGAAGGTTGACTCCCCCGGTCCCGAGGACGACGCCGGGCAGATTGAGCCGCCGAAAAACCCCGAAGAATGACGGGTGTGGGGCGATGTCCCGTACCGACCGAGAGACGGACATCGCCCTTTGTGTATGCGGCTCATGTCTGTCTCTCGGTCGGGCTCGATCTCGCGCTCCACCCAACGCCCTCACGCATCGACCAACATCGCGAACCACCGGCGTTCCACAACCCGCGCTCCTCCCAACGCCCTCACGAATCGACCAACATCGCGAACCACCGGCGTCCTCACGAATCGACCAACAGCGCGAACCACCGGCGTTCCACCCAACCACACGCCTCTCAACTCAAACCCGCTCCTTACTCCTCCGCCTCTTCCTGACATACATCCATATCAACATAAAAACTCCGGCAAGCCCCCCACCCAAAACAAACACAACAAGCCAGGAACCCACGAGTTCTTTCCAGTGTAAGGAAATATAGTCTTCGTTTTCTCTGTAGACCGGCCACACATCATCACACGAAAAGTCGACCTCCAGCGACTCACTCCAGATCTCAACTTCACTGCCCGGAAGATGTGCTTTCATCTGCACCGTATGCGTACCTTCGGAAAGCCCGCCCCCCTGGTTGTCCTCTTCACACCCGGCGTAGATCAGCGCTCGACCTCGGCCCGACAGCCCCTCCCCCACCGGGCCTCCAGTGCCCGCGATCGAGCGGAAATACTCCCAGCGCTCACCGTCCACATAGGTTGTAAAAATCAACAGCTCCCACCAGGGCAACACCTCGTCGGAGGGGAGGAGCGCTACCAGGGCCTGGTCGGCCGCGATCTCCCACGAACAACTTCCCGACGTTGTATCGACCTCCAGCGGCTGATCCGGACGCTGATCGACCCGAAGTCTTCCCAACGTTTCGGGAAGTGCGGCGGGCTCCGTCGCTTTGAACACATGCTCCATCCCAGGTTCTGGCGGATCCTCACAGAAGTTGGCGCCGCGCACCCGGTAGGTCGCGCCGGGCTCCAGAGCTTCCAGGGGTTTCCAGAAGTAGGTGGTTTGGTAGGTATCGGACTCGAACTTTTCCAGCGAAACCGGGATATCGACTTCTTTTTCACCATCCAAACGCGTCAGACGAAACTGTTCTTGAAGTGTTGTGATAGTAGGCGCTAGTTGCTCCAACGTGGGAATCCAATACCCGCCTTCAAAATTGGCCGGCGCCTGATAGCGAGGTAAAAACTCTTCGCCAAAACACTCCATCACGGGTGAGCAAGCCTCGGCCCGCTGATGTAGACCTACCGACAGACATGTAAGAGCTAAAACGGCCCCGGAGATAATTTTAAACCGTCGATCCACCAAAACTGCACCTCTAGCCCAAAGAACGACACCGAAAAACGTCCCAGCCTCTGCACGTCTATCCACACTAGCAATGAGAGGTTTTCGTGTCTCTATGCAAGGGGCCATCGCATACTCGAGCCGCTCCCCCCAACGCCCTCACACATCGACCAACAGCGCGAACCACCGGCGTTCCACAACTCGCGAACCCCCAACGCCCTCACACATCGACCAACAGCGCGTACCACCGGCGTCCCCCCGCCCCTCTCACAACTCCCGATGCGCCGGATACGGCTCCAGATGCTCGATCATCGCGCCGTCGCCGAGCTCTCCGTTATAATTGCTGCCTTTGCAATGCGCCTGCCCCTCACGGTCGAGCACGCAGAGATGTTCAAGCCCCATCGACACCGCGCTCACCTCGAACCCTGTGTCGAGCGGTCGAAACGACCCGACAACCTGCGAGCCTCCCGACGCGATAAGCCCATCGACATTCCAGCCGGCACAGCTCACCTCGCCATCTCGCAACGCACATAGGGTCTGATCATAGAGCGCGATCTCATCCCAGGGACCACCAAGCTCAATCGGCTCGGTGACCGTAGTGCTTCCTCTCGGCCCTCCGAAAAGCTCACGAGTCCCCCAGCAATGCACCTCTCCCTCGGCGGTGCGCGCGCAGGTGTTGTACTGACCGGCCTCCACCTCCACATAGACCTCGTCCGACGCGATCGCCTCCGGCCAGGCCCACGCCCGACTCGCCGCACGGCCCAGCTGCCCGTAGGCGTTGCTGCCCCAGCAACGGATCTGGCCGGCATCGGTAAGCCCACAGCTGTGGTGGGACCCGGCGGCGACCGACACATAGTCGGTCCGCGCCTCAACGCGACGAGGCTCCGGGGCACTCATGCGGGGATCCATGCCAACCTCCCCATTATAGTTGGCCCCCCAGCAGTACACCTCGCCACTGGCGGCGACACCACACGAATGAAACTGGTTGAGCGCAAGCGTTTGAAAGTTCAACTCTCGCCGATCCGCCCAGGCAAGCGCATGGCTCGCCTCATGTGATGAATCTGTTCCCAATGCCTGATGTTGATTGCTGCCCTGGCAGATGGTCACGCTCTGTTCCCCCTCGAACGTGATGTTGCACCCTGTCCATCGTCCTAACGCCATCACATCAACGATCGAGTTGCCGTTCATGGCCGAGGTGGGCACGGCCAGATCACCGGCTCGCACATAGTCCAGCTGACCCTCGGCGTTGCGTCCCCAGCAATGCCAGCGGTCCTCTCCACGGAGTTGCGCACAGTTGCCACGATAGCCGGAGACCAGCCTGGAGAAGCGCCCTTCCCCCTCAACGGGTCGAAAGGAGTTCCCACGAACCTGACGTCCGTCACCCACCTGCGCAGAAACGTTTTGCCCCCAGCACCACAGCTCGCCATCGGTGTCGAGACCACAGGTGGTTAACCCTCCCAGGTCTACCTGCATCCAGCGCAAATCACCGGCAACCTTATCGGGCTCCGCGTTCCAGCTCTTCGTTCCGCGTCCCAGCTGACCACGGCGATTATCCCCCCAACAGTAAAGCTCCTCGTCGGTGGTGATGCCACATGCCGACTGGGTATTGAGGTGCACGGTTCGCAGCGCCGGAACCGAGGCGATCTTCGTGGGCGGCAGCACCTCGTTCGCGGCGCGCAGCCCGGCCGCCCCGGAGGTGTTGTATCCCCAGCAGTGCAGATCCCCATTCTCCAGAACTGCACATGCTGCGGTCACCCCCACGCCCACACTGATGGCTCGCCCCGGCAAAACCGCCCTGGAAGGCCGCGCTATGACCTGATCATGACTCCCCGGATTCACCACCCCAAAGGTGTTGACTCCCCAGCAATAGACCTTGCCATCGGTGGTCACAGCGCAGGTGTTGTTGATGCCGACCGCCACCTCGGCGACCGGATCCTCAATGCCTACCTGCACCGGAAGCGCGGTCGATACTCCCACGCCTTCGCCCACCGCTCCTCGCTCCCCGTAGCCCCAACAATACAACGCCCCGGCACGACTGAGCGCACAGCTGTGGTAAGGCCCCGCGTCGACCCGGACGATATCTTCAAGATCTCGAACAGGTGTGGGGTCAAAGACCACCTCAGCTCCCGCAACGCCTGTCACTCCGTCAAAGTTCAGCCCCCAGCACACCACCTCTCCCTGACGATCAGCCGCACACGCGTGGCCAGCCCCCACAGCAATATCAACGACATCCGAGAGTCCTTCCCGACGAAGGGGCTCTACGATGGGACGAACCTGCTGGTTGGTCGGTTGAATGATCGCGCCGGTGTTATTGCCCCAGCAATACACCGCCCCCTGCCAGTCGAGTGCACAGGTGAGATCCACCGAGGCCGAGACCTTCCGCCAGCGCTCAAAGCGCACCTCCACCTCAACAACCTGCTCCAACGCCTCGTAGCGCACCGTCACCTGTGTGCTTCCCTCCGAGACGCCGCGAAGCTCCCCGCCCTCCCCGATCGCCACGACGTCACTGTCGCCGGAGGTGAGCTCCACATCATCAAGCAAGGTCGCGGGGTTGAGCCGCGTACCGCTCTCGTCGAAGAACACGATGTCGAGCGCCCGCTCCTCGCCCACGGCCAGGGTCTGCGCCGCCGGCTCCACACGCATATCCTCAACCCAGACGCTGTTATCATCATCGATGATGATCAGCGGCTCCTCCTGGGATGCCGGCTCGCCACATCCCCCCAGAAATCCACCTGCCAGCACAACCCCCAATCCACAAAAATACTTCGATACGCCCACGTTTTCCTCACTGAGATTAGTATTCTGCGACCCCGGGAGCGCACTCAGAATAAAAGTGAGTACGCCAGCGCCTCATCTCCCGGTCCACCTCACCGGACTCTCCAGTAGCACGCCCATCCACACGGACAGCGCATGAGAGCCCACATGCACGCTCCCGCAGAGCGGATCACGATCGCACCCGCCCATCATGCGTTGCCAAAAATTCGATGCATCTGTGCTAGCGGCCTACCCCATAGGTGTCAACAAAACGTGCCCTTTCCCGCCCCGGAGTCGAACATCAGGCTCACGCCAACTCCCCACATTGCGCCCCCCCCGGCGTTCCACAACCCGCGCTCTACCCAACGCCCTCACGAATCGACCAACATCGCGAACCCCCCGGCGTCCCACAACCACCCAACCACCCAACCACCCAACCACACCACGCGCTCCACCCAACGCCCTCACACATCGACCAACAGCGCGTACCACCGGCGTCCCCTCACTCCCCCGTCTCTGGCAACCCCAACACATAGAGCATTTTCCCCGGCCCCCGCGCCGAGGAAGCTGTCCCGATCTCCCAGCGATAATCCTCACTCTGCGCTCCGCTCAAAAGCTCCCGAAGGTCCTCCTCGGTGTACGTGCGCACATTGGAGACCGCCCCGTCCCAGGCGATGAGCACGGGCAGCACTGGAATCAGGTAGGTGAAGACGAGCTGACGCAGGGTCAGCGGTCGCACCAGAGGGGTAAAGAGAAGCGTCATCAGCAACCCGAAGGGGATCGCCGTCCACCACAGGGCGATGGGCGCGGAGTTATCGCTGAGTTCAAAGGCGACAAAGGGCTGACGCTTCTGCCAGGCATCCTCCAGAATCGCGCGCGCCTGAGTCGGCCGCATATGGTGCAAGCCACAGACGATCGTGCGCACCCCGCCGAGCTCCTCGGGTACGGCCGTCGCGTCGATCGAACGTTGCTCATAACGCACCCCCTGCGCCTCATCCGTGAGCTGCCGCGCCGCCAGCGCATTGGGATAGAGGTCGGTGAGCACAAGCTCCACATCGTCACGACCCTGCTCGCGAAGCTCCTCCATCACCCCGGGCATCGGGCCGCCCCCACCCGAGCAGAGGTCGATGACCTTCGGCCTGGACGAGGCCTCCAGCGCCCTGCCCACCAGCGGCGCCAACACCGCCCTCGAGCCCAGTATACGGTGCATCACCGCCACATAGAGCGTCATGCACTCCCGCAGCCAGCCTGGCAGCCAGGCCATGTCCTCAAACTCAAAATAATGCCGTCTTCGCATGAACTCCTCCCGCCTCATCGCCTTCGTCCCGTCATCCCAACGCCTGACCTGGCCAGATCGCTCTTTTAGAGAGTACGCCCCTCCCAGGCGCGACGTGCTGTGGCACGTAGTCGCAGCCATCGTTCCCCCGGGGCACGCCCCCCGAATGTTCGCGCCCGGTTCAACGATGCAAATATCGGGGTACTGAACGCGTCCATTCGCGTTTCATCATGGATCCCGTCTCCCCTGACGCCCTCCTCGCCACCCACCGCCTCGTTCATGATGAGAGCGTGACGTCTCCGTCGTCGACCGTTGAGACCGGGACCGCGAGAGCGGCTTTTGAATCGCGAACCACCCACCCCACGCACAAATCGACCAACATCGCGTACCACCGGCGCCCCACAACCACCCAACCTCCCAACCACAACGCGAACCACCCACCCCACGCACGAATCGACCAACATCGCGTACCACCGGCGTCCCACAACCACCCAACCAACCACAACCCGCACACCCCCAACGCCCTCACACATCGACCAACATCGCGAATCCCTAGCGACACAGCCAGCGGCGTCCCGGGGCGCTCGGCGGGCGCTCGGCATGTGGAGTGCTAACCTACCGATGAGGACTTAAGTCAGTACAGAGTTTCTCCAACGATGACTTCACTGCGGGCAGTCCGGAGCTCGGACGAGAACAGAAACAAAAATCAAGACCTCAAGTAGACGCAACGACGACGCCAGAAAACGCCGCCACCCCACAAAATTCACGCATCAACAACGACAATGGCACTGAAGATGCAATCCGCCCAGGTCCCTGACGCACCGGGACGTACTTTGCCGACGACATGCTCATGAGGAGCGGCCACCGTCGCGTCCCACATACTGGATGGAGAATGCGATGCTAAACCTTATCTCGAAGCGAATGAGTTTGATGATGCTGGTCGGTGCGCTGGCCTGCGGGCTGATGGCGTGTCCCAGCGAACAGGATGAGCACCCCAACACCGAGGTGCCCGATGCCGGTGAGCCCGACGCCGAGCTGGATGCTGACCCTGATCCCGACGTCGATCCCGACGGCGGTGAGCAGGTCGAGACCCGCGCGCTTCCCCTCTCTCTGAAGGTCCAGGATGAGGCGGGAATGCCAATCGCCGGCGCCAGCGTGATTTACCAGGGCCAGGCCCACCTCACCGACCTCGGCGGCCAGGTGCTCATTGAGCCGGCGGCCGGTGCAGAAACCATGATCGTGCAGATCGAGGCCGAAGGCTACGCCCCCTCCAGCGCGGAGCGACCGGTGGTCGAAGCGGCCGAGGGTCAGCAGATGAGCGCGCTGGTGCGTCTGCTGGCCCTGGGAGAGGCGCAGACCTTTGATGCCGAGGCCGACGCGCTGCTGGAGGTTCGAGGCGTCAAGATTCGCCTCCCGGCCAACGCCCTGGTCGACGGGGAGGGCAACCCCGTGGTGGGCCAGGCCGAGATGACCTTCGCCGGCATTGAGCCCTCCAGCGATGATCTCCGCTTTATGCCCGGACCGCTGATCGGGGTGCCCACCGAGGGCGATCCGGTGGATCTTTTGAGCGTCTATATGGCCGACATCACCTTCTGGCAGAATGGCGAGAAGCTGCAGCTGGCCGAGGGCATCGAGGCCGATCTGGAGTTTCCGATCTCGGAGGCTTTCTCCGGCTATGCGGCTGGCGACACGATCCCCTTCTGGAGCTTTGATCTGCAGCAGGCCCGCTGGGTCTACGAGAGCGAGTGCGAGGTTGTTGCCGGCGATGGCCTGGTAGCCTCCTGTCAGGCCGGGCACTTCAGCTGGTGGAACGTCGACAAGCCCCTGGGAACGCGCAACTGCGTGGAGGTCACCGTCATCGACTCCGAGTCTGGCGAGCCCATCCCCGGCGCGACCATTGAGGGCGAGGCCCAGAACTACCTGGGCCGCGTCGCTCCCTTTGGCGCCACCGACGCCCAGGGCAAGACCTGCGTGGACTTTATGCGGGAGGGAACGATCGAGCTCAGCGCGCTGCACTCCTACTACTACCAGGATGCCGACGGACCGCTGACGGTGGTCGGCAACGAGACGGCCGCCAGCTGCCAGTCGGAGGAGGGCGGAGAATGCCTCCAGGTGACGATCGAGATGAGCGATACGCGCAGCTGCCTGAGCGGGACGGTGGTCGATGAGAACGCGGCGCCGGTGGCCGGGGCTCCGGTCTACGGGCTCTATGAGATGATGAACGGCCCGGGCTCGGTGGTCGCTGAGTCGGGTGCCGACGGCAGCTACTGCCTGGAGATCCCGCCGGTGGACGAGGTGGAGCTGCTCTCGGTGCATGATGACGCGGTGGGCCAGGCGGTGGTGAGCCTGGACAGCGACGCCTTTGGCGAGGCGGCCTGCGGCTCCGATGGCTGCGAGGATGCTGGCGAGCTGGTGCTGGAGAGCGGACCGACGACGTGTGTGGAGGGCATCTCGAACTCCTACATGGTGGTGAACGATGAGTACATCGCAGTGCCGCGCCCCGGCCAGCCGGTGTACGTGTATCTCGGTGACGTCGATCGTAGCTGTGAGCCTGGCGAGGGCCCCGAAGATCGGGGGCAGATCCTGGCTGAGGGCATCACCGACGCCAACGGAGGCTTTGCGCTGGATCTGCCGCTGTTGACGGATGCGCAGGTGACCGTGCTCATCGGGGAATGCCACGAGGAGTGGGGCCCGGAGTGTCTGGCGTTTGGGTATGAAGCGTCGGGTTCCGTGCTCTTTGATCTGCAGGGCATCGAGGCCAGCGTGGCGGCAGGAGGCTGCCAGAACCTTGGTGAGTTCAACACGCCGCCGATGTGCTTCGAAGAGTAAGATCTGACGCGCGTCTGGCGCGGCCCGAAAGCGGGCGGCCTGGCGCCGTGGTGAGGTGAGGTGAGGTGTGGCGAAGAGGCGCCCCCCGAGTAAGGGGGGCGCCTTTCGCATATCATCTGCCTGGCGAGTAACACATTGCCCTGAGCAGCACGCAGTGCCCACGCCACCAAACCCCGGCGCCGGAGCGTGAGGCCCCCGGCTCAGACCCGGTAACGAATCTGCACCATCCCCGCGCCAATGGAGCGCGCCGACTCCAGGGTCAGCTTACGGCGACCTCCCTCCGAAAAGAGTCGAATCCCCTCACCGAGCACCACCGGCACCAGGGTCATCGTGATCTCATCGATGAGATCCGCCTCCAGCGCCGAGCGAAAGAGCGCCCCGCCATCGAGATAAACATCTCGCCCCCCGGCCACCTCGCGGGCCTCCTCAACCATCGCTTCGATCGTGCCATGCACTGCCCTCACCGAGGGCACCGGCGCATCCAACGCTCGCGACGTCGCCACCAGAATGGGCGAGTCGCCATAAGGCCACTCCCCTCCAAGCCTCTTCACAACCTCAAAGGTCCGTCGCCCCATCAGCATCGCGCCGATCTCTGCGAAAAAGGGCGTAAACGTGTCCTCCGCCTCCTCCTCACCATGATCGGGAAGCCAGTCCAGCGCGTCCTCGGGACCGGCGATCATACCGTCGAGCGAGGTCGCGAAAAATGCGCGTACGCGTGTCATCATCATCTCCTTTTTTCATGTCAGAAACCGACCCAACGTCCCCACCTATCTGGCCCCGACGTATTCCCCTGTCAATCGCCCCCCCCCTCGCGATGCCGCCTCATCATTTGACCCTCTCACCTCGTTTATGCGAAGAAACGTAACGCTCGAACATGACACACGCCAACGCCCCCCCTGCTCCAGAGGATTTTGATGATCTTGCGCCCCGCTCTCTCTACCCGCTCGCATTTCGCTGCCCTCCTCCTGGCCGTACTCGCCGCCCTGAGCGCCTGCGGCGACGCCGACACCACGCCCACCGAAACCCTCCGTGACGATGGCGCGGCCTGCGAGCTGGACGCCCAGTGCAGCAGCGACTTCTGCCACCCGGCAGAGGGCATCTGCGCCCGGCCCTCCTGCGGCGACGGCGTGGTCCACGATGGCGAGGCCTGCGACGACGGCAACACCATCGACGACGACGCCTGCACCAACGCCTGCGCTCTCCCCACCTGCGGCGACGGCGTGGTCCACGATGGCGAGGCCTGCGACGACGGCAACACCATCGACAACGACGCCTGCACCAACGCCTGCGCTCTCCCCACCTGCGGCGATGGCATCGTCCAGGCTGGAGAAGCCTGCGACGACGCCGGTGAATCCGAGACCTGCAACGACGACTGCACCGCCGCCACCTGCGGCGATGGCGTGGTCAACGCAAGCGCTGGAGAAGCCTGCGACGACGGCAACGCCATCGACACCGACGCCTGCACCAACGCCTGCGCCCTCCCCACCTGCGGCGACGGCATCGTGCAGCCCGGCGAAGCCTGCGACGACGGCAACACCATCGACGACGACGCCTGCACCAACGCCTGCGCCCTCCCCACCTGTGGCGACGGCATCGTGCAGCCCGGCGAAGCCTGCGACGACGGCAACGCCATCGACACCGACGCCTGCCTCTCCACCTGCGTGGCCGCCTCCTGCGGCGACGGCATCATTGAGGAGGGCGTCGAAGCCTGCGACGACGCCAACGCCATCAACGACGACGCCTGCACCAACGCCTGCCAGCTCGCCACCTGCGACGACGGCATCCTCAACCAGGACGAGAGCGACACCGACTGCGGCGGCACAACCTGTGAGAGCTGCAACGATGGCGCGAGCTGCACCACCCACAGCGACTGCGCCTCCGGCCACTGCGCCTACGCTCAGTTCTGCGCACCCAACCCCGTCAGCTGCCTCGATCTTTTGCTCGGCGGCACCACCACCAGCGGCGTCTACGGCATCGACCCCGACGAGGACGGCACCCTCGAAGACGTCTACTGCGACATGACCACCGACGGCGGCGGCTGGACGCTCGTCGCCTCCACCTTCCAGGAAACCCTCAACGATGAGGCATCCGCCTACTACGCCGACCTGAGCACCCTCGACCCGACCAGCGCCCAGACTGGCATCTGGAATGGCCTGCGCTCGGTGGTCGATATCACCGGCGATATGCGCTTTACCTGCAAAGTCGACGCCTCCGCCTCTCAGGGCGCGACCTTCGACGTCGACCTCTCCTTCTACGACGTCTCCTGGTACCAGACCATCACCACCGGCACCGACGCCGACTCCTGCTTCGAAGAGAATCAAGGTACAGGCTACACCGGCCCCTGGAATCGCCGAAACAACCTCACCGGCGAGTTCAAGCACGACACCGACGCCTACGAACGCGGCTATATGGAGGGGGAAGACCGCTGCGGAAGTGATGACGACTTCACCGTCGACTTCGATGACCGCGGCATGGACTCCGACCAGACCGACGGCACCGACTGGGGCAAAGATGATAGCGCGCCCAAATGCGGCTCCGTGCAGGACATGACCACCGGCGCCTGGCATATCTGGAGCCGGGAGACCACCTGCTTTGACGGCGTACAAAACGGCGACGAGGCCGGTATCGACTGCGGCGGCGCCTGCGGCCTCTGCCAGACCGGCGCCAGCTGCAACGTGAATGAAGACTGCGCCTCCGCGCTCTGCCAGAACAAGGTCTGCATCGCTCCGCACTGCGCCAACGACGTCCAGGACGGCGACGAGAGCGACACCGACTGCGGCGGCTCCTGCTCCCCCTGCTCCACTGGCGAGCAATGCGCAAGCGACGCCGACTGCGGCGGCTTCACCTGCTCTGCCGACTCCACCTGCGACATCCCCGCAAGCTGCCTTGACCTGCTCACCGACACCCCCGGCCTGCCCGATGGCGAATACCTGATCGACCGCGACGGCAACGGCCCGCTCAAAAACCTCCAGGTCTTCTGCGACATGACCAGCGACGGCGGCGGCTACACCTTCCTCAAGGTCGCCCCCGACACCAACGTCTACGCCCCCGAGGCCGAGGCCCTCTGCGCCCAGCACAACATGCAGCTGCACATCCCCCGCTCCCCGGCCCACCTCACCACCACCCTCACCCTGGCCCGCAATCCCGACGTCGGCCCCGATGCCAACATCCACTACGCCCGCATCTTCGGCATCTACCCCGACTTCGACGGTGCCACCTGCGTGAACACCCCCTTCAACTCCTCCAGCGCCGACTGCGACTGGAGCGCCAGCGACGACGGCCCCTTCTTTATCGGCCTTCGCAACAACATCCCCGAGCCCAACGGCGATAACACCACCGCTGGCTCCATGGGCTACTCCTGGTATTCGGATGACACCGTCGAAGGCTACAACGACCTCCCCGGCCAGGGCTTCACCTCCAGCCGCTTCATCTGCCAGGTGGGCGATAAGCTGCCCTGAGCGCCCGGGTTCGCGATGGGGGTCGATTCGTGTGGGGGGGGTTCACGCGAACTAAAAGATCCGAGTGCATCCAGGGCGGCGCTGGCAAGGAGCAAGGAGGAAGCTGTGGCAGCGCCACCGCGACGACGCAGCGACACAGCCAGCGTCGTCCTGGGGCGCTCGGCGGGCGCCCGGGTTCACATTGTCGGTCGATTCGTGTGGGGGGTGGGGGGTTCGCCTCTTCGTATATCCCCCAACCCGAGCGCATCCAGCGCCTTCGATAGCAAGGAGGCTGGGATGAAGCTGTAGCAACGCTACCGCGAATCCCAGACGACGCAGCTAGCGGAGCGCTGGGGCGCTCGGCTTCCCTCCGGGATTCTTTTGAGCTATAGCCTCCGTTCTAAAAGAAGGGCATCTTGCGCAGTTTTCCCGCAAAAAAGCCCCCTTCTCTTAATCGGAGGTCCCCATGCTGATCGAATTCCGCGTCTCGAACTACCGCTCATTTCGCGACGAAAACGTCTTCTCCCTGGTCGCTGCCGGGCGAGACAAGACGCATCCCGAAAACACGATCGACGACGTCGCTCAAAAGGGATTCCAGCTCCTGCGCTCCGCCGTCATTTACGGGGCCAACGCCTCCGGAAAAACCAACCTCTTGCGCGCCCTCGACGTCGTGCGGACCGCCGTTATCAACTCGGCAAAATGGCAAAAGGGCGACCCCATCGAGGGCATCGCCCCTTTTCGCCTCGACGCTGAGCTTCAATCACAGCCCGGCCGATTCGAGATCGTCTTTGTCCAGGACGGCGTTCGCTTTGAGTACGGCTTCGTCATCGACCGCCAGCGCGTCCACGAAGAGTGGCTCTTCGCCTACCCCAAAAAGGTCGCCCAGACCTGGTTCCAACGCGATGCCTCGCTCGGAGACGAGGGCTGGACCTGGGGCGCAAACCTTAAAGGCCAGAAAAAACAGATCGCGGAGCTCACCCGTGACAACGCCCTCTTTTTATCGGTCGCTGCTCAACTAAATCACGAACAGCTCAGCCCCGTGTTTCAGTGGTTCCAGGACCACCTTCGTCCACTCTTCAACACAGACTTCCCTCTATCTCTAAACACCTATACCACCCAAATGGCTGCTCAGAGCGACGAGCATCGTGCCAAGATCGCCACATTTCTACGCGCCGCCGACTTCGGCATTGCCGACATCAAAATTTCCCGTCAGCGATTCGACGAAACTGAATATTTCAAATCCTTGCCTGAAGACCTTAAAGAAAGATTTCTGCAACTAAGCAAAGATACAGAACACCTGGACGTTCAAACCCTTCATCGCACCACCGAAGGCCAGACTGTTCATTTCTCACTTGATGATGAGTCGCATGGCACTCGAAGTTTCTACGCCCTCACCGGCCGCCTCCTCGATGTCCTCGAAAACGGACGCATCCTCGTCGTCGATGAACTCGATACCAGCCTTCACCCCCTGCTTGTGCGCAAAATCGTAGAACTTTTTCATAGCCCCGAATTCAACAAAAAAAACGCTCAGCTCATCTTCAACACCCACGACACCTCGCTCCTCGACCCCAATCTCTTTCGGCGAGATCAAATCTGGTTCACCGAAAAGGACCGCGACGGCGCCTCGCACCTCTACCCCCTCAGCGATTTCAAACCCCGTAAGGACGAAGCGCTTGAGCGGGGCTACCTGGCCGGACGCTACCGCGCGCTCCCCTTCATCGGTCGCCTCGAGTTTTAATCATGGGAAAACAAAAACCCCGTGGCTCCTCCACCACTCGCCGACGCTCCGCGCGTCGCCAGAGCCTGGAACGCCTCCTCATCTTATGTGAAGGCGACAAAACCGAGCCCGATTATTTCGAACGCCTACGCCGGGAGTACCGCCTTCCCTCGGCAGACATTAAAATCATCCCCGACGCCGGTGGCGGAGCCGCAAAATCAATCGTCAAAGAGGCTCGCCGACTTCAGAAGAACAACCAGAAAGAACACAGAAAAACTGGCGAACCTCTCTACGATGAGATCTGGTGCATCTTTGACTCCGAAGACCCTCATCATAATCCGGGTATCTACGACGCGATAAAGCAAGCCAACACACATGGCTTTCACATCGGCCTCTCCGTCCCCTGTTTCGAATATTGGATTCTTCTTCACTACACCTCCGATCAACGCCCCTACCGTAATTGCACCCAGGTGCTTAACCGCCTTCAGGCGGTGGCTCCGGCCTACGGCAAAGCCAACATCGACTTCGACGCGCTCAAACCCTCCCTCCGTGACGCCATTCAGCGCGCCCGAACGGGTTTGAAGTCTCTCGATATCGACGAAACGAGCCCCTGTTGCGCTGCCGACCTTCAGGCCAACCCCTCCACCCGGGCGCATCTCCTCACCGAAAAGCTCATCAAGCTCGGCGAGGATTTTACTCCCTATTAGACGATTCATGTTGAGTGGCGTCGTCGCCAGGAATTCCGTGCCCCCCAACCCGAGCGCATCCAGGGCGATATTGGCAAGGAGGCTGGGATGAAGCTGTAGCAACGCCACCGCGAATCCCAGACGACGCAGTCAGCGTCGTCCTGGGGCGCTCGGCAAAGGGGCGCTCGGCACCGAGCGCATCCAGGGCGACGTCTGACAAGGAGGCTGAGATGAAGCTGTAGCAACGCTACTGCGAATCTCAGACGACGATGTCAGCGTCGTCCTGGGGCTCTCGGCTCTCCACATCAAACTCCGCCTCCCCCTCCAGCTCCCCAAGGTCGGCCTCCTCCACCAACCCCGCTCGCCGCCTGGCCGTCGGGCGCACGCGCTCGGCGAGCTCGGGCATCTCGGCCAGCCTGAACAGCCCCTCGATGATCGAGGCGACGGGGCTGTAGTGGGTGCTCCACTGCGCCTCGGCCTTGTCGCGGGCGTTGAGCGCGGCCTGGGTCTCGCGCTCCTCCACGCCGTAGGCGTTCACCGCCTGCTCCAGCGCCGTGGCCCGCGCCTCGATCGCCGTGGCCAGGTTAGCCGGGTCCGGCCGGCCCAGGTCCAGATCGGAGGGCATGTCGACCTCGTAGCCATCAAAGCCCTGACCGAGCTTTTCCCGAATATTGCGCGCGTAGCTCAGGAGCTGCTCCGCCGTCTCCGGCGTCGTCCCCACGAAACCCACATCCTGCGCCGCAAACTCGCCCCAGAAGTTCACGATGGCGCCGCGGGCTTTGATGAGCACCAGACGCAGATCCGCCAGCGCATCATCCCGCATCACGCGCCGGCGGCGGTCCTCGCTACGCTCGGTCGCCAGAAAACGCTCCGCGGCTTCAAACGTCTCCGCGTTCTTCTCGGCGACCTTCGCCACGCCAACGAGCACCTGCCCCATGGTCAGGTTCGCCGGAACCCCGTCCGGAAAAAGCAGCCGGTCGAGCACCTCCCCGGCCTTCTGCTGATTGACCTCGGTCGAACTCCCCATCGTACGGCTGATCGCGCTCTTATACGCACTGGTACGAGACATCTTAGCCATCGCTAACCTCTCTTAAGGCACACGTCGTGCCCGAAGGTCCCCCGGTGTGGGGCTCCGACCGATTCGAAGCCTCCCCCCGACGTCGAGGACTCGTGTTGTGGAATGACCCCACGCTAAACCCATCGCTTTGGGTGCGCAATACGTGAACGCGCCGCGCGGAAGCCCCCGACACGCCTTCCCACCACCCAACACCACATGACGACGCGCTCGACACGCCTTCCCACCACCCAACACCACATGACGAAGCGCTCGACACGCCTTCCCCCCACCCAACACCACATGACGAAGCGCTCGACACACCTTCCCCCCACCCAACACCACATGACGAAGCGCTCGACACACCTTCCCCCCACCCAACACCACATGACGAAGCGCTCGACACGCCTTCCCCCCACCCAACACCCTACGACGAAGCGCTCGACGCACCGGCTTCAATCGCCACAAGCCTCGCCGAGCGCTTCGCCAGAGGTGTTTTAACCGCCGCAAGGCACGGCGACCGCTTCGTCGC
The DNA here is from genome assembly GCF_004005565.1 of Lujinxingia sediminis. Classification (NCBI taxonomy): domain Bacteria; class Deltaproteobacteria; order Bradymonadales; family Lujinxingiaceae; genus Lujinxingia; species Lujinxingia sediminis. The sequence continues at coordinate 5,685 of NZ_SADD01000021.1, read as the reverse complement.
GTCTGCTTGAACCGTCGCACGCCCCGTCGACCGCTTCGTCGCATCTGCTTGAACCACCGCACGCCACGGCGAGCCGGTCAGCGCGTGGGTTCAACGCAAACGACCACCGTCGAAGCGAACGACGCACCGGTTTTAAAATGAAAGTGTGGCGTCGAAGCGCATGAGGGCTGGGGGATCGGGAGATCGGGGGTTCGCGATGGCGGTCAATTCGTGTGGGCGGTGGGGGGGTTCACGCGAACCCAAAGATCCGAGCGAATCCAGGGCGGCGCTGACAAGGAGCCAGGAGGAGCGAGTAGCTTTAGCTACGGCGACGACGCAGCGACACAGTCAGCGTCGTCCTGGGGCGCTCGGCGGGCGCTCGGGTTTGCGATGGCGGTCAATTCGTGTGGGCGGTGGGGGGGGCGCCTTTTCATATGCCCCCCAACCCGAGCGCATCCAGGGCGGCGCTGGCAAGGAGCAAGGAGGAAGCTGTGGCAGCGCCACCGCGACGACGCAGCGACACAGCCAGCGTCGTCCTGGGGCGCTCGGCGGGCGCTCGGCGGGCGCTCGGCATGTGGAGTGCTAACCTACCGGTCAGGGTACAACGTTTTCCCAACGTGGGCGTTATGGCGTGTCGTTCAAACTCGGAACACGAACCGAACCAAAATCAAGTCTCTCAACAATCAACAACCATCACGCCGGCGTAGCGCCTCCGGCCCACAAAAAGAGCATCCCCATCACGGGGCTGGCACTGAGGATGCAATGAGCTCGGGTCCCGGATGCGGGAGACACCTGATCTGGGACGCATCCCTGACGGTAACGTGCTCATGAGGAGCCAGCACCGTGCGTCCCACACGCTGGATGGAGAATGGAATGATGAGCCCTCTTTCGAAACGTTTAAGCCTGATGATGCTGGTCGGTGCGCTGGCCGGTGGACCGGTGGCCTGCTCGGACACCACCGATGAACACCCCAACACCGAGGTTCCCGATGCCGGTGAGCCCGACGCCGAGCTGGATGCTGACCCTGATCCCGACGTCGATCCCGACGGCGGTGAGCAGGTCGAGACCCGCGCGCTTCCCCTCTCTCTGAAGGTCCAGGATGAGGTGGGCATGCCGATCGCCGGCGCCAGCGTGATCTACCAGGGCCAGGCCCACCTCACCGACCTCGGCGGCCAGGTGCTCATCGAGCCGGCGGCCGGCGCCGAAACCATGATCGTGCAGATCGAGGCCGAAGGCTACGCCCCCTCCAGCGCCGAGCGCCCTGTGGTGGAAGCGGCCGAGGGTCAGCAGATGAGCGCGCTGGTGCGTCTGCTGGCCCTGGGAGAGGCGCTGAGCTTTGATGCCGAAGCTCCCGCCACCCTGGAGGTCCGCGGCGTCCGCATCAACCTTCCTGCCAACGCCCTGGTCGACGGGGAGGGCAACCCCGTGGTGGGCCAGGCCGAGATGACCTTCGCCGGCATCGAGCCCTCCAGCGATGACCTGCGCTTTATGCCCGGACCGCTCATCGGGGTGCCCACCGAGGGCGATCCGGTGGATCTTTTGAGCGTCTATATGGCCGACATCACCTTCTGGCAGAATGGCGAGAAGCTGCAGCTGGCCGAGGGCATCGAGGCCGATCTGGAGTTTCCGATCTCGGAGGCTTTCTCGGGCTATGCGGCCGGCGACACGATCCCCTTCTGGAGCTTTGATCTGGAGCAGGCCCGCTGGATCTACGAGAGCGAGTGCGAGGTTGTTGCCGGCGATCGCCTGGTAGCCTCCTGTCAGGCCGGGCACTTCAGCTGGTGGAACGTCGACAAGCCTCTGGAGACGCGTAACTGCGTGGAGGTCACCGTCATCGACTCCGAGTCTGGCGAGCCCATCCCCGGCGCGACCATTGAGGGCGAGGCCCAGAACTACCTGGGCCGCGTCGCTCCCTTTGGCGCCACCGACGCCCAGGGCAAGACCTGCGTGGACTTTATGCGGGCGGGAACGATCGAGCTCAGCGCGCTGCACTCCTACTACTACCAGGATGCCGACGGCCCGCTGACGGTGGTCGGCAACACGACGGCCGCCAACTGCCAGTCGGAGGAGGGCGGGGAATGCCACCAGATCACCATCGAGATGAGCAACGCCCGCAGCTGCCTGAGCGGGACGGTGGTCGATGAGAACGCGGCGCCGGTGGCCGGGGCTCCGGTCTACGGGCTCTATGAGATGACGACCGGCCCGGGCTCGGTGATCGCTGAGTCGGGTGCCGACGGCACCTACTGCCTGGACCTCCCGCCGGTGGACGAGGTGGAGCTGCTCTCGGTGCATGAAGGCACCGCGGCTCAGGCCATCATCAGCCTGGACCCCGACGCCTTTACCGAGGCTGTCTGCGGCTCCGAGGGCTGCGAGGATGCCGGCGAGCTGGTGCTGGAGAGCGGAGCGACGACGTGTGTGGAGGGGAGCCTTAACTCCTACACGACGCAAGACAATGAGTATGTCGGCGTGCCCCGAGCCGACCAGCCCGTTTACATCTACCTCGGTGAGGTCCATCGTACCTGCGGCCCGGGTATAAACCCCGAAGATCGCGGCCAAATCCTGGCCCAGGGCATCACCGACGCCGATGGTGGCTTCGCGCTCGACCTGCCCCTGATGACCGACGTGCAGGTGACCGTGGTCATCGGTGAGTGCCACGAGCAGTTCGGCGCGGAATGCCTGGCGTTTGGCAATCAAGGCTCGGGCTCGGTGATCTTTGAGCTGCAGGGCATTGAGACCAGCGTCGAAGACGGGGGCTGCCAGGCGCTCGGCGAGTTCAGCACGCCGCCGATGTGCTACCAGGACTAAGCGATGACACCACCAGCCTGGTCTTTTGTAGCGATCAGGCTGGCCAACATCACATCACGTTCCCACAACGAGGCGCTCCCACACACGGGGGCGCCTCTTTTTATAGAATCCCCGCCTCAAATCTCACCGACTCCACACTCGCCGACGCCTGCCTCGGCAGACGTCAGGTGCCCCGCCCCATCGTCCCGACACGTGGTTTAAACACATGGCTCCGCCCCCTCGTCACGCGCCCCCCCCCCCCTCGCTGGCGACGCCCTATCGTTTCTTGACCTCGTTTCCGTCTCCATGCGAAGAAACGTAACGCTCGCACACCACGTACGCCAACGCCCCCCCTGCTCCAGAGGATTTTGATGGTCTTGCGCCCCGCTCTCTCTGCCCGCTCGCGTTTCGCTACCCTCCTCCTGGCCGTACTCGCCGCCTTGAGCGCCTGCGGCGACGCCGACACCACGCCCACCGAGACCCTTCGCGACGATGGCGCGGCCTGCGAGCGCGACGCCCAGTGCAACAGCGACTTCTGCCACCCGGCAGAGGGCATCTGCGCCCTTCCCTCCTGCGGCGATGGCGTGGTCCACGATGGCGAGGCCTGCGACGACGGCAACACCATCGACGACGACGCCTGCACCAACGCCTGTGAGTTGGCCACCTGCGGCGACGGCGTCGTCCAGCCCGGCGAAGCCTGCGACGACGCCGGTGAATCCGAGACCTGCAACGACGACTGCACCGCCGCCCAATGTGGCGATGGCGAGGTCAACGCAAGCGCTGGCGAAGCCTGCGACGACGGCAACACCATCGACGACGACGCCTGCACCAACGCCTGCGCTCTCCCCACCTGCGGCGATGGCATCGTCCAGGCTGGCGAGGCCTGCGACGACGGCAACACCATCGACGATGACGCCTGCACCAACGCCTGCGCCCTCCCCACCTGCGGCGACGGCATCGTGCAGGATGGCGAAGCCTGCGACGACGGCAACGCCATCGACACCGACGCCTGCCTCTCCACCTGCGTGGCCGCCTCCTGCGGCGACGGCATCATTGAGGAGGGCGTCGAAGCCTGCGACGACGCCAACGCCATCGACACCGACGCCTGCACCAACTCCTGCCAGCTCACCACCTGCGACGACGGCATCCTCAACCAGGACGAGAGCGACGTGGACTGCGGCGGCCCCAACTGCACAGCCTGCGAAGACGGCGCGACCTGCACCTCCCACAGCGACTGCGTCTCCGGCCACTGTGCCTACGGTTTGAGCTGCGCCCCCAACCCCGTCAGCTGCCTCGATCTCCTGCTCGGTGGCACCACCACCAGCGGCGTCTACAGCCTCGACCCCAACGAAGACGGCACCCTCGAAGACGTCTACTGCGACATGGACACCGACGGCGGCGGCTGGACGCTCGTCGCCTCCACCTTCCAGACCCTACTCCGAGATGAGGCGTCCGAGCACTACGCCGACCTGAGCACCCTCGACCCGGCCAGCGCCCAGACCGGCATCTGGAATGGCCTGCGCGCGGTGGTCGATACCACCGGCGATATGCGCTTTACCTGCAAAGTCGACGCGGCCGTCTCTCAGGGCGCGACCTTCGACGTCGACCTCTCCTTCTACGACGTCTCCTGGTACCAGATTTTCACCACCGGCACCGACGCCGACTCCTGCTTCGAAGAGAATCAGGGTGCGGGCTACACCGGCCCCTGGAATCGCCGTAACAACCTCACTGGCGAGTTCAAGTCCAACCTCGACGAGTACGAATCAGGTTTTATGGAGGGAGAAGACCGCTGTGACGCTGACACAGACTTCACCGTCGACTTTAACGATCGCGGCATGGACTCCATCCAGACCGACGGCACCGACTGGGGCAGCGACGACAGACGCGCCAAATGCGGCTCCGTGCAGGACATGACCACCGGCGCCTGGCATATCTGGAGCCGGGAGACCACCTGCTTCGACGGCCGGCAAAGCGGCGATGAGAGCGACACCGACTGCGGCGGCTCCTGCGCGACCTCCTGCCAGAGCGGGGCGAGCTGCCGCGTGGATGACGACTGCGCCTCCTCCGACTGCTATCTCGGCGTCTGCCGGCCTGACCACTGCAGCAACGGGGTCCAGGACAGCGATGAGAGCGACCTCGACTGCGGCGGCTCCTGCGCTCCCTGCTCCACTGGCGAGCAATGCGCAAGCGACGCCGACTGCGGCGGCTTCACCTGCGACGCCGACAACACCTGCGACATCCCCACAAGCTGCCTCGACGCCCTCATCGACACCCCCGGCCTGCCCGATGGCACCTACCTCATCGACCCCGATGGCGAGGGCCCGCTCAAAAACCTTGAGGTCTACTGCGACATGACCAGCGATGGAGGCGCCTACACCTTCCTCAAAATCAAGACCGACGCCAACGTCTACGCCTCCGAGGCCGAGGCCCTCTGCGCCGAGCACGGCCTGCAGCTACACATCCCGCGCTCCCCGGCTCATCTGGCCACCACCCTCACCCTGGCCCGCAATCCCGACGTCGGCCCCGATGCCAGCATCCACTACGCCCGCATCTTCGGCATCTACCCCAACTTCGACGGCGCCACCTGCATGAACACCCCCTTCTACTCCTCCAGCCCCGGCTGCGACTGGAACGCCAGCGACGACGGCCCCTTCTTTATCAGCCTTCGCACCAACATCCCCGAGCCCAACGGCGACAACACCACCGCAGGCTCTATGACCTACTCCTGGTTCCCCGACGGCACGGTCCAGGGCTACAACGACCTCCCCGGCCCGGGTGCCTCCTCCGACCGCTTCATCTGCCAGGTGGGGGATAAGCAGCCCTGAGCGCCGGGGTTCGCGATGGGGGTCGATTCGTGTGGGGGGTGGGGGGTTCACGCGAACCCAAAGATCCGAGCGCATCCAGGGCGGGGCTGGCAAGGAG
>NZ_SADD01000020.1 GCF_004005565.1 Lujinxingia sediminis | reverse complement strand
GTTGGTGGCTAGAGCGGAGAGGGTCCACCCGATTCCATCTCGAACTCGGAAGTTAAGCTCTCCAGCGCCGATGGTACTGCGACCGAGAGGTCGTGGGAGAGTAGGTCGCTGCCAACCATTTCATTACGAAGCCCGCCCCCTTCTACGTAGGTAGAAGGGGGCGGGCTTTTTTGTGTTTTGACGTCGGGGAAGGGGCGTGTGGGGATGGCGAGTTGGTGCGGATTCGGTGGGATAGCTGGAGGGGGCGATTCCGATGAAGGGGTGCCAGGGGTTCGATCGGGCGGGAAGATCGGGTGCCAGGCGTTCGATCGGGTGCGAGGATCGGGTGCCAGGCGCCCGATCGGGTGCGAGGATCGGGTGCCAGGCGCCCGATCGGGTGCCAGGTGCCCGATCGGGTGCCAGGGGTTCGATCGGACGCGATGAATGGGTGCCAGGGGTTCGATCGAACGCGAGGATCGGGTGCCAGGCGCCCGATCCGAAGTAATACGATCTAGAGCTGAATGCGCCAGATCTGCGCGTCGTCGCCACAGAGCGTCACACCGATCAGGCCGTCGGCGGGACGTGCGCGAACTGCGCGCAACTCCTGCCCGATGGTGTGGGACGCGATCGATTTACCGCTTTCCACGTGACCGACGTAAAGCTCACCGCGAGCGTCCGTGGCAAAATAGCGATGGTCGTCGGTCACGCCGACCGATGCGACAGCGTCGCGCGCTACAGGGACCTGCCAGACCAATTCTCGGGTCTGAGGCCGAAGGCAGGCGACCGTTCCATCCCAGAGACCGGCCACGAGTCGATCATCGCGGGTGTCCTGATGAAGGGCAGATATCGGAAGTGAGAACGACCACAGGGTGTGCGTTCGTCCGGTGCGAAGATCGATTTTGATGAGTTCGCCGCGTTCGGTCGCAGCGAGAAGATGGCTCCCGCTCGGGTGAAGTTCCATCGCAAGCACGGATCCGGAGAGCCGGGCAACGGTCTGTGCGCTACCGCCTGAAGGGTTGTATCGGGTGATGTCGCCGTGAAGGTCTGCCGCGTAGAGATGGGCGTGTGCGAGATCGAGTTCAAGGGCGACCACCAGGCGCGGCACGCTGAAGCTCTGGGAAAATCCCTGACCGCTGATTCCAAGGAGATGGATGCGCATCAGGTGGTCGGCCAGTACCACTCCGAGCGCACCCCGATCGATAGCGGCCGCGGTGATGGAAGGCATCGGCGCGGTCGCGAAAGGAAGACCGACGCTGATGAGCTGCTCCATATCGACGTCACTGCGCTCGGTCCACCGGGGCAGGGCGTCGGCTTCGGTGAGCAGGGAGCGTTCGTGCGCAAGTTCATTGGAGGTGCGCTCGGCCAAAGAGACAAAGTCACCCGGGGTTGGCCCAGTGAGGTGCGTGGGCTCCTCCAGGGACTGCTCGACGACAGTTTCGGCATCGGCGGGAAGTGTGTCGCCAAAATGCGGCAGGGGAATGCCATCGAGGAACGCGCTCAAGTCCTGATAGACTTTCCAGAAGTCGCCCGGACGCTCGTCGGGGTCTCGGGCGAGCATATGTTGGAGAAGATTATCGAGACTGGGGGGGATGCGTCGGCCAGGAGCTGTGGTCAGCGCGGACGGGCGTGGCGCTTCAACGTGAGCCTCCATCACGCGCAATGCGTTGGCGAAGGGAAAGGGAGCTTGTCCGGTGAGCATATGAAAGAGCACGCAACCCAGGCTGTAGATATCGCTGCGGTGGTCGGGGTGTTGAGATTCGGTGCATTGCTCGGGAGAGGCGTAGAGCGGGGTCCCGCGAAATCCATAGGTGCTCTGACCTGTGCCGGCCACGTGTGCCACGCCGAAATCGAGTACCCGCGCGAAGAGTCCGGTGGCGGGGAGCGCGGCGATCATGATGTTTTCGGGTTTGATGTCGCGGTGGACAATGCCCTGTTGATGGGCTTCATGAAGTCCGTCGGCAATCTGGCGGGTGATCTCGACCGCGTCCCGAATGCTCAGAGGTTCGTCCTGGCGCAGGTGCTCCTCGAGGGTCTGGCCATCGAGGTAGTCCATGACCATGCCAAGGATGGTGTCGCTGAGGTGAATGAACTCGTAGACGTTGACGACGTGTGGGTTGCTGATGCGGCTGAGCGCGTCGACTTCGCGCTCGAAGCTTCGCAGCATGTCCTGCTGCACCTCTTCGCTATCGCCATAGCGTCGGGTGTCGACCACTTTAATGGCAAAGAGGCGTGAAACGCGCACGCTTCGCGCGCGGTAGACATGGCCTGAGGCGCCCGACCCTAAGAAGCGATCGATGATGTAGCGACTGTCGAGGATGCGTCCGAGATACGGGTAGGGGCTGGCGTGAATCGAGGTCCACCCCTCGGCCGGGAGCGTTGCGCCGCACTCGGCGCAATGCTGCGCAAGCTGCTCGACCAGAGTCGAGCAGCTCTCACAGTAGTGAGTCAGATCTGACGTTCGCAGCGGGGCGCGAACCACATGGTCCCCCTCAGGGTGGTCATCGGTTGATGATGCGCTCTTCGCCGCCGGGCTTCAGATCGACGTAGAAGGTCTTATTGAGGTTAAACTCGGGGTTCACCAGCACGATTTTGTGGGTACCGGCAGGCAGGCGATGGTTCATCAGCGGGGTGTAATTGCCGGTGTCCACATCGTTGATGTAGATGCGCGCCGCAGGGCGCGAGGCGATCGAGACGGTGCCCGTGCCGGTGCTGGCAGGCTTTGGTGCGGGCTCTTCGCGGCGCGTGGTGGTCTCCCGCGCCGGTTCGGCGCGAGCTGTTTCGGTGCGGCTGGAGCCCGACGAGGCGGAAGAGCCGGTGCGATCGGGCACCGATGCGGCGGTGGCGGGACGTGCGTCGGCGACGGCCGGCTCCGACTCGGTGCGCGTAAGCTCCGCATCAAGCGTGGCGTCGGCCTCGGTGCCCGGCTCAAAGGTGCCTTCCCAGTCGTCGTAGCCACGTCGCGAGATCACAACGCGGTAGTTGCGCGATGCATCGAGATCGCTGGCGGTATCCGGGGTGCGACCGCGGGCGACGCGCTCGCTGCCCTCGGCGGTGTAGATGGTGTAATCAGCGCGGCCGGGATCGCTGGTGACCCGGAGATCGACCTTTGCCGGGCGGAGCGCCACGCTGTGGTCGATGACCTGGTCGAGTTTGATCTCGAGTTCTTTTTCGGCCTCAAAGTACTCATCGAGAGTGACGCGCAGGGTGTAGCTCCCCGGTGCCAGATCGCGGATCTCGACCGGGGTGATGCCTTCAACTTCCTTATCGCCGATAAAGACCTTTGCCCCTTCGGGCGTGCTGGCGACGTTAAAGCCGGTGTTGGCGTAGTTCAGTGGCGTGAGCTCTTCGGCCAGGCGAGTGGGCTCGCCGGCGACGAGTGTGGCTTTGGTCTCGTAGCGCTCAAAGCCATCGCGTTCCACGGCCACGGTGTACGTCCCGGCGCTTCCCTCCCACTCGTAGGGGGTGGGCCCCTCGTGGACGAGCTGGCCGTCGACGTAGATGCGCACCGGCTCTTCGCCAAAGGCGAACATCACCGGCGCGGTGGTATCGCGGGTCATCCAGACCACGCCCAGGCCCAGCGCGATCACCAGCAGGGCCACCAGGGCGATGACACCCGGATTGACGCCGCCTTTTTTGCGTTTTTTGTAGTTGGCAGGGGGGGCCGTCACAGCGCCGGGCACGGTGGTATGGGAGTCACGACGACGTTCCACCGCGGGCATCTGAGAGGTGAGAGGGGCACTGCGTCGAGGCTCAATATCGAGGTCCAGATCGAGCTCTTCGCCCGGTCGGGAGTTATGGCGACGCGGGCTCTGCCCCAGGTCGAGGTTCATATCCCAGCGTTCAAACTCGCGGGTCGACGCTTCTTCGCTGACTGCGGCGTGAGCACCGGAGAGGTGGACCTGGGTGGCGCTCTCGTCGACACGCGCGATGCTCTCGTCGGCGTAGACGATGTCGGCGTCATCGACAATCGCGATGGCGTCTTCACGGCCAAAGATCTGGGTCTCCATCTCCTCATCGCCCCAGCTCAGATCGGCGGCCGGTCGGCGCGGGGCCTGAGGGCGCGGGGCTTCTTCGATGGGTTTGAGGTTGAGCGAGCGGTAATACTCGGTCTTTTTGTTCTCAAACTCGATGTCCGCGCTGAAGGCTTCCTTCATGTACGCGGCCAGATCTTTGTTGGTGTAGTAGTAGCCCTGGTCGCGCATAAAGCGCTCAAGCGCCTCGCCGAATTCGTAGGCGGTCTGGAAGCGCTCCTCGGGGTTGCCGCTGAGCGCGCGAAGCACGATGTCTTCAAGCGCTTTGGGGATGTGCGGGTTGTAGAGCGAGGGGGGGCTCATCTCGACGCGGCGGATCTTCTCGAGCGTCTCAAAGTCGCTCTCACCGGTGAAGAGGCGCTCTAAGGTGAGGAGCTCATAGAGGACCACGCCCATGCTGAAGATGTCGCTGCGGTGGTCGACGTGCAGACCGCGGACCTGCTCGGGGCTCATGTAGCTGAACTTGCCCTTGATCATCCCGTTGTGGGTGTGGCTGGTCTTGCCCTGGGCTTTGGCGATGCCAAAGTCGATGATCTTCACCTCCCCTTCAAAGGAGGTCAGGATGTTCTGCGGGGAGATGTCGCGGTGGATGATCTGGAGGTGGTTGCCCTGGGGGTCTTTCTTTTCGTGGGCGTAGCCCAGCCCCTCGCAGACCTTCATCATGATGTAGCAGACACGCGGGATGGAGATCTTTTCGCCAATGCGGCGTGCGCGCTCGTACTGGGTCTTCAGATCTTTGCCGCTGATGTACTCCAGAGCGATGAAGTAGGAGCCGTCGACCTGCCCAAGATCGAAGATCTGGGCGATGTTGGGGTGGGTGAGCTGCACGGCGATTTTGGCTTCATCGATGAACATCTCGATAAAGCCTTTATCTTCGGCGATGTTGGGCAGAATCTGCTTGATCGCCAGCATGCGCTCAAAGCCCTCGACACCGAAAGCTTTTGCTTTGAAGACCTCGGCCATGCCCCCGACGTTGATGCGTTCAAGGAGGTAGTATTTGCCGAAGGGGACGGGTTTTGGAAGGATTCCCGGTTCGCTCATGAGCCCAAAATTCCGATGCCAGGGCGCGCGGCGCGTCCCAAGGTGAGGCGCGGGCGCGAATAAGAGGTGCGTTGGCTGCAGGGGGCGGGCGACGATGCCCGTCAAAAGAGCCGGCGAGCGTCTGCTCACCAGGGGCGCGGAAATACGCCCGGAAAGGATGCCAACTTCGCGCTGAATCGTAGGAAATCGGCGGTGAGCTTGTCAACGTCGACTGCCGGTCAGGGGAAGTTGACTTGACGTTGGTGAGGCGGCCGTCGACGGTTGGGCAGCGCGCACAGGTCGCGAGTACATGTGAAGAAGAACATGGTGGGTTGAGGTGGGTATGATGGATGAGCGTCGGTGGATGGTCGGATGCGCTGTGATGGGTGCGGCGCTGGCGTGGAGTGTGGCCGGGTGGGCGCAGGAGGAAGCCGTCGGGGTGGAGGCGCCCGCGGTGGAGCACGAGGAGGCGCAGCGAGCCGGCGAGGAGGTGGGGCATGAGGTCGTCGCCGGGGTTGAGATGGAGCCCGAGCCGCGGGCCTCGCAGCTGACGCTGGTGCTCACAGGAAACACCGAGGGGGATCTGGCGCGGGTGGACTGCCGCGAGCCGGCCGAGATGCGCGAGTATTACCGGGCGCGCCAGGTGGGGTATGTGCGCACGCTTGGCGAGCTTTCGCAGGGGGGGAGGTTGCCGGCGCCGGTGGTGATCAGCGCGGGGGATGCGATGTATCCGGCACCGCTGAGCCGCTATCTGATGCGCAGCGGTGAGGAGGGCGCGCGCAACCTGGTCGATCTTCTCAACGCGGTTCCGGTGGATGCGCAGTCGTTGGGGAATCGCGAGCTCAGCGCGCCGCGTGGCGAACTCATCGAAGTGATGCGGGCAGCCCGGGAGCGGGGGCTGGACCTGCAGGCGGCCAACCTGCGCTGTGAGAACTTCGGCGGAGCCGAGGCGATCTGTGAGAGCACCGGTGGGCTTGTGGGGCCGCACTATAAAGTGGTTGAGCGGGACGGGGTGCGTGTGGCGATCACCTCGCTGCTTGCGCCCCACCTTCTCGAAGCGCTGACCGACGCACAGCGCCAGGGCCTGGCGCTGGCCGAGCCGGCCGCAGTCCTACCCGAGCTTCTCCGGGCGATGCGCGAGAAGGCCGACCTCACCGTGGTGCAGTATCACGCCCGCGAGGCCGACGCGCTCGACGGGGCCTACGCGCTGGCCAGTACGATTGAGGGCATCGACCTGATGGTCGCAAGCCACCTCTTCGATGAGCGCGATCTGGAGGAAGGGCGTTTTGGTGTGGTGCAGGCCGAGACCACCGGAACCCCCGTTGTTTCGGCCGATAGCGGGGCGTTTCATGTGCACACCGTAGAGCTGGGCTTGAACTATGGCACGGGGGCTCCCCGCATCCGTGAGGTGCGACCGCGGCGGGTCGACGTGACGGAGATGCCCGAAGATCGCATCACGCGTGAAGTTCTGGAAGTTGTAGCCGACGCCTACTGCGAAGACTGGGGCCAGCCCCTGGCCGCTGATGCCGGGTTGGAGATGCCCTTTGAGGCCGGTGATCTGCAGACCTTCATGATGAATGTGATGCGCTTTAGTGCGGTCGCGGAGGTGGCGTTGATCAACGCCGGGGCCTTTCGCGACCGGGGGCAGTTTCCGCTCACCGGAGAGCTGACGTTGGCCGATGTCTACAGCGCCCTGCCCTTTGATAATGATGTGGTGGTGGCGCAGATGGAGGGGCGGGCGCTCAAACGCATCGCAACCCACCTGGGCGGGAAGTTGCGCGCTGCCGGGCTGGTGCTCGATGGCGAGGAGGTTCGCGTCAATGGCCGCCCGGTTCGGGACGATCGCCTCTATCCGGTGGTGCTCAACGATTACCTGGCTGCCGGGGGCGATGGTGTCATTGAGACCGATGAGCTCAAGGACGCGCGGATCTTTGCGCCGGCCTGGGCCGCGGGCTCCCCGAGCATCGCCGAACTTGTGGTACGTTACGTCGATGCGCGCTCCGGTGTGAATACGAGCGCGGGCGATGAGGTCGGCGTGGGGCTCTCACCGCGGGGGAGTTTTCCCGATCTGCATCGCCGGTTTCTGTGGACGTATACAGGCTCGATCAACGCTTCGTACAACCAGGTCAGCGTGGCCAACCCGCTGGTGGGCGGGGCGGGAGGCTATGAGCAGAGTCAGCTGACGGTGGCCTCCACCGACCAGGTCAATCTGGAGGGGCGCCTGGCGGCCCGGGCCGACAGCCGCGATCACGGCTGGGATAACGATCTTCTGGTGCAGTACGCCACCACGCGCCTGGCGGATACCGAGGGCGCCACCTTTGAGGAGACCCGCGATCTTCTGCGACTGCGCAGCCAGTACCGAAACCTGGCGCTGCGCTCCCATCTGGGAGGGCGCTGGTATGTGCCCGGTCCGCTGGTGGAGGTGCAGGCTGAGTCGGAGTTTAACCGGCCTGAGAGCCGGGCCTGGCATCGCCTGGATGTGCGCGGCATCCTCGGTTTTTCGTTTAAGCTGGCCGAGGCGCTGGATCTGAAGGTCGGTGTGAACATCCGCCGCGATGTTATGGCACCCGACGGGGAGGCCAGCTGGGGTCTGAACACCGGTTATACCCTGCGGCGCATCGACCTGCTTGATGTGCTCGGTCGGCCCGTGCAGGTGGAGAGCGAGCTGGAGTACTTCTACAACGGTATCGCCCGCGAAAATGTGCATGAGCTGCGCAGTGCGAATCGCCTCTTCTTTGCGGTTTTCGATCAGTTCTTCTTTACGGCTTCGTTTAACGCCTACCTCTATCAAAGCGGGGCGGTGGGGGAGCCGGGCACCAACACCGAGCTGACCCTGGGGCTGAACTACCAGTGGGGGGCGACCCGTCAGAGTTTTTGAGGGGCGGCATGGCCCGGGCACCTGTGCGTGGGGAGCGGAGTGCGACGCGTGGTTACGAGGAATGGTGTGTATGATGTTGACGTGAAAGGTTTTTTTGTTCTGTTGAAGCCGGGCTTCTGGCGATGCGTTCAAGTCGCGCGTCACGGCCGGTTGTGCTACATCAGGAGCGCTGAAATCAGGTGTTGAGATATGACCCGAATGTATGAGAGGTAGCTATGAAGATGGCTGAGCAAGCGAAGACGACAACGCGATCGATGGCAGTGGTTCTGGCGGGATGCGCGCTGATGATGGCCAGCGCCGGGGTCGCCTCGGCCCAGGAGCCTGCGCAGAAGATTCAAGGAAACAGTGTCGGGGTGATGGCCGGCTATGACTTCGATCGGGAGTTTCCGCTGCTGGGGATCGACGGCAGATTTACCTTTGCGGTGGCACCCCAGGTGGCGATCTCGGTGAACCCGGCGTTGAGCTACTTCTTTACGGGAAGCTCCGAGCTCTTCGGGGCGCGCGCCAGGACGACGCTTTTGCAGTTTGACGTTAACGCCCTGGCGCATCTGGCGCTCGACGCGGTGGTCACGCCCTATCTGGGCGGTGGTCTGGCGGTGATTTACGTCGATTCGCGGGTGCTCGACAGCAACGATAACGTCATTACCTCCAGCGATGATACATTCACCGCGGCGAACCTCCTGGTGGGAGCCACCTTTGATACCGGCAGTGAGCTTGTGCCTTACCTTCAGGGGCGGATGACCTTTGACGAGGAGTCCGTCTTCAGCCTGATGGTCGGTTTGAACTACGGGTTTTAAGTGCACAGCTCGCTCGCCGATGTTCCTGATGGATGATCCGTCCAGGATGTTTTCGGGGATTGGCGAGCGTGACGTAAGTATAACGCCGTGAGTCACTTTTGACGCCCCTGGATGCGAACTCGAGCGTGATCTGAGCAGGATGCAAACCAAAGGCGATGCTTTCGCATCGTCGAGGATTTGCAACGCAGCTCAGGGGGGCTCTTGATGCAGCAGACATGGCGTCAACGTTGGCTCACGGCGTCGTAGCGCGAGAGCAGGATAGTGTGAGTCAACGTCACGATGAGACCCCCTCGCGTCTGGGGCCATTTGAGCTCGGTGAACTCGTAGGAACCGGGGGGATGGGGCAGGTCTGGCAGGCGCGTCATGTGGGGGAGGGACGCGCGGTTGCCATCAAGGTGATGCGTCGCGCGCAACTCGATGCGCAACGCTTTCGGGAGGCGTTTCAGCGCGAAGTGCGCGCGGTGGCGAGGCTGAACCATCCGGGGGTGGTGCGGGTCTTTGATTCCGGGGAGGTGCCCGCCGGCCTGGAGCGAAGCTCCGGGGGCAGGCTTGTTGAGGGCTGTGCCTATCTGGCGATGGATCTGGCGGTGGGAACGCTTGAGCGCACCGACCTGTCGCAATGGGGCTGGGAGCGTCGCCGCGCGATCCTCATCGCGCTGCTCGATGCGCTGGCGCATGCCCATGCGCGCGGGGTGATTCACCGTGATTTAAAGCCCGCCAATGTACTCTGGGTGCCTGATGCAGCCGGGGACCCGCGGCTGAAGCTCTCGGACTTCGGGCTGGCCTTTGCGCTCCACGATGAGGCGCTCCTCAGGCGCGGGGTGCGAGAGCGGCGAGTGGCCGGCACGCCGCGATTTATGGCCCCGGAGCAGATCACCGGACGCTGGCGCGATCAGGGCCCCTGGACGGACCTCTACGCGCTGGGATGTCTGGCCTACTGGTTGTTGGGCCAGCCGGCGTTCGGAGGGGCGCGCACAGAAGATGTGCTGCGCGATCAGCTGCAAAAACCTCATCCCAGATTAACGCCGGTGGTGGAGGTGCCGGAGGGGCTCCAGGGGTGGCTTGATGGGTTGTTGGCCAAGAATCCCGCCGGGCGCTATCAGCGCGCCGCCGATGCGGCCCATGACCTGCGCCAGCTTCGCCTGGCGGCACCCGCGTCTCAGGAGGCAAGCGCGAGTAACGATGCTGGATCGACCTCTTTCTATGCGGCTGAAGAGGGGGCGTCGAGAGAAGTCATCACGTTGGCTCTGCCCGCCGAGGGCGAGCCCACCGTGTCGCGGGAGAGGATGCGTGGGGGAGGGGGGCTCGGGTTAAAGGGGGAGGCTAAGGGCGAGGAGATGGCTGCGCGCCGGGCCTGTGATCTGGGCCCGGCGCCGCCGCCTCGCACCTGGCAAAAACCCCGCAACGAGGAGAGTGACGGGCAGCTTCTGGGGGTGGGGCTGGGGCTCTTTGGGCTGCGTTCGCTCCCGCTGGTGGGGCGCCAGGGGGAACGCGAGCAGCTCTGGCAGGCGCTGCTCGACGTCTATCAGACGGGGCGGCCGCGCCTGGCGCTGGTGCGCGGTGATGTCGGCGTGGGTGCGAGCCGGCTGGTGCAGTGGCTGGCCGAGCGTGCCCATGAAACCGGCGCGGCCGAGGTCCTCCAGGCCAGTCACAGTCCCACCGGTGGCCCGAGCGACGGGGTGGCGCGAATGATGGGCAATGTCCTGCGCTGTACCGGCCTTTCTCGCGATGAGATCGCCCTGAGAGTGGGGCAGCTCTTTGAAGATCAGGCCGCGCCGGGTTTGATGGCGCGACACCTCGACACTGCCAGCTCCCGCGATCAGGCTGAGCTTGTCGAGCTGCTCTCGCCGGGCTGCGATCCTGACGTTCGAGACGACGCTTTTGCGCTGCGCCTGGTGCGCCCGAGCGAGCGGCATATGACCTGGCGTCGGCTGCTGGAGCGCCTGACGGCGCGGCGCCCCGCCCTTCTGGTGCTTCATGATGTGCAATGGGGCAGCGCCACGCTGAGCTTTGTGCGTCACCTGCTCAATGAGCAGGCTCATGGCGGTCTTCCGGTGCTGATCGTGGCCACGTTGCGGGAGGGCGAGGAGGCTCGAGCGCGGCCGGTCGGTGAGCAATTACGCGATCTTCTGCGTTTTGAGCGCGCCTGGCAGCTGGGACTTGCACCGCTGGCTCGCACTGACCACGAGCGCCTGATCGAAGAGATGCTCGGGCTGGAGCGAGGGCTGGCCGAACAGGTGGCCGAGCGCACCGCCGGAAATCCGCTCTTTGCGCTTCAGCTGGTGGGCGACTGGGTGGAGCGTGGTGTGCTGGAAGTGGGGCCGCGCGGCTTTGAGCTGCGCGCAGGCACCACCTCCGATCTTCCTGATGATATCCATCAGGTGCTGCGCCAGCGCGTCGATGAGCTGGTGGGGGTGGCGGCGATCGCGGCCCACCAGCTGGAGGGTCCGGCCGGGCGCTTTGGTGGAAGTGAGCGTGCGCGTCGCGCCCTGGAGCTGGCCGCCGCGCTGGGGCGAGATGTTGAGGAGCGTCAGTGGCGCCGCGCCTGTGAGCTTGCCGAATGTGTATCGCCACCGGTTTTGCCGGGGTTGCTGGAGGTGCGCCACCTGATCGAGCGCCATCCCACCGGCTGGAGTTTTATGCACGGTGCGCTGCGCGAGACCCTTGAGAAGATGGCGCGGGAGGCGGGGCGCTGGCAGTCGCATCATCGCGTGGCCGCGGCGATGCTGGAGGAGTTCGGCGCCCACCCCGGCGCTTCGGCTGCACGGCGGGGGTATCACCTGCTCGAAGCCGGGTTGCCCGAGGCCGCGCTTGAGCCTCTGTGGCAGGGCGCACGGCTCGCCGTCGACACGTTTGCGCTGCATGAGGGGGTGAAGATCGCCGAGCGCTTTGAGTGCGCGCTGCGGACGGCCGGGATCGGTGCCAACGACCCGCGCTGGGCGGAGAGCTACATGTTGCGCGCCCTGGCGCACCTGCGACCTGGTGAGTTGGACGCCGCCGCCGGTGCTCTGGAGCAGGCGCGCATCTTCGTGGAGACGCTGGAAGCCTCACACCACCCCGACGCCTCCCTTCAGCGCGCCGAGCATACCTACCTGCTCGGGGTGTTCGCTCAGCTCACCGGCGATCCGACGCGGGGGTACGAGCTGGCCGAGCGTGCCTCGGCAACCTTTGACGCCGTGGGGCATGCTGACGGTCTGGCGCGCGCGCTCTACCTGCAGGCCGAGTCGATGTGCTGGCTCGGCGACGATCATCAGGCGTTGCCCATGTACAGGCGCGCCGAGGCCATCTTCGCCTCGTTGGATGATGTGCGCGGGGTGGCCAAGTCGAAGATGGGCGTGGGGAACCTGGAGATGCGCCATGGCGATTTTGACCGGGGCCAGGCGTTGATCGAAGAGGCCCTCACCGTGTTTCAAGAGCAGGGCGACACCTACGCCACGGCCATGTGTTATAGCAACCTCGGTGAGGGCCTGCGGGCGCGCGGTATGCTCGCCGGCGCGCTGGAGATCTGCGAGCAGGGCGTCGAGATGATGCGCCGCGCCGGCCTCTTTGAGGCATCGATTGAGCTCAACCTCTGCTGCGCGGCGCTGGCGATGGGCGATGTGGATCGGGCTGCCCGCGCGCTTAAAGCGCTGCAACCCCGGGTGATCGACATGGGAAGCGAAGGCCTGCTCGGGGTGATCTACGCCTGCTGGCTTCCGATCTACGCTTCGCGTGGCCAGTGGAAGCGCTGGGCGCGCAGCGCCGAGAAGGCCCGCACCCACCTGGAGCGCCAGCCCATTCATGATGGCGACCTGGCCTGGACCTTTGAGCTGGCCGCAGCGATGGCGCGCCGCGCTGGCAGGCTCACCGAGGCGCGCCAGGCGCTGCGCAGCGCCATCGCCCAGCATCGCGCTCTGGGTGCCTCCGAGGCGCTTGAGCGCGCCGAGGCGCTCCTGATCACGTTGAGCGATTCGAGAGTCTGAACGCATGAGCGAGGCTCGCCACGGCGATCGCCGCGCCGCTCACGGCGTACGAAGAGACTCAGGCCACATCGCGCATCTCAAACTCCCGCAAGATCTTCTCGGCCTTGGCGTCGCTCACCCGATTGATCAGACGCTGAGCCTCGTGGTTGTCGCGGATCGTCTTGGAGAGCGTGAAAGATGAGCCCAGGGTAAAGAGCACCCCCATCAGCAAAAAGCCCTTCATCCACAGGTCGACCGGGAGATACGCGATGCCGGTGATGGTGATCGTTGAGGCCAGCAGAAAGGATGCCCAGACCTGAAAGATCCACGCGTTGGTGTCTTTTTGAACCGTCGGATGTTCCATGGTGTGCTCCTGGCGTATCGGTTGAGTCCGTCACGGTGCGGGGGCGAAGCCGGATGCGTTCGCCCCATGTCTCGTCCGTAGAGCACAAGCCATGCCATGGTTTTTAATCAGGCGGTCTTTTGGTCTTAAGCGGTTGATTTTAATGGTGTTTTGATGGGTGTTTTTTGTCGGTGGCGCGCGTGCAGCTGACGAGCTTTTGTTGGAGTGTTGCGCGGTGATATACATATTGTGATCAAAGGATGTTCATTTTATGTAGGAGTGGAAGATGCTGAGTTCTGATGCCCGCGCCTTCTTCCGGGAGGTGGCCGCCGCGGCCTTTGCTAACCCCTTTTCCGAAGAGCGCGCGCGCCGCGATCGGCGCCTTGCTGCGACCCTTCAAACGCCGCGCACCCCCGCTCAGGAGGCGACCTCATCCCTTGCGTCCGGCTCCCCGAACCCGGAGCTCAACGCCGCACTGAGCGCGGTGCGCGCGGAGCTCGACCGCCTCTGGCCCCTGGATCTCAACGCGCTCCAGGGCGAAGACCGCCACCTGGTGGAGGTGGCGCTGCTCTTTGATACCTTTCACGTCTTCGTGCCCGAGTTCGACGATCTGGTCGCCCGCCAGCGGGAGGCGGGCAGCCGCCCGCTCAAAGCCAACTTCGGCCTTGAGGTGGTGCGCCGCCTGGTGGAGCGGGGCATGAGTGCGGAGCGCGCCGCGCGTTTTGTGGGCATCTTTTATCAGATGCGCCGCGCCTTCTTTATGGCGCGCGAGCGCCTCAAGGGGGGCTCCCCCTCGATGCAACGTCTGCGTGCCCGATTGTGGCAGGCGATCTTTACCGACGATCTGGCCCGCTATGAGGCGCGGCTCTGGGATCGGATGGAGGATTTTTCGATCTTTCTCATCGGTCCCACCGGCAGTGGTAAGGGGGCGGCGGCCTCGGTGCTGGGTGCGTCGAGCTGGATTCCCTTTGATGATCAGGCCGGGCGCTTTGCGCTGAGTTTTACCGACCTCTTTGTGCCCTTAAACCTCTCGCAGTTTCCCGAAACGCTGATCGAGTCGGAGCTTTTTGGCCACAAAAAAGGCGCGTTTACCGGCGCCATCGACGCCCACGAGGGGGTGTTCGGGCGTTGTCCGCGTCACGGCGTGATCTTTCTTGATGAGATTGGGGAGACGAGTCTTCCCACCCAGATCAAACTTCTGCGTGTGTTGCAGGAGCGGGTCTTTGTGCCGGTGGGGGGCCATGAGGAGCAGCGCTTTGAGGGGCGCGTGATCGCCGCGACCAACCGCGACATCGGCCGCGCGCGCCGTGAGGGGCGTTTTCGCGACGACTTCTTCTACCGGCTCTGCTCCGATGTGATCGAGGTACCCTCGTTGGCCGCGCGTCTTATCGAGGAGCCCGCTGAACTCGATATGCTTGTGGCGCATAGCGTCGCGCGCATCCTCGGCCAGCCCGATGAGGCGCTGTCCGGCGAGGTGGTCGCTTCTCTACGCGCGCATGTGCCCGAGGGCTACGCCTGGCCGGGCAACGTGCGGGAGCTGGAGCAGGCGGTGCGTCGGGTGCTTCTGGGGGCGCCCTACGGCGGGGATCTTCGCCTGGATTCGCCCGACGTGGCCGAGCTCAGCAGGCCCGCAGCCAGGCTGGGCGCGCGCATCGACGCCGGCGATCTCACCATGCGGGAGTTGCAGCAGGCCTACTGCCGGCTGCTCTACGAGCGCAGTGGCACCTACGAAGAGGTCGCTCGTCAGGCGGAGATCGACCGTCGCACTGCGCGCCGCTACATCGAAGACGAGCTCTAGGATGCGCGCATCCTCAGCGGTGCTCCGGGGTAGGTGCAGTGCCCGGGGTGGATGTAAGTCGTTGATCTTCAGATGATTTTTGTATGTCGATGGTTGCGCCCCCGGGTGAGGGGTGCGACACATGCGCCGGCCGGCGCGATGCTGTATAAGCCAGCCTTCTTTTACCCCGGGCGCGCGACGCGCCGGGCGTCTTGCCCCTGACCTCCTCCCTACCCGCTGAGATGACGATGGCTGCCACCCACTCCTTTTTTGCCACCTGCCCCAAACACCTGGAGCTACTCCTCGAAGAGGAGCTCAAAGGGCTGGGCGCCCGAAAGGTGCGCCAGACCGTCAGCGGTGTGTTTTTTGAGGGGCCGCTTAAGGTGGGTTACCGCGCGGTGATGTGGAGCCGGCTGGCCAACACGGTGCTTTTGCAGCTGAAGCGTTTTCGCGCCTCCAGCCCGGAGGCGCTCTACGAAGGGGTGCGCACCATCGCCTGGGATGAGCATCTCTCGGTCGACGGCACGCTGGCGGTCAACTTCACCTCGCGAAACTCCGAGATCACCCACACGAAGTTCGGGGCGCTCAAGGTCAAAGACGCCGTCGTCGACCAGTTTCGCGACCGTTTCGGGCGTCGTCCCTCGGTGGATCTTCGGCAGCCCGATGTGAAGATCAACTGCCACATCGAGCGCGATGAGGCCACGATCAGCATCGATCTGGCCGGTGAGAGCCTGCATAAGCGCTCCTACCGCGCCGATTCGGGCACCGCGCCGCTCAAAGAGAATGTGGCGGCCGCGGTCTTGATCCGCGCCGGTTGGCCCGAGCTCGCAAAGCAGGGAGCGCCCCTTTTTGACCCGATGTGCGGCTCGGGCACCCTGCTCATCGAAGGAGCGTTGATGGCCGCCGACTGCGCCCCGGGCCTTGTGCGCGAGCGTTTCGGCTTCGATAGCTGGCTTCAGCATGATGAGCTCGTCTGGGCTAAAATCCTGGCCGAAGCCCAGGAGCGCTTTGAGGCCGGCCGCCCCAAACTCGGCATCTACGTGGGCACCGACATCGACGGCAAGATCCTGCGCACCGCCCGCGCCAACACCGAGAAGGCCGGGCTCGACGCCATCATTCGTTACTCGCGTCGTCCGGTCACCGAGATCGCCCCGCCCATGCTCGCCACGCGTCCCGGTCTGGTGGTTACCAACGCCCCCTACGGAGAGCGTCTGGGGGCCGATGGTGAGGCCGAGCAGACCCATCGCGAGCTTGGCGACTCGCTTAAGGGACGCTTCGGCGGCTGGCAGGCCTCGGTGCTTACGGGCTCCAAAGAGCTGGGCTTTAAACTCGGTGTACGCGCCGATAAGGTGTACGCGATCTACAACGGCGCGCTCGAGTGCGTGCTCCTGAATTTTTCGTTGCGAGAGCGACGCTGAGTGAGGTTGGCCCGCGGGCGTTGATCAGGTATAGGTCGAAATGTGCTTAGATCTCAACGAGATAGCCTGACGCCTCAGGAGAGAAGATGCGAAGCAATACGCGGGTGAAAACGATGGCGCTGGGGCTGGCCGCGATGGGCGTGGCGGGGCTCTCTACGGTAAGCATTGCCTGGGCGTGCTCCATCGGCATGGACCAGGAGCGGATGACGATCCTGGAGGAAGAGCCCACCGAGCCGGTCGATTTGCCGCCGGCGGTGACCCTGCGTCAGGAGTACATCAAACGCTCCCAGACCCCCCAGCGCGAAGGGTGCAGCGAAAGGGTGACGAGCTGCGACGACACCGCCTTTTTGAAGCTCTCGGTGCAGGGCTATGATCCTGAGGCCGGTGGGCTGCGCTTTGCGATCGAGGGCGACTATCCCGACACGCTCACGATCGACCCCCACCCGCTCGTTCTCTACGGGGAGGACAGGGATGTTCTCTTTGTCTGGAGCGACATGGATACGATGTACGAGCCGATCGACGCCACGATCACCGCCACCTGGGTCGACGCCTGGGGCCGCGAGGGTGAGACGAGCGCACCGGTGCAGGTGCGCAACGATGGCGCCCGAGGGGGAGGCTGCGCGGTGGCCGGCGGTGCAGGCTCCACCGGCGCCCTGGTGCTGGGCGCGGCGATAGGGGCGATGCTGCTCAGCCGTCGTCGGAGAGTCAGCCCCTGAAGCCAGACTCTTGTTGAGGGGGGATCCACGTTTCGGCGGGGGGAAGGACGCTTTTTTTGCGAGAATCCGTAAAAAAAACGACGTACGAAGTCATGCGCTAAGATGTTGAAATAAAAGCGCAAATAGTCGTTCGTGCAGTGCTCCTACCTGAACATATATCCAAAACCCCTTTACTCGCCGCGCCGCTTTGGGCATCGTCGAGCCACGTCGTACACAACGAACGCGCAAACGCGCGAATCTCTTTGCTCAAAATTACAGGGGGCGAAGTCTGAACGTATCTCCTGCTTTGAGGCAGCGTTGCGCGTGGCGCGATGTGTGTGGCGTCTGACTAAAACAACCGCTGGCGGCCCCTTAAACGCCGGCACCGGGAGCGCCGTAGGCCACTGGAAGTTGGTTGTCGTTGGCCCTGAATCCTGGCTCGACTCAGGAGGTAGGGATGCAACATCACATGAAGGGATGGACGATCTGGATTGCGCTCGTCGCCATGCTCACGCTGGCCGCCAGCGCCTGCGGCGACACGCCGACCGACGACACGCCAGTGAACAACGCTGGCGAGGATGCGGGGGATGAGGATACGGGAGCTCCGGGGGATGCGGGAGCTCCGGGGGATGCGGAGGATGATGATCCTGAAGACGATCCGGTCTGCGAGCCGAGCGTCTGCGGCGCCGACGCATGCGGGATGGTCGATAACGGCTGTGGCGAGCAGATGGATTGTGGGGAGTGCGATGAGGCGTGCGAGCCGACGGTGACCGAGTGCCCGGCCGACAGCTGTGGTCTGATCGACAATGGGTGTGGGGAGTCCGTTTTCTGCGGTGAGTGTAATTGCACAAACGGGGTTGCGGCTGAGGAGACGTGTGGAGTTTGCGGTCTGGGGGTGCGCGTCTGTGGTGAGGGGGAAACTGGCCTGGGCACATGTGATATGCCCGAGGTGCAAAACATTACAGAAGATGTTTGTGATTCAATTGTATATGTAGACCCCTCAGGGCAACCAGGAACCGGCACCAAAATGGCGCCCTTTAATGACTTTCCCACGGCGCTGGAGCTTGCGAATGGCCGAGATATTCGAACTCTTGTTGTAGCGGAGACGCCGGAAGAGCAGCCTATTGCGATGAGATTGTTGATTAGAAATGCTATACAAATTCTGGGTGGTTATCGAGCTGATGGATGGGTGCGACAACCTTCAGGTCGTACGATTTTTCATTATGATGGAGGTAGTGGTGTTGAAATGAAAGCTATGTCAGTTGTCGATGTTCAGGGGAGGGTATATGTTGATAGTATTACGTTGTCCTCAGGAGCTAATTTTATGAAAGGTGGTTCGATGGTGGGGGTGTCGATTGTAGATGGAAACGATGTTGTATTGCATCGCGTAGACGCACTTCCAGGTCCGGGAAGTGTGGGCGAAGATGGTGATGATGGTCAGCCGGGAAACAGTGGTTCTCGAGGGAGAAGTGCTCCGACAAATTCCTCATCGTCAAGTCTTCCCGCGGATGAAGTGGCGGTGAATGAAGAATGTCCCGGCGTTTCAAGCGGAGGAAAGGGAGGAAAGGCAGGTCGGTACGGATATGATTACTTCGGCAATTTCCGTTATTTATCACCAACTTCGGGGCAGTCGCGAGGAGGTGCAGCGGGCGGAGCGCGAGGTGAGAGTGGCTCTCCGGAGGGCGAAGATGGAGAGACTGGAGACAGTGGTGAGGGACGTGGCGAGGCTGGCGCTGGTGGGGTGGCTTCGGGAGAGTTGTTTTACGATGTGTGGGTTTCGGGAGGAGAGGGCGGGCGTGGTGGCGATGGCGCTCCCGGAGGAGGAGGAGCAGGTGGAGGAGGAGGTTTGGAGAAGAATGTGACCATCTCCTTTTTGATTGGGTCAGCAGGAGGGGGCGGCGGCTCCGGAGGATGTGGTGGAAAGGCTGGCGAGGGTGGTCAGCCTGGAGGAGCGAGTTTTGGTCTGCGTGTGTTACGAAGCCATATCACACTTAGCGAGAGCTCCTTTGTTGGGAATCTAGGCGGTGCGGGTGGCCAGGGAGGAGAAGGTGGTCAGGGGGGAGTTGGAGGATCTGGTGGGAATCCGGCATTCAACCATTGCGACTCTGAAGGAACCTGTCGTGACCTTGCTCCGCATCTCGGAGGAATGGGAGGGCAAGGTGGGCGAGGAGCCCCCGGAGGTTATGGTGGTGGGGGCGCAGGTGGAGGCTCGTATGGGGTATATTGTCATGAGTCGACGTTGGCTGTGGGAGATGATGTCTCCTTCATCGCTCGAGGAGGCGGTCAGGGGGGATACTCTCCAGGAAATCAGGGTGAAACCGGTCGCTCGATGGAGAGCTTCGGCTGCAACCTCTGACGCCTTCTTAAGCGTCTAGAATCCGCGCGCTATGCGGCCGAACCCCCGAGCACCCTCCGGTGCTCGGGGGTTTTGTTTTTGGCGCAGGGTGATACCAGGTGCGTTGCGGTCTTTCGTGTAAGTGGTCGATTTTAATGGGTTATTTGTTGGTGCTTTTTTGCAACATCGCGGTGCATGTCATCCGGGGAGTGGGTTCGCTGTCCGTGGGGAGGGACGTGTTTACCTCTGAGATGGGCCCGATGGTGGGTCGTGAATCGATGATGAACGCGATGTTCCAGTGGAGGAAAACGATGGGTCATGGGCGATCGATGGCAAAGGTGTGGGCGGGGCTCTCGGCCGCGGCGGTGATGGGGCTGGCGGCGACGGCCAGCGCTCAGGAGACGGCGGAGGACACGTCGGACCGGGGCTACCGGGTGTCGACTGTCGCCGAGCTCGGCTTCAACTCGCCGGTCTACCACAAGATTCAGTTCGGGCGGGACGGCACCTACTTCGACTATGTGGAGGAGGGGGGGCAGGATGTGCTCTTTCCCTTTATGCGCCTGAGTGTGGAGGCGAAGTTCGGGGGGCGTCATAACGTGGTGTTTTTGTACCAGCCTCTCGATGTTCAGACCGAGGTGCTTACCGAGCGCGAGGTGGTGGCTGACGGGGCGGTCTTTGCCGAGGAAACGCCCCTGAACCTGCGCTACGGGTTCTCGTTTTATCGGGCGAGCTATATGTTTGATCTGATCAAGTCGGAACGCACGGAGCTCGGGGTAGGGGCGTCGCTGCAGATTCGTAACGCGACGATCAGCTTTGAGAGCGGCGACGGCACGCTGCGGCGCGTACGTCGCGATGTAGGGCCGGTGCCGATCTTGAAGGTACGCGGGCGTCACACGCTGGAGAATGGCGTGTGGTTTGGTGCCGAGGTCGACGGCTTTTACGCTCCGGGACGCTGGGTCAACGGGAGCACCGACACTGAAGTGCTCGGCGCGATCCTCGACGCCAGCCTGCGCGCAGGCGTGGTTGTGACACCTGAGATCGATGCGTTTTTGAACGTGCGTTACCTGGGCGGCGGTGCCGATGGCACCTCCCAGAACCAGGCCGGGCCGGGCGATGGTTACACCAAAAACTGGCTCAACCTGGTGATTGTGAGCCTGGGCTTCCAGTACAACCTCATCTGATGCATCTCAGCGCGGCCCCGCCGGCGGGTTGCCGCCGGGCTGCGAGTGTGCTCCTCTCGGGTTGTAAAAGGTTGAATAGTCGGCAGTGTGCGGCGTCTTTATAACGCCGTGAGGCAATTTTTTACGTCTTTGGATGCGAATTCGAGAGTGACCTGGGCAAGGCGCAAACCACAGGCGATGCTTTAGCATCGTCGAGGATTTGCAACGCAGCTCAGGGTGCTCTCGATGCAGCAGACATGGCGTCAACGTTGGCTCACGGCGTAGTAAGACATCGGCCCTGACGATGGACCACCCGGCATGAGGAGTGAGAGATGAGTGGCGTGCGCACCCGAGCGATGATGATGCTGATGGCGGCGGCCGTCGTGATGACGACGGCCTGCGATGACCGTGCTCGGCAGGAGGGCGAAGAGGGCAACGTGCAGTTCTTCTATTTGCCCGCCGACAACAGCACCGAGTTCAACCGCCCCCTGGCCGTGGGTAGCGGCATGCTGCTCTATCTGGAGGGGATCGATGACCGCCAGGTCGATCGCGTGGTGGAGATGAAGGTCGAGCCCGAAGGGATCTTCGAGGTGAGCGTCTCCCGGGATTATCCGCACGCGGTGGTGCTCTCAGGGCGGCGTGCCGGCGAGGCGCGTTTGAGCGTGGAGGTCGAGGGGGGCGGAGAGCGTTTCAGCGACGCGACGACCTTTAAGGTGGCCGATGTGGCGCGGGCGGAGCTTGCGCACGTGTGCGGCTCCACGGCCAACGCCGCCTATCTGGTGGGCACGCCGGTGACGCTGGACTTTCGACGTTACTCCTCGGGCGGAGACATGGTGGTCGGTTCAACCCGCTCCTGCGGTCTGGAGTTGAGCCCCGAAGAAGTCTCCGGACGTGGACGCTGCGATGAAGCGGGGTTCCATCTCTCGCCATTTACGCAGCCCGGGCCGGTGCTGGTGAAGTCGACGATTGCGCCTCACTCCGGCTCGCGACGTGAGCTGGGCGTACAGGTGATCACCGCGGATGTGCTCGATTTCGATACGGCCGAAGGCCGGTTGCACGAAGGTCGTACCGATGAGCTGCTGTTGCGTCCCATCACGCGTCCGCCTCACGGCGATATCTGGCCGGTGTGCAACAACCTCTGGATGAACGTGGAGGTGCTCACTCCGGAAACCTGTCTGGGCCCCGATGGCAGCGTGAACTTCGATGTGGAGCCTTCTGATGAGAACACCGTATCGCTTAAGGGAATGGCCCCCGGGCTCTGTGAGATTTCGGTGATTCTGCCGCAGCTCAACGATTACGAGTGGATCTTTGATGCGGTGGTCGAGCAGCGCTGAGCTCGCAACACGCCAGGGTCGCAAACGATGACGCTCCACCCATAAGGGTGGGGCGTTTTTTTCGTTCAGGAGGTCATGTGCGGTCGCCTGGCACCCGATCGTCTTGATTTGGAAGCAGATCGAAGGCCTGGCACCCGATCGTCTTGATTTGGAAGCAGATCGAAGGCCTGGCACCCGATCGTCGTGCGTCGATCAAGAAACGAAAAAACTCGCGACGCCGTGGAGGCGATTCGCGAGTTGCATGGGGGCAGAAAAAAAAGGCCCCGCGTGGATGCTCTCAGGTCTTCTCGGCCCGGCCGAGCCGAATCTACGCGGGGGCGGTGGTGTCAAGATACCACTAGCGTCGCGGCCACCAGCCGCTGAGCGTCTCTCTCGTAGACCCCATCAGGGGTTTGCCTGGAGCGAGAGGGACGACGCCAGACCGTGGGGGCCTGCTAGCAGGACACCACCTCACCAGCCGTATGGGTACAGTCGCTACTCACTGGATCACCTCCTTTTTGCGGCACGTCGAATGCGCGATTTATCTCGATCGCGAACGCCGTTCCCGGGTGCCGGTCCCGAACCCGACGTCGGGGCGAGCTTTGCTCGCCGGCTCAAGGGGTTAGCTCGAACCCGAGGCCCTCAGGGAGCCTCGCCATCATCGAAGACTATAACGCTCAGAGAGGGGGGGAATCATTCCGGGGGATCGAAAAAAGATGCGTTGAGAGCGGAACTTTTCGGGAGCGCCGACGTCGGGGCATCGCGGAGGGGCGCACTGTCATTGGCCGAGGTTGTGTTTTGCTTGTGCGCGTTAAGGTGTTGAAATGTTTAGTGAATCTTCGAGCTTTTGGCCGGCATGTTCCAGATAATGCTCCAGGCGAAGCTCGGGGCGCGCCTCGGTGCGGCGGTCGTCGGCGATGCGAAAGAGAGCGCCCAGGCGTCGGCGCATCACGCGTTCCTGGCCGCCGACGGCGCGCCAGAGGGCGGCAACCTCCCCCTGGCCCAACGCCCGGGTTTCGCCGAGCGCCAGCTCCCCGAGCTGAAGCTCGCCCATGCGGGCGCGGTGCAGATGTTGAAGGCGAAGATCGAGCGCACGGGCCATGCGCCGCACCAGGTGTTTGCGCCCCTCGTCGACGATGAGGCCAAGCAGGCTGTGATCCTCATCCGAGGATACGACACGGGCGCTGAGCGCACGGGCCGGCCCGTCGTTGAGCTCGACGCCTTCCAGGGCGCGGGCGATGCGCGGATCGTCGGGGTGAAGTAGGCCGGGGATGCGCAGGATGTACTCTTTTTCGATATGAAATTTCGGGTGGAGAAGAAGGTGCGCGAGATCGCCGTCGTCGATCATCAGCATCAGGCCGGTGGTGTCGCGGTCGAGGCGTCCCACCGGGAAGGTGCCCTCCGGTAGCGCGTCGAGGGTCGGGCCCAGGCAGGGGGCGCCGGAGGGGGAGGAGGTCGTGGAGACGACTCCCATGGGCTTGTGGTGCATGAAGTAGCTCGACGGCGCGCGTGGCTGCAGCAGCGTCTGCTCAAAGAAGACGCGATCGTCGGCGTAGATCAACGTCTCCGGCCAGGCCTGCGGCGACTCCCAGGGGGCGGGGCGCTCAATGTGCACGACGTCATGCTTGAGGCGGCGGTGGATCTCGCGCCGGGGAAGTCCGGTGCAGTCCGCGATAAATTTATCGAGGCGACGGGGGATCATCATAGCGGTGGGTGAGGGCCGGGGGAAAGAAGGCGCGGGTGAGCGTTGCAGGCGGCGTACGTTAAGCCGCGCCCCCGCGCTCTGGCAACGCCCTCGTCATGGAGCGGCTGGTGAGTATGCAGCTGCCGGTGCGCGGCGTTGCGCAGTGTGGTGAAGCCTGCGTATCACACAAAAAATAGAAATGTTGAAATATGTAAAGTTTTGAGTCGTTATGTAGGTCATAGGCGAGGCTCCGTGTCGATTGAGCGCCATAGGCTCTGATTGTCATACGCCGTCGGACGATCGGGGGTGGCTAAGATTCGATATGTATACCCCTGCCGGGGCTAGTTGTGTAACTATGTTGGTAACCCTGATGAGGACGAAAGCCATGACCGAAGAAGAGCAGGTCACATGTCTGGGCACGCATTTTGTGGTGCTGGAGCCGCAGTGTGGGCCGGAGCGTCTGCAATGGGTGCGTTTTCCCGATCGGGAGGGCGTGCTGGTCGGGATGGAAGACGAATCCTCGGGGGTGGAGGAGGTGTCCGGTGTGGACCTCAGTGAGCCGAGTCTGGCGGAGCTGGGCTTGCAGGAGAGCACCGGGCCGAAGGACGCGACGGCGGTGCGCCTGATTGAGCGCTTCTTTCCCTCCGACGCGGTCAGTGAGGCCAGCCGTAAGGAGCGCTACCAGCGGGGAAAGACGCCGCATACGATCTTTACCTGGTGGGCGCGTCGGCCTTTCGCGGCGGTGTGCGGCGTGGTGGCGACATCCTTGATTCAGGGGGATGTGAATGTGTCGCAAGCTCGCGCATTGATTGAGGATTATTGTCGCGAGGCTGGCCGTGGTTTGAGCAAGTTCGGGGTCGAGCAGCTGATGCGCCAGGGGGAGCAGCGGGTGCTGGATATGTTCAGCGGCGGGGCAACCATTCCGCTGGAGGCGGCGTACATCGGGACGCGAGCCTATTCGGTGGATAACAACGAGCTGGCGCATTTTATCCAGCTGGCGCTTTTGAACTATTCGCAGGTCGGCGCGGATCTTCCGGAGCTTGTGGAGCAGGAGGGGCGAGCGCTCCTGGAGGCGTTGCATGAGGAGACGGCGACGTTTTTTCCGGCGCGGGATGCCGGGGAGGCCGGTCGCACGATCGCCTATGTGTGGAGCCGGCAGGTGGATTGCCCGGAGTGCGGCGGGGAGCTCGCGCTCTCGAAGCGGCCCTGGCTGGTCAAGCGCAAGGGGCGGCTGACCCATGTGGCTCGGCGCGTCGACCCGGTCTCGAAGCGCTACTTCGTGGCGCTGCGCGATCATGGTGATCCTCCCGAGGACGGCTCGGCGTGGGCGGGTCGGCGTGTGATGTGCCCCTTTTGTGAGACGACGCTGGAGCGTGAGGCGCTGGTGGAGGCGCTGGCCGAGAGCGGCCGTGAAGAGCTCAGCGCGATGGTGCGGTCGACCGGTCGCAGCGCCAGGGGGCATAAGAGTTATGTGCGCGCTGAGGGAGCGCTTCCCGAGGAGGCGGTGCTCGATGAGGCGTTGGAGAGTGATCTTGCGGCGCTGGCCGGAGCGTTGCCCGGCGCCACGCTTCCGCAGTGGTCGGGGGTGACCAACCCCTCGCTCTATGGGCTCGCCAGACATGCGGATCTTTTCAGCAAACGTCAGCTCGCCACGCTGGTGCGGCTGTGCCGTCTGCTCAGCGAGTCGTTCGGGCGTTGGGAGTCGTCCCATGGCACCGAGAAGGCGCGGGCGTTGGCGGCGTTTCTCTCCGCGCTGATCGACCAGCTGGTGGACTGGAACAGCGAACTTGCGACCTGGATTGCGCAGAATGAGCAGGTCGGTCGTGCGCTCAGCGGGCCGGGGATCCCCATGGTCTGGGACTTTGCCGAGATCGATCCCACCGAAGAGTCGCCGGCGAACCTCTGGGATAAGCTCGATCGTATTGTGCGCGGGCTCAAAAGCGTGCCGGACTTCAAACACGCCCCGGTGGTGCTTAAGTCGGATGCGCGCGAGCTGCCTTTTGAAGACGGTTTTTTTGATGTGGTGGCCACCGATCCGCCCTACTTCGATAACCTCTATTATAATGTGTTGGCCGACTGCATCTTTGTATGGAAGCGCCTGGCGCTCGGGAGGATCTTCCCGGAAGTTTTTGAGGAAGTGACCACCGATCAGAGCCGGGAGTTGACGATGAACCGGCACGAGCATGATTCGGCACAGCTTGCACAGCGCTACTACACTCGGGGGATGACCCGGGTGCTTCAGGAGGTGCGTCGGGTGTTGAAGCCGGGCGGCGTGCTCTCGATGATCTTTGCACACAGCGCGGTGGCGGCCTGGGCGGCGATTGCCCAGGCCTTTGATGAGGCTGACCTGGAGCTGGTGGCCGCATGGCCCATGACCGTGGAGCGCTCGGAGCGCCCGCGGGCGATGCACTCGCGGGCGGTGAACACGTCTTTTGTGCTGGTGGGCAAGCGCCGCCATGCACGGCCGACGGAGGTGGCCTGGAGCGAGGTGGAGTCGGCGCTCGTCGCCAGGTTGCTCAACGACTACCAGGCGCTCGCTGCCGAGGAGGGGATGTCCGTGGATCAGAGCGGGCGCACGCTCTTTGGCGCTGCGGTGGCGAACCTCTCCCGGGCCGGACGGCCGGTGGAAGAGGGGGAGAGCGTGGGCTGGGAGGAGCGTCTGGAACGCGCGGCGCTCATCGTCGAGGGGATCGTGGAGGGCTTTGAGATGAGTCGCCGCTGAGATGTGTCGGGATGGATGCGTCGGACTCTGGGGTGCGCTAACTCTTTGATACATAAATGAAATCTGGCGATATGTTGCGCGGCGCTGAGACGGGCGCAGGCTACAAAAAAAACCTCCGGCTGTGGGGCCGGAGGTTTCGGAGCTGGAAGCGTCACACGTGTTTTGCGAGGTGCGCCGACGCCACCGGCCGGTCGTTCGGAGTGAAATCAGTGGCCTGCGTTGGCAGTAAAGAGATTCACCGCGCCAAAGGAGAGGGTGGAGGCGTTGACGTTGGTCAGGCCCACCTCGCGCATCAGGTTGGCGAAGGCGTCGGCGGTGGGGAAGGCGGCAATAGACTCCTGGAGGTAGCGGTATTCTTTGCTGCCGGAGATCAGCCCCCCGATGCGCGGGACGACGTGGTGGATGTAGAAGCGGGCCGGGCTGGCCAAAAGGCCCGTGCGGGGCTCGCTGAGCTCCAGGATGACGACGCGACCACCGGGGCGCGCCACGCGGTTCATCTCCTGAAGGGCCTTGCGGCGGTCGGGCACGTTGCGGATGCCAAAGGAGATGGCCACGCCGTCGAAGCTGTTGTCTTCGAAGGGGAGGTTCTGGGCATCGCCGAGCACAAGCTCGACGCGGCCATCGAGGTTGGCCTTCGAGACTTTAACCCGGCCATTGGCCAACATCTCGGCGCTGGGGTCGAGGCCGACGACCTTAAGGTCGCGGTGGCGTTTGGCGCTGACGATCGCCAGGTCGGCGGTGCCGGTGGCCAGGTCCAGGAAGCGCGCGCCTTCGGGAAGCTGCAGGGCCTTGACGGCCTTATTACGCCAGTAGCCGTCCTGCCCCAGCGAGATGATGCGGTTAAGCAGGTCGTAGCGCGCGGCGATGGCGTCGAAGAAGCGGCCGTCGCCCCCGTCGATCTTCTTGATGGCGGCGTCGTCAGTCGAGATAGGTTCGGTGGTAGACACAATTACTCCTCAATCGCATGGGCGGACCAGGGGATGCGGGCTTTGAGCTCGGGGGCGCGGCTTCGGGCCAGCGGCACGCCGGTGGATGCGTCGCCCAGGAGCAGACGGTAGGTGCCGGCTCCGGTGGGGGCAATAACCGAGATGGCGCTAAGACGCACGATGAAGCTGCGGTGAGAGCGAAAAAAATGCTCCGCGGGCAAGTTTTCTTCTAAAAATTTCAGGCTGAAATCCGTCAGATAGCCGCCTGTCGGGGTGTGAACGGTGGCGAAGCCCTCGTCGGCTTCGATCCAGATGATGTCGTCGACAGGGATAACCCGGTAGCTGCCGTGTTCTTCCACAGAAATGCGGGTCAGCGGTGAAGATGCGGGAGCGGCCGGTGGCGCGAGCGTCTCATTGGCCTCGGAGGATGCGGCCGCAGAGCCTTGATGTAAGCGGCGCTCGGCGCGCTCAATGGCCTGTTGCAAACGGGCGAGGCGCACCGGTTTGAGCAGGTAGTCGGCCGCATCCAGCGAAAAGGCGTCGACGGCGTGGGCGTCGTAGGCGGTGACAAAGATGAAGATCGGGGCCTCATCGCCGAGGCGGTCGCGCCAGAGCTGGGCCAGGCGCACGCCGCTTAATCCGGGCATGTCGATGTCGAGGAAGACCACGTCGACCGGGGGGCCACTCTCCAGGCGCTCCAGCGCGGCTTTTGCGCTCTCGGCCTGGGAGGCGGCCGAGATCTGCGGGCATTGCTCCAGCAGCCAGAGCAGCTCTTCGCGGGCGGGGAGCTCGTCGTCGATAACCAGGGCGCGCATAGGCAAACGTCGGGGAAGAGGGCGGATCGGAAAGGCTTAAGGCTCCACGACCTCGCGCAGCTTCTTTCGGACGTGGTCGCCCAGGCGAGTGCGGGGAGGTGGGGAGGCGTCGCGGGGGATGGTGATGGTGGCGACGGTGCCTTCGGCGTCGTCGCGGCGATGCAGGCTAAGGGAAGCCTGGCCGTTATAAAAGCGAGAGAGGCGCTCAAAGACGTTGGTCAGTCCGACGCCGCCGCGGGAAGTGCGTGTGTGCTCAGCCGGAGTGGGGCGCCAGGGGGTGGCCGGCGGTGAGGGGCCGTCGTCGAGGACACGGATATGCAGGTGGGTCGGGTCGGCCTCAAGCTCCACACACACGCTGACCCGCCCCTGGCGGGCGGCATGGCGAAAGGCGTTTTCGACCAGCGGCTGCACGATCAGCGGCGGCACCCGCACCTCCTCAGCAACCTCAAGTGCGTCGCCGGCGTCGATCTCAAAATGAAGCCCCTCGCCGAAGCGCGCGCGCTCCAGATCGACGTAGCGGCGAAGTTGCTCAAGCTCCTCGTCGAGGGTGGTCTGATCGGCGTCGTTGGCCAGGGTGTAGCGCAGGAACTCGGCCAGATCGAGGGTGAGCTCGCGGGCGCGCGGCGCGTCGGTGCGGATGAGGTACGAAAGCGTATTGAGCACATTGAACAAAAAATGCGGCTTGAGCTGGTACTGCAGGGCCTCCAGGCGCGCGTCGCGGGCGATGGCGCGGGAGGTGGTGGCATCTCGGCGCGCGAGCTCCAGCTCGCGCACAAGGCTGAGCATGCCCATAAAGAGCAGGATGCCCACGGCGTTGGCGGCGATCTTCGCGCTGTGCAGCGGGATGCGCTCGACGTGAAAGGTAGCCGTGGCGGTGTCGATCCCGCTCAAAATAGCCCCCAGACCGGCGTGGTGAATGGCCTGGATCGCGATGGCGCCCAGAGCCACCGAGGCCATCGCCGTGCCGAAGCGGCGGCTCCAGAGGCCGGCCAGCGCGCCCTCAAGCAGGCTGGCGGCAAAGACCAGCCCGAAGAAGTGGGAGGGGACCTCCATCGCATAGACGACCCCGGCGGCTGCGCCCACCGCCAGCCCCACCCACACGCCACCGAGATACCCGGCAAGGATGACGCCGACCGAGCGGATGTTGAACTGCATCCCGTCGATCTCAAAGCCCAGAAAGCTCCCCCAGATCGCCAGCCCGCTGAGCAAGAGCACAAGCAACAGACGGCGGCGCACCGACGCCTCGGCGCCGCGCTGGCTGAGCCAGACCTCCGCCGGGCGAAGAAGCAGCAGCGAGAGGGCCAGGGCCACGAGCACCGAGACCTTCTCAAGCAGGTTTAAGACCAGGTGCAGCGCTTCCATAAGAACGTCGGGGCGGTCGCAGCCGGGAGAGGGGCGAAAAAAACGAGGCAAGAAACACGAGAGGCAACGCCCCACCTAAGGGGGTTGCCTCTCGCGGTTGGCATCCACCACTGTGCCGGTCTTGAGACAAGATTTAGAAACCCTGGTAATCACCAGGTGGGAGCAGTAGATAACACTTCTTAAACGTCCTCGCCGACTCACTTGCCGAGAGGCATGTTCGCGTCATGTCAGTGACCGCCCCCGTGTCTCTGCTTACGGGGTTTCAATAGAATCGCGTCTCGCACGAACACGGCAGAGTGCCAAGTTGGGGAACTCAAGCCACCGCCGATACTAAGGGCCCTCATGGCGTGGGGCAAGCGGAGAGTGCGCGGTGGTTCGCGATGTTGGAAGTTTTGTAAGGGCGGCTGGTGGGGCGCGGGTTGTGGTTGGGTGGTTGTGTGGTTGTGTGGTTGTGGGGCGCCGGTGGTTCGCGAAGTGGGTCGATTCGTGCGGGCGTTAAGAGGTTCACGAGCCCGAGCCCGAGCCCGAGCACGAGTTCGAGCACGAGACCGAGATCGAGCCCGAGCCCGAGCCCGAGCCCGAGCCCGAGATCGAGCCCGAGTCCGAGTACGAGTCCGAGTCCGAGCCCGAGTCCGAGCCCGAGAACGAGCCCGAGTCCGAGCCCGAGATCGAGCCCAACCCTCAAAAAGGCACCTCACCCTCCCCGATCTCCCAATGATCACACGCCACCGCCCGCAACCGCGCGACGTACTCCGCGTCTGCTAAACGCTCCGCAAGCGGGGCGGGAATCGCGTTGTCTTTGGGGTAGCCGTACCGCTCGCAGGCCAGCTCCTGGTCGACCCAGTGGGTGATCAGCAGGATGTCTTCGGCGAGCGCTTCATCCACGCCAAAGATCGCCTGGATCAGCGAAACGGGATCGGGCTCAGCGCTCATGCTTATGCATCTTCAGGGGGCAGGCCGCCGATGAGGAGGTCGAGCTCCTCGAAGACGATCTTTTCGTCGACGGTGCAGAGCTCGCGGAAGCGGGCGTAGGCGGCCTGGTCGACCTCATCGGTGCGCTGGGACTCCCAGGCCTGGCGGCTCTGCCAGCGGGAGATGGCGGTGGCCACGATCCAGTCGGGGGGCAGAGATGCGTGTTCGTCGTCGGGCGCTGCTGGCGCGTCGGGGGCATCGACGAGCAGCACGCTCTCCAGGGTCTGGTGGCCGGCGCGGGCGTGGGCCTGAACGACCGCGCGCCAGGCCTTTTGAAGCTCGGGAAGATCGCCCGGGCGGCAGCGGAGTTTGTAGAGGACGCGGATCGTGGACATCGCAGGCACCGAAGGTCAGGCGGTGAGCAGGAAGCAGTGGGGCGACGGTTCAGGCGCAGCCGCAGCTCAAACATTCGCGGGTGGAGGTGGTGCCGCAGCGCTCCAAAAGCTCCTGACGCAGGGCCTTTCGGGCGCGGTGCAGGCGCACCGATGCGTTGGTGTCGCTGATGCCCAGGGCGTCGGCGGCGTCCTGGACGGCCTCGTCGTTGAGGATCACGCGGGTGAGAATCTCGGCGTAGGCCGGGGAGAGATCTTCAAGCGCGTCGATGCCGCAGGCGCAGGTGGGGTCGAGATCGTCCGGGGCGCGGTAGGCTTGAGGGGCGGGCTCAATGGCCAGGCGGCGGCGTTTGTGGGCGTCGCGGCTCCTGCGCCGGAGCTGGTCGATGGCCTGGCGGCGCACGATGGTGGCGAACCAGCCTTCGAGCTTGTCGGGGTCGTCGAGGGTGTGAAGCTGCTCGGCCGCGCGCACCAACGCCTGCTGGACGGCGTCCTCGGCGTCGGCGCGCGCTTGAAGGCTGCGCGCGGCCAGCCCCACCCAGCGCTCCCAGTGGCGCATCAACTCGGCGATGGCTCCGTCGGGGTGGTGTCTCATGGAATGACTCCGGGGGGAATTCATGCGTTCAGGCGCTTCAGCAGCAGCAGGAGGAAGGGGAGGAAGGCTGATTGTCGGCGCAGCCGCACTCCGGGGGGCAGTCGCACTCCGGGCCGCACGTGCAGGTCTCACCGCAGCAGCAGCCTCCTTCGACGGCGGGTTGGCCACAGGAGCAGGAGGTGCAGCAGGTTTTTTCGCTCAGATCGGTCATGGTCTTCTCCGGGGTTTTGCAC
Organism: Lujinxingia sediminis; assembly: GCF_004005565.1. Taxonomy (NCBI): domain Bacteria; class Deltaproteobacteria; order Bradymonadales; family Lujinxingiaceae; genus Lujinxingia; species Lujinxingia sediminis. Next base: position 28,453 of record NZ_SADD01000020.1, on the reverse strand, counting down.
GATTGCGGTCAAGGCCGGGCACGTTGCCGGGCCCGTGTTGAAGGACCGTCGGTGGCCTTCATAGAGAAGACGGGTGCTCTCCCGGAGATCTTACAGGTGAAGGGATGATTTTCTGCCCGCTGCGGGGGGCTGTGTCCGACCGGGGCCTGTGTCCGACCGGCGGCTGTGTCCGACCGGGGGACGGACATCGGCCCGTATGTATGCGGCCCATATCCGTCTGAAGGGACGGTCGACATTCCCGGAGATCACCCCAATGCCATCGCCTCGCCGACCTCCCAGTCGATGCCAAAGTAGGCGGCAAGCGTGGCGCCGATGTCGGCAAACGAGGCGCGTGTGCCCAGCGGACGGCCCGGCTCGGTGCGGCCTTTTTCGACGATGATCAGGGGCACGTACTCCCGGGTGTGGTCGGTGCCCGGGTAGGTGGGATCGTTGCCGTGGTCGGCGGTGATGATCAGCAGATCGCCCTCGTCGAGGGCCTCGATGATCGAGGGGAGCTGGCGGTCAAAGGTCATCAGGGCGTCGGCGTAGCCGCGGGGGTTGCGGCGGTGGCCGTAGAGGGCGTCGAAGTCGACGAGGTTGGTAAAGATCAGCCCCTTGCGATCCTTGATGCACTCGATGGTGAGCTCGACGCCGTGATCGTTGGAGGTGCTCTTGAACTCGTCGCTCAAGCCCTGGTGGGCGTAGATGTTGCCGATTTTGCCGATGCCGGTGGTGCGCACGCCGGCGGCCTGCAGGCGGTCGAGCACCGTCTCGTCGGGCGGCGGCAGCGTATAATCCTTGCGATTGGGCGTGCGCTTAAACTCGGGAAACTCGCCGACAAAGGGCCGCGCGATCACCCGGGACTGGCCGCGGGGAACGACGATGTCGTAGGCGATCTCGCACCACCTGTAGAGGGTCTCCAGGGGCACGACGTCTTCGTGGGCGGCGATCTGGAAGACCGGGTCGGCCGAGGTGTAGACGATGGGCTTGCCGGTCTGGATATGCTCCTGGCCGAGCTCTTTGATGATCACGGTGCCGCTGGCCGCGCGGTTTCCCAGCACGCCGGGTACGCCGGTTTTTGCGATGAATTCCTGGAGGATGTCGTCGGTGAAACCATCCGGGAAGGTGCGAAAAGGCTCGTCGGGGATGATGCCCACAAACTCCCAGTGGCCGGTGGCGGTGTCTTTGCCGTGGGCTTTTTCGGCCATGCGCCCGTAGTGGGCCGAGGGGGCCTCAACCGGGGGAATCTGCGGGATGCCCTCGATATTGCCCAGGCCCAGCGCGCGCATATTGGGCATCTCAAAATCGCTGATGACCTCGGCGATATGCCCCAGCGTGTGGGAGCCCACGTCGCCGTAGTCGGCTGCGTCGGGCAGTTCGCCCACGCCAACGGAGTCCAGAACGATGAGAACGGCGCGTTTTTCCAGAAAGGGAGGCTGGGTCATGATCTTGTCCCGGGGGTTGAGGTTGGGGTATCCCGGCGCTGCTGAAAGTTCGAGAGCGGGGCGTGCGCGCCCAACTTAGCGCGCGGGCTAAGCGATGGCCAGAGGGTCATCTCCGCTGTGCGCAGACCTGATGGGACGTTCAATGAAGGTGGTGGTGATGCGACGACTCGTGGTGTGGATGGTGGCGTGCGTGGTGCTGGGGTGGAGCGGGGCGCTGAGCGCCCAGGAGAGCCTGGAGCGCCGCGTGTTTCAGGGCCCGGAGACCGGGCTTCTGCGGGGCGACGCGTACTATTACGAGGGCGACTATTACCGCGCGCTGACCGCCTACAAAGACTTTTTGCGCGAGGCCCCCGATGACCTGCGCTCCGAGCGGGTGCGCCTGAAGGTGGCCTGGGTCTATTTCAATGTGGGCGAGCACGGGGAGGCGGCCCGCGAGCTCGATCGGCTGGCGAAGGAGGGCCGCGACATCATCGTGACGTGGTGGGCACGGTATTACTACGGGCAGGTCGCCCTGGCCTCGGACAGGCGGCCGCTGGCCGAGGCCGCCTTTGAGGAGGTGATCGTCACCTGTGCGCCCTACGTGGCGCGGGTGGGTGAGCCCACCGACGACCCGGAGATCCGCGAATGCCTGGAGCTGAGCAGCGCCGCCACCGTGGGGCTGGCGCGTCTGGAGGCGGTGCGCCACGACTTTGACGCGGCCGGCGAACGGCTGCGCGCGATGCCCGAGCGCAGTCCCCTGGCTCAGGAGGCCACCGAGATCGCCGGGCTGGTCGAAGGCTTAAAGATCCCCCGAAAGAGCCCGGCGCTGGCCGGGGTGCTCTCGATCGTGCCCGGGCTGGGGCATGTGTACCTGGGGCAGTACGGGAGCGCCTTTGTGGCGTTTTTGTGGAACGGCGCCTTCATCTACGCCATCGTCGACTCGGTGCTGGCCGGGCGCTACGGGCAGGCCGTGCTCATCGGGCTGGTGGAGTCGATCTGGTACGGCGGCACGATCTTTGGCGCGGTGGGCGGCGCTCACCGCTTTAACCGCGATGCGATGCGGGTGGTGGAAGACGGGCTGCGTCGCGATCTCCTCCAGCTCTACCGCGACGAGCCCTGGCCGGCGCGCTATCCGGCGCATCCGGCCTATCTGGAGCTCTCGATTCCCTTTTGACGCCCAAAAGGTGAGATCGGCGGTCGGGAAGGCGTTCTGGGTTTCTAAAACACGCGATCGGTGGTTGTTGGCGGGGCTTTGGGTTCTTAATACATGCGATCGAGCGTCGCGAACGCGTTGACGTGCGGATCATCGTGTGGGCGAGTGTCGCGGTCGCGACCGACCTGCTTTACGCGACGATAGCGAGCGTCGCGAACGCGAGTTCAGTCTGCAAAAGACGAGCTCGGAGAGCTGCGAACGCGTTTTGAGTTTTCAAACCAGGAGCGCGAGGGGCGGGGAGAGGTTCTCACGTGGAGGCGGGCTGATAGCGGCGCTCGCTCCGATGTTTTGATCCGTGGCGGGCTGATAGCGGCGCTCGCTCCGATGTTTTGACCCGTGGCGGGCTGAGAGCGACGCTCGCCAGGCCCGGAGGCGTTTGAGGAAGGGGGCAAGCGCTTCAATTGATTAAAGAATCCGAGTTTGAAGCCCCGACGCCGGCGGCGTAAGGTTGGCGCGAGCTGGCGAGCCAGGTGCCGGCGACGGAATGGAAAGGACAAGGTATGTCGAGCAGGTTTCGAAATCGGCTGGAGCGTCTGCATGGCGCGCATCAGCGGGGGCGAGAGAGTACGTCGGGGCCCAGCGGGGTGTTTGAGGCCGGCGCGCCTGGCGAGGGGGAGGTGCACCAGGTGAAGGGGGAAAGCTCCCCGGATACGGGTGGTTTCGATGATTCGGGAGAGCGCGCCGAGGGGCCTTCGGGGTCGATCGTGCGCAAAGCGTCGTCGACGAGAGCGTCGCGGGGAGTGGCGAGCGCGCGACACAGGAGTTCGGGAGGAGCTCGGCGGTCGCGTCGTCAGAGTTCGTCGGGAGGGGCGCGGCCGGCCGCATCGACACAGGGAGCGGCATCGGCTCAGAGAAAGGATCGCTACAATCAAAACACCCCGAACGAAAAAAATTGGGGGCAGTGGGGGGCGGAGAATCAGGGGGAGTTCTGGCTTCTGCGCGAGGAGGTGCCGCCGGGGGAGGTGCACGGGCGTTTTGAGGTGGGGGCGTGTCGGGAGATCGACCATCGTCTGATTTCAAAGGTCGATCCGGGCTGCCCGGGCGTGCGGCCGGAGGGGCTGCTCTATATGGACACCGAGACCAGCGGGCTGGGGCAGGGGGCGCTGGCCTTTTGTGTGGGCATCGGGTTCTGGGCTGGCGAGCGCTTTGTGGTGGAGCAGCTTCTGCTCGATGGCAGCGACGCGGCCGGGGAGCGGGCGATGCTTGCGTATTTCGCAAACATGCTGCGGGAGCGGCACCTGCTGGTGACCTTTAACGGGCGGCGTTTTGATGTGCCGCTGCTCGCGCGCCGGTACGCGCGCCACCAGCTGAGCGATCCTTTCGGGGGGCGTCAGCATCTGGATTTGTTGCCCACGGCCCGGCGGCATTTTGTGGGGCGAAAGCGCTACAAACTCTCCAGCCTGGAGGAGGATATTCTCGATTTTCACCGGGTGGATGATGTACCGGGGCGAGAGATTCCGGCGTTGTGGGAGCGCTTCGTGGCGGGGGAGGTGGTGCCGAAGATGGGGGGGATGCTGGAGCATAATCGCCACGATATCGTCTCGATGGCTGCGCTGTTGGCCGCGCAGATCGAGGCGGTGGGCGGTGTTTCGATCAGGGAGGCTTCGGCAAACGCGGCGAGGAGGCGGAGCGCTTCGGGGGCAGTGCGGGCTGGAGAGCGTGAGTCGGAGACGGGCGGGGGGGATTTTGGGCGAGCGTCGTCGGGGGGCTCAAAGGTCAGTGAAGTGGCGAGTCGGCTGGAGCGGACCTACCGGCTGAGGTCGAGTTTTTCGGAGAGTTCGGGGCGGAGCTCAGAAGGTGGCGGGCTGAGCGCTGAAAGGCCGAACGGGCGCATGAATGCTGGCGATGGTACGACCGTGGGTCGGACATCGGCGCGCCATGATGGCGCGGATCGTGCGGGCGAAGGGCGCCCGTCGTCGGCGAGGAGCGTCGATGAGGATCGGGACCCGGGGTCGGGCGAAGGGGAGGACCCGAACGTGAAGGAGAGGGTGCGCTCGTTGAGGGCGGCGGCGCGTGCGATGATCGACGCGCAGCTCTTTCATCAGGCCGCGCCCACGCTCTTTGAGCTGGTGGCGCTGGCACCCGACGATCGTTTCGGGCTGCAGATGCTCGCGCGCTATTACCGCCAGGCCGGTGAGGCGCAGCTTGCCGGAGTGATGGAGGCGCGCTTTCGGAGCGCCGGGGGTGGCTGATCGTTTTCAATGATTTTGCCAGGCGCTTTGCGTTGAGGTGCATCGGATGTGATTTTTTGTAAATGCCCTGATCTGGCGTGATTTCAGACCCTTACGCCCCTTTCTGACGTTCTTTTCGCGTTATTTCGATCATAACTACCTTCGACGGGCCCGGTTTTTGAGGCTATAACCCTCGAAATTGCCTGGAACCTCTGTCGCGCGGTGGGAGCCTTTTATGTTGCATGTTTTTCAATCGGATCGGGTCGAGGACCTGGTTGATGGTCTGGTCAAAGTGCTGGATGCGACCTCGCCGGAACATCCGGTGGAGCGGGCGTTTTTTGAGCACCGTCTGGTGGTGCCCAACGCCAACCTCAAAGAGTATCTGACCTTCCAGATCGCCGCACGCCGAGGGGTGGCGAGCAACATGCGCGTGGAGACGATGGAGACCTTTCTGGAGAGTCTCCTTCCCCTCGATGAGCAGGGTGAGCCGCGGGCGCAGATCGCCCAGTCGGTGACGATTGAGCGCCTGCTTATTGAGCTATTGAGTGACGGGTCGCTCCTCCAGTCGCCGGAGATGAAACCGGTCCTCGAGTTCTTTGAGGCCGCCGGTGATGGGGACGATGCCGAGGTGCAGCTGGAGCGCCGGCGTTTTCAGCTCAGCCGCCGGGTTGCCGCGCTCTTTCGCGAGTACGGCTTCTCGCGTCGCGACATGCTCAAGGCCTGGCGCAGCGGAGCGCTGATGGTCGACGCCGACTCGACCTACGCGGCCACCGAGCGCTGGCAGCGTCGCCTCTGGCTCGAACTTTTCAAAGCCGGCGGCAAGCTGGAGCAGGCCCGTGGTGAGGGCCCGGAGCTTGTGGCGCTGACCGATGTGGTGTCGCGTTTCGGGTATGAGGCGCTCGCGCTTCCGCCTTTTGTGCACCTGGTCGGCTTTTCGTACCTGCCGCCCTTTTTCAACGATGTGTTCGGGCCGCTCTGGGATGATGAGGCCCGCAACGCGGCCTTTTACGTGCTCTCCCCCTGCCTGGAGGAGTGGGGCACGGTGGTGCTGGCCGACGACGATCCGCTGGTGGAGCTGGGCGACGAGAGCGAGCTCTTGAGCGGCGATGAGCTTCCGCTGGCGCTGACCCTCTGGGGCGGTCCGGGACGCGATTTTCATCGGATGTTGCTGGAGCTGAGCCAGGGGGATCTGAAGACGATCGCCGAGCGTGAGGAGCGCCCCGACGACACTCTTTTGCAGCGCCTCCAACGCGTGATCCGCGACCGCGCCGATGCCCGAGAGGTGCGCGAGACGTCGCCGCCGATCGACGAGTCGCAGAGCCTGCGTTTTCTGGCGTGTCCGAGCATCCAGCGCGAGTGCGAGATCATTGCCAGTGAGATCTGGGAGCTTGTGACTCGCCGCGAGGATCTGCGTTTTAATGACATCGCGGTGGTCGTGCAGCCGGGGCAGCGCGAGCTTTATCAGACGCACCTGCGCGCGGCCTTTGAGGCGACCCACGGCATCCCTCACAACGTCATCGACATCGACGCCTCGCTCTCGTCGCCGGTGCTCGACGCGGCGCGCCAGCTCTTTGAGCTGCCGCTGGGCACCTTTAAGCGCAACGAACTTCTCAACGTGCTCGTGCACCCGGCCGTGGTGGCCAAACATCCCGGGGCGGACGCGCGCCAGTGGGTGCGCTGGTGCGATGAGCTCAACATCTTCCACGGGGCCGACCGCCGCGATCATGAGGCGACCTATATTCGTCACGACCGCTTCAACTGGCAGCAGGGCCTCGATCGTCTGGTGCTCGGGAGCTTTATGACCCAGCCCGACGCCGCAAGCCCCGAGGCGCTGGCGCTGGGCGACTCGCGCTACCTGCCGCTGGAGACGGGGCACGGGGAGGGCGACCAGGTGGCAGCGCTTGTGGCGCTGGCGCAGTCGTTGATTGTGCGCTCGCGGGAGGTGCGCGAAGAGCGGCGCCCGCTGGCGGAGTGGATGGCGCATTTTAAGGAGCTGGTTCGCGACTTTATCGGCGCGAGCGGGCGGGGGGAGGAGCGCACGCTTTTGCGCCTTCATGGCGAGTTGTCGAGCATCGCGCGGGCCGACCGCTGCCCCGAGGTGCCGGTGGGTTACCGCACGGCCTATGAGTTTGCGATGGCCGCGCTGGGCAGCCTCGAAGATCGTTATGGCAAGTACCTGGCAGACGGCGTGGTGGTCTCATCGTTTAAGCCGATGCGGCCGATTCCCTTCGAGGTCGTCTTTGTGACGGGGCTGGGGCAGGGGAGTTTCCCGGCGCCGACGCCGCCCGACTCGCTGGATCTGCGCGAGGATAAGCGGCGATTGAGCGATGTGCGCCCGCGCGACCAGGATTTTTATATGTTTCTGGAGACGCTGATGTCGACGCGCGCCGAGATGGTGCTCTCCTGGGTGGGGCGAGATGCGCAGACGGGCGATGCGCTGGAGCCGGCCTCGGTGGTGCTGGCGATGCGCGAGATGGCGGAGTCGCTGGAGGGCAGGGAGCAGGTCGCTGCGCGTTTTGTGCGCCATCCGCTGCGCCGCTACGACGCGCGGTATTTTCCAGAACTCAGCGGCGAAGGTCAGGACGATGCGGCGCTGGAGGTGTTGCCCAACCACCACCGCGAGGCCCTGGCCGAGGCGGTGGTGCGCAAGAACCGCCAGGCGCTCGACAGGGAACTTCCCACGGGCTTTCGGCCCACGATGGTGGAGCTGGCCGAGGGGGCGCGCGCAAAGGCTGGCGACGCGTATGAGGAGCTCGTAGGCCTGACCCGTTGGAGCGAGCCTGCGCAGGAGGCGGAGTCTGGCGAGCGTCGGCGCGTGGTGCTGCAGCTGCGCGAGCTCGGCAAGTTTTTGCAGTGTCCGTTGCAGGCGTCGGCCCGCACGCGGCTGCGTATCTACGATGAAGACAACGACGACCTCATCGACGCCGAAGACGAGCCCTTTGAGCCCGAGTTTCTGCAGCGGCTGATGGTGATGCGCGCCACGATCCACGACGCGCTGGTCGCCGGCGACTTAGGTGACGCGGCGCTGAAGAAACATCTTCGCCGGCGCGCGGAGCTGGAGGAGCTGCGTGGGGCGTTTCCCTCCGATCTCTATTTTGAGGCGGCGATCACCCGCTGCCTCAACGAGCTTGGCGAGTGGGCCGAGGGCGTGAAGAAGGTCACCGGCAGCGAGGCCCCGCCGGTGCGGCGCATCCGCATCGGGGCGCCCCGCACCCGCCAGGATGTTGCGGTCGGAGCGCCGGCCGAGGTCGAGGTGCACGACGTGCTGCGCCTGGTCGTCGACGACCCCAACGCCGAGGGCCAGGAGCTTGAGATCGAGCTGCATGGCGAGGTGATGGTGGTCGGGGAGGGGCAGGTTGTGATGGATTTTCATTCCAGTGGTGAAGTGAAGTCAAAACACTTTACGCATGGTGCGATTGAGCAGGTGGCGCTTGCTGCGTTGGGGTTGGGGGGAGCGGAGCCTGAAGTGGCCGCCATTATTAAAAAGGCAAAAGTATCAGCATCGAAAGCACTGGTGATTCAGGGTCAGGCCGACGCGCTGCGGTATTTGAGTCAGCTTAGTACCGAACTGATTGGCGACGTGCATGACTACTATCTGCCGGTAGAGCTGGTCGAAAAGCTCGTCGAAGCAAAAACCAAAGAGCAGCCGATCGATCTGGATACGTTTTGCGAAGCCATCGATCCTGATACGTCGAGCCGAAATAGAGTGTCGACGATGTATGGTCCGATAAAGCGCTGGAAGGACTACAAACCACCGGCGCTGGAAGACATTCATGCGATTCTGGAACGTCGCTACAAAATGATGTGGAACGCGCTGGGAGGTAAATGATGGCGACGCTCTTTTATGAAAAACCCGAAGCGATTTCGCATCTTCAACGCGGCCGTCATGAGGTGATCGAGGCCAGCGCCGGCACGGGGAAGACCTATACGATTCAGCATATCGTGGTGGACCTGCTCTTGCGCCGAAAGCTCAGCGTGCAGGATGTGCTGATCGTGACGTTTACGCGGGCGGCCACCGGCGATCTGAAGAAAAAGGTCCGCGAGACGCTGCAGGAGCTCACCCGGGCGTACGCGACGCTTGAACCTGGTGAGGTGAAGACGCTGCGGGGCGGTCAGCTCGAAGAGGGAGCGCCGGCCGACCGCACCCATGTTGGGGCGATCGACGAAGAGGGCTTTAAGCGTTTGCGTCGCGCGCTGCGCACCTTTGATCAGGCTTCGATCTACACGATTCACGGCTTCTGTCAGCGCATTCTGGTGGAGCATGCCTTTGCCAACAAGCGCCTGCTAGAGCAGGAGCACGTCGATGGTGATCGTCTGATCAACCGCGCGATCTCGGAGGTGCTGCGCGAGGATGTTCCTGGCAATCCGGAGCTCTGGAAGTGGGTTCAGACGTTTTTGGGGGCGGGGAAGCAGATCGACGATCTGCGAAAGGCGTTGCGGATTTATGTGACGACCACTGGTGAGTATCTGCCAGGTTTCAATCGGGCAATCATCGAGGAGGAGCGCGCGCGGCTGGGCCAGGTGTTTGCCCGAACTGAGCTCGACGCGCTTTATCAATGTTTGGTCGATGCAGGTACTAATAAGCGGACGTGCACAAGTGTCGCGAGGACGCATCTTCCCCATGTGCTCGCGGGTTGGGAGGCGATGGAAGGGCGTCTGGCCGATGCGTTGCTCGAAGGGATCGAGGGAGACTTTAAAAAGGCGCTCGAGTACCTGCGAAAAGGTAATGGATGTGCCGCGTTGGACGTCGATCCGGATCTGCAGCAATCCATTCTCGACTTTTATGCGTTGTCCAAATCCGTGCCGAGCACCGAGATACTGGCAGTTCAGGCCCTTGGCCCCGTCGTCAAAGATCGCGTGGAAGCCATCAAGCAGGCCGAGGGGGTCTACACCTACGACGATATGCTCACGCTGGTGCGCGACACGCTGGCGAAGGATGGCGAGGAGGGGGAGCTGCTCAAGGTGCTGCGGGGACGCTTTAAAGTGGCGCTCATCGATGAGTTTCAGGACACCGACCAGGTGCAGTGGGAGGTTTTTGAGCGCCTCTTTGTGGGCGGCCGTGATGGGTGGGCCAGGACCGAGGGTCATGAGCTTTACCTGATCGGCGACCCGAAGCAGGCGATCTACGGGTTTCGCGGCGGGGATGTGCATACCTACATCGAGGCGCGGGACATCATCCTGGAAGGGAAGCGCGAGGCGGTGCCGCTCAAGCAGAACTTCCGCAGCACGCCGCAGGTGATCGGGGCGTACAACGCCATCTTTGATCAGTCTGCCGAGCGGGCCATCGACCTGGGAGAAGGCATCGACTACGCGCATCCGGTCAGCGCCGGTAAGGGCTGGTTTGAGGCGAAGCTCGGCGAGCAAAACGCCCCGGGGGTGCGGGTGCTCAACCTGACAACCAGCGCAGATAAATTGGGGCTTCCGGCGTTGCGGAAAGGGCTCGCCAACGCCATCGCCACGCGGATCCGCGAGCTCATCGACGCGCGCGGCACCGACCGGGCCCTGCGCTATCGCGAGCAGGAGGGTGGCGATTTCAGCGGGGAGGTGGGGCCGGAGTCGATCTACGTGCTCTGCCGCAAACGCGCTCATGGCAAGTTCGTGGCCGATGCGCTGCGCGAGCAGGGCGTGCCCTTTGCGTTTTTGAAGATGGACGGCCTCTTTGAGACCCAGGAGGCCCGCGACATCTACGACCTCTTGATGGCGCTTGCCGACCCGCACGACCGCAGCGCGCGGGTGCGCGCGTGGATGACGCCCTTCTTTGAACTTCGAGTCGGGCAGCTGGATAACCCCGGGGCGATCACCGAGTCCGACGCCATTTACCGTCGCCTCACCGGCTGGGCCAGACTGGCTGAGCGTCGCGCGTACCATAAGCTCTTTCACGAGCTGATCGAGGAGAGCGGGCTCTTGCGTCGTCGTCTTCTCCTCGACGTGAGCGAGCGCGAGCTCACCAACTACCAGCACATTCTCGAGCTACTCGCCGAGGACTGCACCCGCGAACGCCTGAGCATCGACGAGTTGGCCGGGCGCCTGATGAGCTACATCGAGGGGCGCGCCAAGCCGGAGGGAGAAGACGTGGATCAGCAGCGTCTGGAAGTTGAATCCCAGGCTGTGCAGATCCTCACCGCGCACGGCAGCAAGGGGCTGCAGCGCGGCGTGGTGTTTTTGATGCCCTCGTTCTCCGAGCCCGTGGATCCAAGGCGCAAGGATTATCGCCTTCGTGTGGTCAACGAGGAAGGACGCCCCACCCAGGTGCGTTGGATGGCGTCGACCTCCGGGATGCCTGAGGGATGGGAAGATACGCTCTTTGAGCAAACCTGCGCCGAGGAGCATCGCCTTAACTACGTCGCGCTCACACGCGCCGAGCTGATGCTCTATCTGCCGTATGTGGACGAAGACTCACCCGCGTACAAACCCTTCAAAGAGAGGAACTGCAACCGCGATCCCTACTTCGACATCATCGACCGCCTCACCGCCATCAAAAACGCCGGCGGCAAGAGCGCCGAGCTGCTGGAGTGGATCAACGTCGAGCTCGACGAGACGCCCGACTCTCCAGACCCGGAGGTGGCGAAAAAGGCCATCGCCAGATTGGAGATCGAGGGGTTGGAGCATCTTCAAGAGCCGCAGAGCGACGGCGCGCTGCGCAAAGATCTGCTGGAGCGCCGCTGGGAGGTGACCTCCTTCAGTAAGCTGCGCGGCGATGGCAAAGAGGGCTACGCCAGCAACTCCGATGACTCGCCAGAGGACGCCAGAGGCGACGGGAACGACGATGAGGACGTCGAGGGCGCGAAGGTGTTTCCGGGCGGGATGGCCACCGGTAACTTCGTGCACGGGGTGCTCGAAGACCTCCCCTTCGCCCGGGTGCGCGACGTTGAGAGCGTGGAGGCCTGGCAGGCCGATGAAGAGCTGCGGGAGTTTTTTGAGGTGCGGCGCGCCCGCACCGGAGCGAGCCCGCGTACGCTGGAGCCGGCGATGCGCGCGGTCTACCACACGCTGCTGGCCAGGGTGGAGATGCCCGTCGAGGGCGTGCCCCCCATTGAGGCGCTGCACCTTCTCGACCCGGCCCAGATCAAGACCGAGCTGGAGTTCCTCTTCCCCATCCCCGAGCCTGTGACCAACGCGGAGGGCGTCAGCGAGATTCGCCGGCGTTTTGGCGATGACGTGACCGTGAGCGGCGGCTTCGTCAAAGGGTTCGTCGACCTGCTCTTCGGGCACGAGGGCAAGATCTACTTTGCGGACTGGAAGTCGAACCTTTTGAGCAATTACGACGCCGCCTCGCTGCGCGCCAACGTGTCGGCCAACTACGCCGAGCAGGCCCACCTCTACACCCTGGCGCTCTGTCGGGTGCTCGATATCACCACGGAAGCCGAGTACGACGCGCGTTTTGGCGGGCTCTTCTATTTCTACGTGCGTGGCATGCACCCTGAGCACCCGGGCCGCGGCGTGTACCGAGCGCGCCCGAGCTGGGAGCAGATCCTGGCGTTTGAGCGCAGCCTCTTCGGGCGCATCACCCGCTTCAAACGTGGGGAGTCGCCGGCCGAGGAGACGCCGAAATCCACGATAAAGACCAACGCGGCAGCCGCCTCCGAGGCCTGAGGGCCCTGGCCGGCGAGTCGTTGCGGTGATGCGTGGATGGCAGGCGCGTGCGGCCGCAGCATAGAACTTCGATGAATGTGGCCCCGATGGCGGGGCGACGATGGGTTGATGAGGGAAGCGATGACACAGCTGGATCTGTTGGGCGAGCGCGCGGGCGAGCAGGCGCAGGATGGCGCCGAAGAGCGCGAGGTGAGCGGCGCGCGCGGGGTCTTTGCGCGCGCGTTTCGTGTGGACGCGAGCCTGCTCAGCGCCCGCGACGTCTCGTCGCTGGCCGACCACCTTGATGGGCAGGGCATCTCGAAGGCGCGCTTTAATCTGGCGCTCAACCTGGTGTCGATGCAGCGCGACTTAAGCGCCAGCGAGCACCGCGCGCTCCTGATGGTCGTGCTCGCCAGCATTCTCGCGCAGTCGATGGGGAGCACGTACATGCCCCTCGATGAAGATGGCGGTGCGTATTTGAAGGCGACGCTGACGCAGCTCCTGCCCCAACCGGTGCCGGCGGGGTGGGAGATCGATGAGCTGATCGACGCTTTTCAAACGCTGCGTCGGGAGCGGCGCGCCGGGCAGATTCTCGGTCAGCCTGGCGAGTTTAAGCCGCTGATCGAGGAGGGCGGCAGGCTCTACCACCAGCGGATGCTCCTGCATGAAGAGCGCCTGGCCCATGCCATCGACCAGATGCTGCAGCGCCCCGATCAGGCGCTGGAGCCGGGGCGGGTGCGCACGGAGCTCAAAGACGTGATCGAGGTGCACCCGGCCACCTACACCGACGGCAAGAAGTTCTACCCGGTGCAGCCCGGCAAAGAGCAGCAGCTCGCCGCGCTCACCGCCCTGCACGCTCCGCTGGCGCTGATCACCGGGGGGCCGGGCACGGGTAAGACGACGATCGTCGTGACGATTCTGCGTCTGGCCGCGCGCCTGGGCCTGGAGATTGCCGACATCGCGCTGGCCGCGCCCACTGGCAAGGCGGCAAACCGTATGGCGGAGTCGATCCGCGGGCAGCTCGGCGGCGTGCTCGACCCGACCGAGCTCGACACTCGCCTGCTCACCGAGCTCCCCGCCCCCGCCACGCTGCACCGCCTGCTCGGCTACTCGCCGCGTACCGGCACTTTTCGGCATAACCGCAACCACCGCCTGAGCGCGAAGCTCGTGGTGGTGGATGAGGCCTCGATGATCGACCTCTTTATGATGGAGGCGCTCGCACAGGCCCTGGCCGACGACGCGCGCCTGGTGTTGTTGGGCGACGCCGACCAGCTGCCCTCGGTCGATACCGGCGCGGTGCTGCGCGATCTTCTCCCGGAGCTGCCCGCCACCGACGTGCCCTGGCGCGAGCTCGCCATCGAGCCGATGGCAGCCCAACCCGGAAAAGGTCGCACTGCGCGCAACGCCGTGCGCCTGACCAAAAGCCACCGTATGCGCGACGACGACCCCTTCGGCAAGGCGATCCTCGAGGTGGCTCAGGCCGTGGGCAACGGATTTGAAGGCCTGCCCGCGGGCGAGCTTCCCTCGCAGATTCAGCGTGTTGAGGATGTGAGCATGGCGAGCTGGCAGGGCGTCGAGCTCTGGACCCCGCCTTCTCGCGGCGGCGACGCCGACGAGAAACCGACGGCTGACCTCAAAGCCTTTGTGGCCGCCTGGTTCAAGACCCACATCGGCAGCGAGCGCTGCAAAAAGCTCAGCTCCCACACGTACAAGCGCCAGGCCGACGGTACGTTTGATGAGCAGGCGGCGCTCAAAGAGCTGATGGGCCACTACGCCCGCGCTCGCGTGCTCACCCTGACCCGCGTCTTTGCCACCGGCTCCGAGTCGCTCAACCGCCAGTTCCACCGCGCCTTTGGCCAGTTCCGCGGCTCCAAAAAAGCCGAAGCGCAGGGGGGGGCCGGCGACAACCAAACCCGCTACGGCCATTACGTCGGCGAGCCGGTGATGATGCTGCGCAACGACTACGGGCGCGATCTTTTCAATGGGGATCAGGGCGTCGTCGTCCGGTGCAACGACGCCGGCGGCCAGACCCAGCCCTTCGCCGTCTTCGAACGCGGCGAACGCCTGGTGGCCTACCCCCTTGGCGAGCTCCGCGACGACCTGGTGCACGCCTACGCCATGACCGTCCACAAGAGCCAGGGCTCGGAGTTCCGCCACATCGCCGTGGTGCTCCCGGCGCAGGACATGCCGCTTTTGACCCGCGAGCTCCTCTACACGGGCATCACGCGGGCGAGTAAGAGCGTGCTTCTGGTGGGGTCAGAACGCCTGCTCGGCGTGGGGGCGGAGCGCCGCGCGCGGAGGTTCTCGGGGGTGGGGGGGCGGTTGGGGGGCGACGACTGACTTCGCGTTATTCGTCGTCCAGGCCGAGCTCTTTTTTGAGGTCGGTCCACTTGACTCGCCCACCCTCTTTGCGCGCTTTAAGCGCGGCTTTGATGTCGAGCTGATCTTCGAGTGCTTCCAGCAACTCCAGGTCTTCGCACGAGATCAGCGCGGCGGAGGGCTTCCCGTTGCGGTGGAGGATCAGCCTTTCTCCGGCGTAGGAAACACGGTTGAGGCTGTCCGAGAAGTTCTGGCGCAGTTCGGTGACGGATAGCTGATTGGTCATGGGATTCTCCTGGGGGCCGGGCGCACATAATGACCAGAATGGTCAAAATGTACGTTTCTTATAATTTATGCATTTTTCAAACAATTTCCAAATCTAAAAGTTTTGCGAGCGCCGACGGCGCGTTGGGCAGATAAGCCGCTAGTAGGCGTCCTTCCGGTTGGCCACGTGAAGGACGTAGATAATCAGCTTCGCGTCTTCAATTTCGTAAATGATACGAAAATCACCCACCCGAACCCTCCAGAGAGCCTCTCTCCCTTTGAGCTTCTTTACGCCATCGGGCCTGGGGTCGTCGGCCAGGGCTTCGATCGCCGGGACGAGTCGACGCCGAATCTGGGGATCCATTTTTCTCAGCGTCTTGGCTGCCGCCGTCGAAAGTTCGATGTCGTATGCCATCCAGCTACCTCGCTTTTTTTGCTTCAACTGCTCATTGCCGACCGTTCCCGCCATGGCATAGAGCTCCAGATAGTCATTGCCAAACCAAAGGTAAACTCGCCGGAGAAAGAGGGGCTAGCGTTGTTGTCGTCTCACCGATACGCATACCCCCACCCATCCGCCACGCTGGCAAAAATCGAAAGCAGCACATCCCTCCCCCCACCACCCCCAAACCGACTCACCTCCTCAAACACCCGTGAGATCGTGACGCGCGGCGAAACCCTGGCCACAATCCGCGCACGCAACACGATCTCCGTCGCCCGATTCATCTTCGCCGGCTCATCCCCGCGCGACTCCCATTGCATCACGGCCTGGTGCGACGACACCTCACAAAACGACGCAAACGCTTTGAGCGTGAGGTCGAGTTGTTGGCGGATGAAGCGGATCTCATTGCCGGTGAGGGGTGCGGGCTTGTGGGGGAGCGCGCGCAGTACGACCTCCGAGATCTCGCTCCAGTTCACCTCGGCGACCCAGTCGTCGCGAAATCGGCGAAGCTCGACCTTTTCGATGATGAGGGGGAAACCCGGCGCGCGGGTTTCATACTGTTCGATGGCTTTTTGTCTGCATGGTCGCTCTCCGGTGCGTCGACATCGCGGGTGATTGCTGGCACAAGGGCCTGGAGGATGCGCGGTCGTCGAACGCTGACAGCCCCTCCCGACCGGCGCATTCGAATCTTAGATATGTAGCTTACTTACATGCGTCGAGAACATGGTCCGTTGCGTTCGACTCTCGGAATGCGTGTTCCGCGCTGCGCTCGTCCTCTTCAGACGCGCTTGCCTCCCCACCCCCCCGAACCCCCAAAACCGGCACCCCCATGAACATCGGCCAACACTCCATTCTCACCGTGATCTCCAAAGGCGCCGAGGGCTACGTCCTCGAAGGTGCCGGCGCGCGCGAGCGCGTCACCCTGCCCCGGCGAGAGGCCGGAGAGGAGCTTGAGATCGGGGAGCACGTGCGGGTCTTTGTGTATCTGGACTCCGACGATGAGCCCGTGGCGACGACGCGGGAGCCCAAAGCGCGCGTGGGGCAGTGTGCGTGGCTGCGGGTCAAAGAGGTCAACCGCATCGGGGCGTTTCTGGAGTGGGGGCTGCCCCGGGATCTTTTTGCGCCTTTTGCCGAGCAGGTCGGGCGGATGAAGGAGGGGCGCTCCTATGTGGTGCATCTCTACCTGGATAACACCGGGCGGATTGCGGCTTCGCAGAAGATCGACGCCTTTCTCTCGACCGAGGGCAAGAACTTTCGGGCGGGCGATGAGGTCGAGCTTTTGCTCTGGGAGCGCAGCGACCTGGGGTTCAAGGCGGTGATCGACCACACCCATCTGGGGATGCTCTTTCAGCGGCAGATGATCGGTGATCTGCGGCCCGGGCAGTCGCTGCGCGGCTATATTCTGGAGGTGCGGCCCGACGGGAAGATCAACCTGAGCCTGCAGCGCCACACCCCGGCAGCCCGCGACGCGTTGCAGACGGCGATTCTCGACCATCTCAAGGCCCACGGCGGGGTCTCCACCCTCACCGACAAGAGCTCGCCGGACGCCATCTTTAAGGCCTTCGGGGTGAGTAAGAAGAATTTTAAGAAGGCGCTGGGCGGGCTGTATCGCGAAAAGGTGATTGTGATCGGCGAGGGGGAGGTGCGTTTAGCTTGAGGGGTGCCGAGCGCCCCAGGACGACGCTGACGGCGTCGCCCTGGATACGCTCGGTGCCGAGCGCCCCAGCGCTCCGCTAGCTGCGTCGTCTGGGACTCGCGGTAGCGTTGCTACAGCTTCATCCCAGCCTCCTTGCTATCGAAGGCGCTGGATGCGCTCGGGTTGGGGGGCACACGAAGAGGCGACCGCCCGAATCGCCCCGCGGGGTGTGGCCCGTCACCAACAATGATATGATGACGCGAAACATGGATAGATGATCAACGAAACCATATTTTTGAGGGGAATCGAATGATGGTCGAGCTTGCATCGATAAGGGAAATTGTTGGCCTGGTTGGATTACGTGGCGTGGGTGGATATCGAGTTCCTCCAGATGATACCTGGTCAGTGGACTTCAGCCTCGATTGGTGGCGAGATCCGTCGGGAGAGCTTCGGAAAGAGCCACTGAAAGTGACGATAAAGGTGAAGAGCCATTCCGAGGTTCAGAGCGTTCAAAGTGTCATTCGCTCCTGCCATATTTATCGGTTTCGTGTGCGTCTTGCAGATGACGGAAGTCGGGCCGAGCTGGTGGAGCCAGAAGGAACGCCCGTGGAAGATGAGGTGCTCTTCCAACGTGCCGAAGAGCTCAAACAGCCGGTGACCGTCGAAAACGATGTCTTCGGAACCCTCACCTTCGATTCCGTGTTGGGATGGTACGAGGTGCGATACGTCTGGAATGCGAAGGACATTGTTCTTTATCTTTCTACGGAACATGAGGAAGGGTTGGAGGAGCTTTTAGACGCAGTCACCACATTCGGAGCCCGGCAAGCTCAATGGGATCGTCGGGTACGAAAGTATGCAGCATCCCAATTGCTGGAGCTTCGGAATACTGTGTGGCGACACGATGATGAAGATGTTCTCTCCGAGGATGAGTTCATGCGCTCCATGATCCCGGAAGCGATCACAATGTATCCGGGGGGGCGATTCGAAATGTCTTTTGATGATGGGGGGGGGGTCCTCGGCCATCTTATTATGGTGGGCGGGTGTCTGGATGGGGCTTTCGAGTACGCAGATATCTGTGGGTGAGGCGCGGAGATTGAGCCGGCACACGACGCGCGGGCCTGCGTCAACACCCGAAAGCTCGTCACTCCTGATGCAACCTTCCCTCGTAGTCGACGCCTGAACCGGAGCGAAAGGCACGAAACACCTGCTAGAGAGGCACATGCGCGTTCGACTCGACCCGCATCGCAAATCCCCGATCCTCCAGCCCCCATGCACTTCAACGCCTCTATTTCAATGTAAAACCGGTGCGTTATTCGCTTCGACAAGGCTCTTTCATGTTCAAAGAGCCCTGCCGAGCGCCCCAGGACGACGCTGACTGTGTCGCTGCGTCGTCGCGGTGGCGCTGCCACAGCTTCCTCCTTGCTCCTTGTCAGGCGTCGCCCTGGATACGCTCGGATCTTTTGGTTCGCGTGAACCCCCCACCGCGCACACGAATCGATCGCCATCGCGAATTTGGGCGCTTCATAACCACCCAACCACCCAACCCCAAAGCGAACCCCCCACCGCGCACACGAATCGATCGCCATCGCGAACCCCTCAAGCCCCAACCCCCCCGCACGTTTACCACGTCCCCTCACACGACTCGCCATGCTCCTCGCTCATCGAGCCATCGGGGCAGGTCGTCTGGTGCCAGAGGGCGCCTTCGACGTCGGCGCCCTCCAGGTTTGCGCCGGTGAGGTCGGCGTGGGCGAAGTTGACGTTGGGAAGGGCGGCGCCCCGCAGATCGACGTCACGCAGGATGGAGCCGGAGAAGCTGGCGTGGGGATGCGCGATGTTTTGCAGATCGGCGCCGCTGAGGTTCGTAAAGACGCTCACGCCCCCGCTGCGCTTGAGCCAGAGGCGAATCTCGTCGGCGCTCCTCTCGCGAAAGTCTCTCTCGACCGTGACCTCGCCATCGATAAAGCCGTTTTGAATGAGAAAATTCGGGGCGTAGCGGTCGATGGTATCCTCCTGAAAGCCACCGATGCGGTAGTCCACCGGGACGCCGCGTTTTAGTGCGATCAGCGTGGGCGTCGCCAGCCGAGCGCCATAGATCGACTGCAAGATCGCCGTCGAAGGGTGCCTGAACGAGACTACAAAGGTGCGGTCAATAAGCCCGTGCTCCTCGAAGACCGGCGCTGCCCAGCGGGCGAAGTTTACGGAAGGGTTACACCCGGCGCCGCCCAGGAAAATCAAAAAGACTTCGTCGCTCTCGCGCATGGCCTCAAGGGCCTCTTCGGTGAGCATCTGCGCGCCTACGACGCCCGGGGAGGCCAGGGCCTCTTCGTCGGTGAGGGGCGGGGTTTTGGGGTTGAGTCTGGCGAGCAGGGCTTCCGGGGCGTCGACGTAGGTGGGGGGCTCGGGGCTCACGAGCTCGGTGAAGGGTTGAAATTCGTCGGGGTGCCAGAGGTGACGGGTGGCCTGGCAGAGCTCGGCGGCGGAGGTGTCTTCGACAGACATAAGCTCAAACGCGTTTTCAAGATGTTCACGCCAGGACGGTGATGCTTCGGCGATGAAAGGTTCAAATTTATAGACATGGCGCTCGATGCCGGAAAGCATGGATGCGTCGTTGCTCTCACGCATCTTATCTTGCACCTCTTGCGGGATGCCTTCGGGGTAAAGCGCGAGCGGAAAAACACAATGAAAACTCAGAGATGCCTGGGTTTTTCGGTAAAGATGCCAGCCAAAAACTTCGTGATCGCCTTGGGATGCGACAAAGAAATCTTCGGCGTCGGCGATCAATCGCCGCAGGCCGGGGCCCTTTTCATCCCTAAAGATAGCGTGGCTCTCCTCCTCCAGCGGGGACTCGCCGGGGGCGAGCACGCGAAGGTAGTCGACAAGCGCGTCTTCAAAGGCCTGGCGTTCCTCAGCGAGCGCGAGGGTGGGTGGCTCGGCCGGCGGCAACACCTTGTCCTGGTCGGTGCTGGACGGCGCGGGGGTGGCGCAAGCGATGGTGGTGGCGAGTGTGGTGAGGAGGATTTTTGAGTTCTTCATAGGATGATGGGGTATGAGGGTTAAGTGTTTAAAATGATAGAAGGTTTCAGTCGTGTTTGGCAAAACCTTAAAAAGGTGTTTCGCGGGGAAGAGGGCGGTGGAGGACGAAGCATAGCGCTGGTTCTTCAGGCGTACAAACACCCACCCCGGTCGTGGCGAGGGATTCGTCGAGTTACCCCCTTTTCGGATCCGCGATGCTGACTTATATACAACCCCTCATTACTACGCCGTGAGCAGAAGTTGACGTCGATGGGTGCGAAGCGGAGAGCTTCTCGGGCAAGGCGCGACATGCAGGCGATGCTTTAGCCTCGTCGAGGCTTTGCAACGCTGCCCGAGGTGCTTTCAACGCAGCAGACGTGGCGTCAACGATAGCTCACGGCGCAATAAACCTATGTTGCAGACGGGGACGTCTATGAGTTTTGCATCAAGCAGCGCGTCGGGAGACCTTCTGGAGCCTTATGCCGTGCCCAACGCCCTGGTGGAGCTTGTGCGTTCGGCGGAGAGCTGGCTGGTGATCGTCTCGCCATATTTCGACCCCTGGCGTCACCTGCGCGACGCCCTGGTGGATGCGCGGGAGGCCGGGGTCAAAATCAAGTTTCTGATCCGCGAGGATCAGATGCGGGAGAAGCAGGTCATCCGCCATTTTCGGGATCTGGAGCTCAAGCCCCTGGCGCTGAAAAGGCTGCACGCCAAGATCTACATCAGCGATAAAAAGGCGCTCCTCACCTCGATGAACCTCTACGCGGGCAGCCGCGAGAGCGTGGAGTTCGGGCTCTGCATCGACCGCCAGAGGCACGCGGAGCTCTACGAAGCGGTCTTTCGCCAGGCGTATAGCCTCCTTAAAAAGTCGGAGCTTGTGGAGCTTCCTTCGCCGAAGCCACGGGGTGCGCCAGTGCAGAAGGCCGCGCCAGTGCAAAAGGCCGCGCCAGTGCAGAAGGCTGCGTCAGTGCAGAAGGCTGCGCCAGTGCAGAAGGCCGCGCAGGCAAAGACGTGGACACCCCCGGCGAAGGCTGTGGCGAGTATCAGCGCGCCGGCACAAAGCGCGGCGAAGGGGGCGGCGTCATGTACTGAGGTGGATGAAGAGGCGTTGAAACGTCTCTCCAAAACCCAGGCTGAGAGTTATCGGCTTTGGTGCGAAAAACACTCCGTTCACAGGGTCGCGAAAGAGCGTCAGTGCACCGAAAGCACCATCCGTTATCACCTGGCCGCCGCCATCGAGGTGGGCCTGATTCCCGTCGAGCACGTTGTTACGGAGAAGCAACGCAACATCATCGCGGAGGCCATAGGCAGGGTCGGCCCGAACGCCGGGCAGGGCGCGATCGTCAAAACGAGTCAGGGGCCGGTGTGTTACGGGGAAGTCGCCTGTGTATTGGCTGCAATGAAGTTACTACGATGCCGAGCGCCCCAGGTGCCGAGCGCCCCAGGACGACGCTGACTGTGTCGCTGCGTCGTCGCGGTGGCGCTGCCACAGCTTCCTCCTTGCTCCTTGTCAGCCCCGCCCTGGATGCACTCGGGTTTTTTAGTGTGCGGGAACCCCCCACCGCCCACACGAATCGCCCGCCATCGCAAACCCCTCAAGCCCCCCCGGCGTGCGTTATTCGTTATGTATGTTCAACACATCAAAGCCCCCCGGCGTAAGATCGCCTTCTGAGACAAGCGCCCCGATGCCGTCGCCTCGTTTGATGGCCTCCAGGTATTCGGGGCGCGGTTTCACCCAGAGCTTCAGGGTGATGAAGTCGGTCAGGTGCACCGCCTCGTCACTTGTGACTGCCAGATACATCTTGACCAGGCCGCGTTCCTCGTCAAAGGGGCCCAGGACGTAGGGGCCTTGCGCCAGTTCGACCTTCTTGTAGTCGACTCTTTCGTTGAACATGGTGCTGAGCTCCTCCGGGGAGTCGGAGGCTTCAAAGCGGGCCACCCACTCTCGGACCTCTTGCAGACGCTCATCGGTCTCGTCTCCTCTGGCGTGCCGCTCCTCGATACCCTGCACATACGAGGTGATCTGCTCGTCGACCCAGGGGTCTTTTTTAAAAGCCTCGATCACCGACGCCATCTCCACCAGCGCGTCGACCGGCGCCTCCTCACCACTTCGCAGGTCGTAGCTCTTCCAGTATCTGAAGACGGTGGTGCGGGAGTCGGTGGACTCCCACGCGTGAGAGACCGTCAGAATGGGCCCCACCCATGAGACCAACGCAACGGAGTCGCCATTGTTCGATCGGAATCCGCTGCAATACGAGTCCCTGCGATCGATCAAGACATGGTCGTTCGTTACGACGCGATAGGGCTCGAGCTTCACCTCGAAGCCTTCCCAACGCCACACTTGTGGCGCGAGCACGTCCGCTGCCAGCTCCATGGCCTGGCGGCACTCGACGTAAAATTGGGTAGACGTCTGGTCGAGTGTGAGGTTCACGCGCACATGGCGATCTTCGTCGTCGGGGTCCGGGACGCCATCGCGATTGAGCTGCCAGTAATCCTGGTAGGTTTCAAACTTCCCTTGCTCCTGCTTGAAACGCTCCATTCCGGCGCGCAGGGGGATCAGGGAGGCTGCTGCGTAGGCCTCGGTCCAGAGCATGCGCACCGTGTGCTCTACGGCTTCGTCCACCTTGGAGTAGCACTTGCGCCTTTCGCCATAGAACTCGCTGTACATGTCGTTGACGTCGCCCGGGACTTCCGCCGACAGAAAGCAGCGTCCGTGGTCGCGGCAGTCCTGCGAGGCCTCGCAGAGCTCCTGGGATTGGGCATCACATCCCCCCCGCTCGGTGTAGGAGCAATCCCCATAGATCCGGCAGCTATCACTTCGCAGACAGCTGGCATCTCTGTCGATGGTGCAATAATCGCGACCCTCTTGCAGGTCGCAACGCCCACTTTGCTGGCAGTTCTGACTCTGCAGGCAATGCTCGTCCCGGGTGGGTACGCAGCTCCCCGAGCTGCCGAGCGCGCAGTTGCCTTTGAGCGCGCAGTTCGCGCTGCGGGCGCATCCGGCGTTCGAGGCCTGGCATAAGGCAGTGTCGCCGCAAGAGAGCACCCCGGGCGAGGCGGCGCGCGAGAGCAGCAGGGCGGGCATCAGCTCCTTGAGCCAGGAGCCGTCATTGGGCGGGACGGCCTCGCAGATTCCTTCGCTCCGGCATTCTTCTGAGCGCGCACAGCCCTGCGAGATGCTGGACTGCACGTAGGTGGAGCGCATCAAAAACTGGCGCAAGGACTCGCAGGTGCAGCCCTCAACCCCCCGGCGGTCAGCGCAATGGTGGCGAAGTCCCTCGGCGGCCAGGTCCTGGTCGGGTGAGAGGTGAATGGCTGCGGAATACATCTCCCGGGCCATATGGATCAGCTTGAACTCATCGCAGCTTCCGGCTTCAAAGACGTCGGACATATCCGGCAGGGGCCGGGCGGCCTGGCCGGGGTCGGCGGCCTGCTCGGCCCCTGCGTCTTCTGGTGAGGTGCCCGTTGCCGGCGTGGGCTCCGAAGCCTTTGCGGCGGGCGGCGCCGATTGACATCCCAGGTTCTGCATCATCATCAGCGCCACGCCACTCAACACCAGAGTTGTAGCGACGATATCACGTTTAAAATCCATGAGTTACATCCTTAAAATCATAGAGGTCAGGGGGTTAGTCTTTGAGGAGCGCGGGCTTAAATCTCGGGGAGCTAAAGGGTGGTTTCTTGTTATAGGCCGTCGACAACCAACCGACCAGACCGAACCCCCGACGCCTCAACGCCCAACCCCTACTCACTCTCCTCGTGTGGCCCCCCTCCGACACCATGGCCCTCCGCCATCGTCTTTTGAATCGAGGCCTGCGTATCTTCCAGAGGCGACTGGCTGACGGTGAAGAGGCGTTGGTGCACCTGGTCAAGGTCGACGATCAGCAGCAGCACGGCGGAAAACGCCATCACCAGGGCCACGCTGGCGAGCATATTGCGGGTGCCGGCCAGCCCGAAATTCAGCCCCATCACCACCATCGATAAGAGCGCCACCAGATAGAGCGTCCAGATAAGGCTGGGCGGGATGCGATAATGAATCGCGACGGTCACGCGCTCCTCGTGGCGGTCAATCACGTCATTGAGCGAGTCGATATAGAGCCCCACCGGCACCGAACGCGGGTGGGCCGCCGCGGCGATCGTTGCCTGCTCCCATAACGCGCTCTGAAGCTCGACGGAGTCGTGAATGGCCGCATCCACATCGGCCGTTTCCAGCGGACGAAGGCGCGTATCAACGTATGCGGCGAGCAATGTTTTGGAGGTATCGCCCTGGGCCTGGGGCAGAAAGTTGGTGCGCAGAAAGGTCGTGCCGATGTCGTTGGCCTCCTGGAGCACCAGCGCCTTGCGCTCGGCGAAGCGGTCGGCCGCGATGCCGAAGCTGATGGCCAGCAAGAAGCCCAGCAGCGCTAATAAGGCGGCGAGGATGGTCCCGGTCTGGGATTTCTGCTCGGGGTCGGTGTGCTCGCGTCGCCAACGCCCGACCCAGTAGCCGCCCTCCACCATGAGCAAAAAGAAGACGATCGTCCCGGCAAAGAAGAACCACCAATGCGTCTCGCTGGACAGGATTCTGTCGATCATCGCCGCCTCCCCTTAGTACGCCGCACGGCCGGTGGCGCCGAATTCGCGCCCTGGAGCTCGTGCGATCAGGTCGGCGTAAAGTCCCCGGGGCGGTCGGGCGGCGAGGTATCGAGCGTGCGCTGGCCACCGTGAAGCGCGCGGTTCATCTGCCAGGCCAGCCCCAGGAACACCACGCCGGCAAGAAGCGCATACCCCCCGACGATCCAGAAGAGCATACGAAGCCCCACCGCGGGCCAGACGACGAGGGCGATTCCGAAGAAGAAGGTCAACACGCCACTCAGCCCCAGGAGCCAGCTGCCCTGAAAGGTCTCGCGCAATTCCAGATAGGCGACCACCTCCAGCGCCCCGCGGATCATCGCCCAGATGGCCAGGATCAGCATCAGAACTCCGAGCGTCATCTGAGGCCAGACGTAGGTGATCACAGCCGCGCCGATCCCGGCCACCCCGACCCCTACCAGGGGCCAGGCCTTGCCCCGGGCGGTCCGCCCGCCGCTGATCGCGTAGACCAGCGCGATGATCCCATCGACCAATAAAAGGGTCGCCAGGAGAATCACCAGCACGGCCAGGGTGGGGCCCGGCAAGACCAGGAGTAGCAACCCGAGCAGCAGGGCGCTTACGCCGCGTGCCAGCATCCAACCCCAGTTCTCGTACGCAACGCGCTCCTGAATCGTCGTGGCCATGGCATCTCTCCCGCTGCAGCTGAGTCGGCACCTGCCGGCATGACTGCCAGCGACGTGCACAGAGTGATATTTTTTGGAAAATAGGAACGATTTCAACACTTTCCATCGTTTCGAGCGCCTGCCGAGCGCACCAGGACGACGCTGACTGCGTCGTCTGGGATTCGCGGTAGCGTTGCTACAGCTTCATCCCAGCCTCCTTGTCAGCCCCGCCCTGGATGCGCTCGGTGCCGAGCGCCCCAGGACGACGCTGGCTGCGTCGTCTGGGATTCGCGGTAGCGTTGCTACAGCTTCATCCCAGCCTCCTTGTCAGCCCCGCCCTGGATGCGCTCGGGTTTTTTATTGTGCGGGAACCCTCCAACGCGCACACGAATCGCCCGACGTCGTGAACCCGGGCGCCCCCCACCACCCAACCACAGAGCGTGAACCCTCCAACGCGCACACGAATCGACCAGCATCGCGAACCCCCGGCGCCCCCCAACCACCCAACCACCCAACCCCAAAGCGAACCCCCCACCCCCCACACGAATCGCCCCACATCGCGAACCCCCGGCGCCCCATAACCACTCAACCTTAGTGGTGGAATGACCACGCACCTGCCCTATGTTTGATTAACGCGCTCTAACGCGTTAGCCTTCGTTAAAAGCGTTTCGGATCCCGCCACCAGGAGGCAGCCATGGCCGACCACAACCCGCAACGTCTCGACGCTATCTCCGACGCGCTCTTGCGCTCCCGGGGGATTGACCTCTCCTCGGAAGAGCTGCTGCGGCGAAAGGGCATTGATATGTCGGTCGCGGAGATTTTTGAGCTGGTGTTGCGCCAGGTCGCGGAGTTACCGGATGTCAGCGAGCGCGATGCGTTTGAGATGCCGGACCGGGAGACTCGCACACGACTTCGCGCGTTGGGCATCACCTTCGAGCCTTTTGAGGGGGAGGATGATCCGGTCGCGAGCTCGATCGCGGCGTACAGCGACGTGTTGGCGGCCAGTCTCACGACAACCGAGGCGGCCCACATCATCGGAGTCAACGCCAGCCGGGTGCGCCAGCTCCTGACCGCCTCGCCGGCTCGCCTCTACGGAATTAAGTCCGATGCGCGCGCGTCCTGGCGGATTCCCCGCTTTCAATTTGATGCCGGCGGTGTGATTCGAGGCCTGGACCAGGTGCTCGAGGTGCTCGATCCCACGTTGCATCCCATGGAGGTGATCACATGGTTTGAGTCGCCTTGCCCGGATCTGGTGGTAGGTGAGGACGTGCCGGTGTCGCCGATTCAATGGCTGCGTGCGGGGAACGCGATTGATGAGGTGGTGGCGATCGCCCGACATCTGTCCTGAAAAGGGGGAGCTTTGCCAAAACTTCCACGTACGCCGCCCTCGGTGGAGGCGCTGCGCGAGATAGGTCCCGATATCTACGCGTTTTCAGGTGGGGAGAGTCTGCTGCGCATCTACTCGCGGGGAGGCGACTATCCCTGTGAGTGGGGTAGTTTTCGCCGCTTCGGCCCCGTGAATGCGCGCTTTGATCATCATCCAGCGCCGGCGCAACTCCATCGGGAGCATGGGATCTACTACGCGGCTCTGGAACTCACGACCTGCCTGGCCGAGACCTTTCAGGACACGCGCATCATCTCGCTGAGCCGCCGGTCACCGTGGCTCGTTATGTTTGCGCCCACGCGTACGCTCAACCTTCTCGACCTCACCGGAAGTTGGCCCACACGCGTAGGTGCCTCGATGAAGATCAACACGGGGCCTCGTTCGATCACGCGCGCGTGGTCGCGGCACTTCTATATGGCGTTTCCCGAGGTGGACGGCCTTTATTACGCCTCGTCGATGCACGCCCATCGCCCCTGTGTGGCGCTTTATGAGAGGGCGATGGCTTCGATGCCCGTGGCGCCGCAATTTAGGTGCGCTCTCCATGACCCTGTGCTTCTCGGAGATGTGAAACGAAGCGCGGCGGCGATTGGATATAAAGTCATCCCCTGATCCTTGCCCAGCCCCGCCCTGGATGCGTTCGGATCTTTGGGTTCGCGTGAACCCCCACCCCCCACACGAATCGCCCCACATCGCGAACCCCCCGCGCTTCACAACCTGCGATCACCAACCTGCCTTTACCACGACGTGGTAAGTGTCTGTTGCGTAGCTTCGCGCGGGGGCGTATCTTTACCACGGCAAGGTAAAGGATGTCTTCGACACGTTGCGGATACCTGACCACGAGGAACCATGGCCATCCAGTCCTTTGGCGACAGCACCACCGAAGCGTTCTTCTTTTCCGGCCGGTTGCCGTCCAAGGGCTGCGGCTGGAAGCGACAGAGCAGGGTGGTTGCGCGCAAGCTCGATATGCTGGAGGCCGCGACTGACGTGACGGATTTGCGCATCCCACCGAGCAATCGGCTGGAGAAGCTCAGCGGCGACCGAAAAGCGTGGCATAGCATTCGAATCAACGCTCAGTGGCGCATCGTATTTGTCTGGACCGAAGAGGGCCCGGCTCAGGTTCAGGTCGTCGACTACCATTGACCGTCAACCCCCCACACCGGCCCGCGTTTCAAGCCTGGAGGCACCCATGTTAGAGCGCTCCCTAACCCGCGTCCGCACCCGCAAACCCACCACCCCCGGCGAAGTCCTGCTGGAGGAGTTCCTCAAACCGGCCGGGATCTCGCAGAGCGCGTTTGCCCGCCACCTGGGCTGCGACGTGAAGACGATCAACCGCCTGGTGCGCGGGCATACCTCGCTGGACGTGGGGATGGCGCGGCGCATCGCGGCGGCGGTGAACACGTCGGCGCAGTTCTGGATCAACCTCCAGCAGGCCGTGGATCTCTTCGAGGCCGAGCATTGCGGCGAGGAGCTGCCCGAGGTGTTGGACGCATTTAAAAGGTAAGCCGAGCGCCCCAGCCGCCGAGCGCATCCAGGACGACGCTGACTGCGTCGATAGGGATTCGCGGTAGCGCTGCTACAGCTTCATCCCTATCTCCTTGTCAGCCCCGCCCTGGATGCGCTCGGATCTTTTAGTTCGCGTAAACCCCCCACCCCCCACACGAATCGCCCGCCATCGCGAACCCCCGGCGTCCCACAACCACCCAACCACCCAACCACCCAACCACAGAGCGTGAACCCCCCACCCCCCACACGAATCGCCCGCCATCGCGAACCCCCGGCGCCCCACAACCACCCAACCACCCAACCACC
>NZ_SADD01000019.1 GCF_004005565.1 Lujinxingia sediminis | reverse complement strand
AAAAACTGGCACCCGATCGGCGGGCTGGCACCCGATCGGCGGGCTGGCACCCGATCGGCGGGCTGGCACCCGATCGGCGGGCTGGCACCCGATCGGCGGGCTGGCACCCGATCGGCGGGCTGGCACCCGATCGGCTCAGTCCTCGGCGCGCTCCCAGCTCACCACGGAGTGAAGCCCGTGGTGGTCGCCTTCGCCCTCAAAGCCCAGGTGCATCGCAAGCGAGTGCAGGGCTTGCACCGCGCGCGTCACCGAGGAGGGTTCCACGGGCAGTGGCGAGACGGCGTAGGCGTGGCCGGGGCCGTAGATGGAGTGCATGACGCGGGAGTCGTCGTCGATGGTGTATGCCCCGCCGTGCACATCCCGGGGCTCGTAGCCCAGGTAGCGCAGCGCCAGGTCGCGGCGCGCGTCGGGCTCTCGGGGGAGGGCATCGCCCAGCCCCCGGGAGAGCGCGATCCAGGAGCGTTGGGCGGCCCCGTAGCTCGCGATGGCGCGCGTCTCCAGGATGCCGAGCAGGGTGCGCTCCAGCCAGCTTGTGCCCGGGGCGGGATCGTAGGTGATCATGGTCTGCATCAGGCGCTCCTCGGGGGATGTGGGGGCGGCCCGGGAGAAGTCCTCGTTGAGCGCGGCGTCGATCAGCGCTTCGAGGGTGGGCATGTTGAAGCTCATGATGAAGACGCCGCCGGCCACGGTGTAGTGCAGCGCGACGTCGTTGAGGCCGATCTGGCCTGCGCCCTCGGCGGCGCGGATCGTGGTGATGGGAGTCTCGCGGTAGGGCGCGGCCTGCTCCCAGCGGACGAGCCCCGGGGCGGTGGATTCCACAAAGGAGCGCAGCGCGCTGAGTGTCGCGGCGAGTACGGCGGGGTTGGCGACGTGGGCCCCGACGTAGAGGGGAAGGGTGGGCAGGAGCGTCATCAGCTCCTCGTTGGAGGCGGTGTCGAGGTGGCGTCGGTTGGCGGATTCAATCAGGCGGCGGACCTCGGCCAGGTCCCAGATGCCGCTGCGATCGTAGACGCCGGCCATCACCCAGTCGCCGAGCCAGTCCAGGCCCAGCTTGTTGTTGCCGCTTATCTGTCGGGCGACGCGGTTGAGGTCGCGGCGAAGGGAGGCGTCGTCGCCCACCGCCAGCGTCCATTGCAGGGCACCGTCGAGGCTCGGTGCGCTCACCGCGCGCCTGCCCACCTGCTCGGCCAGACGCTCGTAGGCGCTGGTGTTGACCAGGGGCAACATGCGCGCGTCGAGCTCGATGCGCTGCGCGTCCGTATCAAAACGCAGACGCGCGGCGATGGGGTCGATCAGCGTCTGCCAGTTGGTCAGGTAGCCGCGGCGAAAGTCCTCGTAGGCCTGCTGCTCCTCGGGGGTGACCCGCTCGATCGTAAGCTCGATGAGCGGCGTCATGCTGGCGAGGCTTCCCCAGGCCGACGACGCGCCCCGCTCGGGCGTATAGGAGATGGGTTGACCATCGGCATGGGTGAGCTCCGCGGCGCGCAGAAGCCCGCTGTGGACGAGCTCATCGGCGTTGGCGGGCGGGCGGCCCTCCAGCCAGCCAAAGAGAAGCGCGGCGTTATTGACCATGGCGAGGTCGGCGCGGGCGTGCATGCGCCTGGCGAGCAGGATGCGCACGCGCGGGCTGACGGTGTGATGCACGAAGTTGTCGCCGATGAACACGAAGGCGTCTTC
Organism: Lujinxingia sediminis; assembly: GCF_004005565.1. Taxonomy (NCBI): domain Bacteria; class Deltaproteobacteria; order Bradymonadales; family Lujinxingiaceae; genus Lujinxingia; species Lujinxingia sediminis. Next base: position 92,829 of record NZ_SADD01000019.1, on the reverse strand, counting down.
GGCCTCGTGATCGAAGGGGTAGCGCGCGCGCATGTAACGAAAATCACCGCGCCGTGAGAGGGGTGAGGCCTGACCTTCATACAGCTCCATAAAGCGCTGCAACGCCGGCATCGAGGTCGAGAGCACCATCACCTCGCCGAGCTCCACCCGATGCTGGCGCACCGCCCCGTCGGGGGTCGAGAGCAGGCGTACCGACGCGTCGCCAGATGCGATCATACGCGCGCTCAGCGTCGGGTGTTTTTTGCGAAGGGCCGCCTCGTAGCGATCCAGGGCCTGGATCAAGAGATCGCGCTCGCGCACATGAAAGAGCAACGAGACGTCGCCCCCCTCGCGCAGGAAAGGATCGCTCGTAGCCAGCGCGACGCCCCTGGTGGCCAGGTGCCCGAGATGCTCGGAGAGTCCGCTGCGCTCGATGCCCAGCATCGTCTCGTAGCGCTGCATCAGGTGATGGCTTCCGGCGTTGCTTTCCAGGGCCTGCGCGAGGGGCGCAATCCAGGTGTCGAGCTCCCCGGCCAGACGCACCAGGGAGCGCAGGTCGTGCGCATGCACGTAGGCCATGCCCTCGGGAACAAAGGCCGCCAGAGGCTCGATGCTCGGCTCGCGGTCGAGTTCGGCGATCATCGCCTCCCAGGGATGCTCGGCCAGCCCCACGCCCTCGATCGAGGCCAGGTCGATGGTGCGCGCGCTCTCGGGGGCGGCGCGCGTAAAGAGGGCGCGCTCGATCTGCAGGGTCTCCTCCACCGAGCGCAGGCCGGTGTAGGTGCTCATCGCCTCCCGAAGGAGATGCTGGCGGTCGGCGCGCGGCGGGCCGGGGAGTGTGTCGCCCTCACCGGAGCTCTGCTGCGCGAGCGCATCAAGGCGGTGTTGCGCAGCGTTGAAAAAGGTCGGCTCCCCGCCCGGGAAGAAGGTGTGGTTTTTAAAATAGCGGCGGAGGTTCTGCTGAAAGATCTGCACAAGCTGCGGCGATGCGGCGAGTGATTCGGGAGGCTGGATGACCACGGGCTGGCGCACGTCAACGATCTCCGAGAGGGTCTCTCCGAACGCCCGGGAGAAGAGATCGACCCGGATCGTCTCCGCCGGCACCTGCGCGCCGACCAGGCGTACGATCAGCCGCGCCGGCTCGCAGGCCAGGACGGCACGTCCGTGGCGCGCGCCCGAGACGTGCAGATCGTCGACCTCGCACCGCGTCTCGGACATATCGCCCCATTGCTTCAACCAGGCGCGGGTCACGGGGTCGAGCGCCCCAAAACGCTCCGGCAGGGGCGCGCTCAGGTAGAGGTGCTCCCCATCGTCAAAGACCTCGGTGGCCGCCACCACGTAGGGCTCCCGGGTCTCGGACTTTCGCCGGCCGCTCTGATGGGGAAAGCGTGGCCCGGGGTCGGGGCGGCGCTCGGCCCGGGAGGGTTCCGCCACCTCGGATTCGGGCTCAGCCGGATCGGGGGCCTCGGCGGGTTTGGAGCCGCTGCACGAGGCGATGAAAAGCATGGCGAGCAGAGAGGAGGTGATACGCCAGGGTGATATCGAAGGCATCGAAACCCTCCGGGGGTTGGTTATGATGAACATTCAAAACGTATAAAAATCGACGTCGGAGGCGGTGCCTCCGCCGGTGCTGCCGGGGTTATACGTTGGCGAGCAGGTTGTATGCAGCTCTGGTTTGGCGCACCGGGTGAGGGGGGCGCGAGGGTGAGGGGGGGCCGCAAAACGGAGATGCGCTCGGGCCGGAGGGCAAGGCGTCGCGCAACAAAAAGCCCGCCACCGATGCTCGGTGGCGGGCTTTTTATGTCGCTCTCGCCAGGTTCTATCGCTCGATGTCGAGCGGGGTGGCGTGGGCCTTATTGGGCCTTGGCCAGGCGCAGGTAGGGGAGCTTGATGTCGATCTCACCAAAACGCTCGCGGGCGGCGTCATCGTCCAGGCTCAGGCCGACGATCACGTCCTGGCCGGGCTGCCAGTCGGCCGGGGTGGCCAGGGGCTTGCCATCGGTGGCCTGCACCGCGTCGAGGGCACGCAAGACCTCGGCGAAGTTGCGACCCACCGACATCGGGTAGGTCAGCATCAGGCGAATCTTCTTGTCGGGGCCGATGATAAAGAGGGTGCGCACCGTCGCGCTGTCAGCTGCGGTGCGACCGTCGGGGAGGTAGGCGTCGGCCGGAAGCATGTCGTAGAGCTTGGCCACCTGAAGGGAGGTGTCGTCAATGATGGGGAAGTCGGCCGAGGTACCGGCGAAGGCCTCAATATCTTTGATCCACTTGTGGTGCTCCTCGACGCTGTCGACCGAGACGCCCATCACTTTCGTGTTGCGCTTTTTGAACTCGGGGACCAGGCGCGCCACCGCGCCGAACTCCGTGGTGCAGACCGGAGTAAAGTCTCTGGGGTGCGAGAAGATGATCGCGTAGCCATCGCCGACCCAGTCGTGAAACGAGAGTTTTCCGGCGGTGGAGTCAGCTTCAAAATCGGGGGCGATGTCGTTGATACGAAGGCTCATGGTCAGACCTCATAAAGGATAGGGACGTGGGAACATTCACGTGTGTCAGAGTAGCGCCCCGAGCTTCAGAAAGAAGGGGGGCGGGTTCACATGGGAGGAGATGCACCGAGGGGGGGAGAGGTTTCATGTCGGCGATGAAAAGAGCCGAGGCAGGCTCGGAAGGGGGGAGCGTTGCGTGATGGAGAGCGGATCGGGTGCCAGGCACCCGATCAAGGTGGTCAAAACGATCGGGTGCCAGGCACTCGATCAAGGTGGTCAAAACGATCGGGTGCCAGGCACCCGATCAAGGTGGTCAAAACGATCGGGTGCCAGGCACCCGATCAAGGTGGTCAAAAACGATCGGGTGCCAGGCGCCCGATCAAGGTGGTCAAAACGATCGGGTGCCTGGCACCCGGGCGACATGGGCGTGGTGTATCTTCTTTACTTTTTGTCTTGTCTGCTTTACATGCGCTGCACATATCGCTGATCTGGAGTTCCCTTGCCCAAGCCGACCACCCTCTCTTTTGTTCGTACCCGACGCACCGCTGCCGAGCTCTCGCAGGCAGAGCTGGCCCGTCGTGTTGGCGTGTCTCGACAGACGCTCAACGCGATCGAGACGGGCCGTCAGGTCCCGTCTACAACGATCGCCCTGCAGCTTGCGCGGGCCTTACGCTGTACGGTTGACGAGTTGTTTCGTCTGCCAGGGGGCCCACTCGCGCATGTTCGACTTGCGGAGCCCGGGCAGGTCTCGGCGCGCGTCAGTGTGGGGCGTGTGGAGGGGGCGCTGGTGGGGCACCCGTGTCGGATCGACGCACGTAGCGCCGACGGACGTGTTGTTGAATATGACGCCGAATCTCGGCGCGCGTTGATCGAGCTCTTTAGCGAGACGGCGGATATTGAGCACAACCTCCTTATCGCCGGGTGCGCGCCGCTGCTGGGCGTGGTGTCGGATCGCATCGCTCGCCGATACAGAAACCATCGGGCGACGTGGATCTACGCAGATAGCAGCCGGGCCCTCGAGCTGCTCGCGGGCGGATTTGTACACGTGGCGGGTATGCACCTGGCGAGTGAAGAGGATGCCCAGGCTCATGTGCGTGCCGCGCAGACGGCGTTTCCTGGCGAGCGAACAACCCTCGTAAACCTCGCCCGATGGCGACAGGGGTTGGTTGTTGCGCCGGGGAATCCACGCGCGTTGAGGCCCGGCTCGGGGCTGGGGGAGCCCGAGCTACGTCGTGCTCTTCGAGCGCCAGGCTCGGGTGCGCGTCGCGTGTTCGAGCGTGCCGGCGGTGGCGAAGTGTTCGTCCGCGAGAGCGATTGCATCGCGGCCGACCACGCCGAGGTTGCGCGTCTGGTGAAGTGGGGCATCGCGGATGTCGGTGTGGCGATCGAGTCTGTTGCCCGGACCTATGATCTCGACTTTATCCCGCTCTCCGAGGAGCGTTTCGACCTCCTCATCCCTGAATCTCGGTGTGACGACCCGGCGATCGCCCGGCTTATCGATCTCATCGATGGACCCTCGTTCCGCAATGAGGCGGCCTACGTGCCGGGCTACGACCTCTCGCTGGCCGGGCACGCCTCAACCGTCGCGGCAGTAAGCGGGTAGTCCATGGCGCGATCTGCCTTCATTGGCGGCCTGGGGGCCGGGCCACTCTTTAATCGCTTTCTCAAGCTGCAGGCTCAGTGTTGAGGCGGCTCCGGTGTATCGAATACCCATGTGCTCATCTCATAAGGAGAGATCATACGATGAAAAATGTGCGTCGAAACATGCTGGCCCTCTCACTGCTCTGGCTGGTGGCCTGTGGCGATGGCGGCAACGATCCTGCAGACGGTGCAGCCGAGGTCGATCGAGGCCCGAGTGTTCTCCATGTCGACGGAGATCCGAACGGTTTGTGGTGGGATGATGCCGAGCAGGCGCTCTATATCGCAGACGACAACGGGAATCGCATTCTACGGTGGACGGATCGTGATGGATTCTCACGCGTCGCAGACCTTCCGAGCGCGTCGCCCGATGGTCCCGGGCTCGGACAGCTGGTTCGTCTGGAAGATGGGACCTTTGTGGTGACGCGCTTTGGCTCGGGGACCGCCGGCGACATCGTGTTCGTCAGCCCGGACGGAGAGGGGAGGGTGGTTCCGGGCCTCGATCCGCAGCGCCGTCGCATCGGGCTGACGGTTACGAGGGATGGGCAGCTCTACAGCTCCTGGTTCGTGCGACTCTCGTCTGGCGAGCGCGTGGGCGCGGTGGGAGCGCTGGAGCTTGAGGGAGCCGAGTCGGAGGTGATCACCGGCCTGAGCAAGCCGGCCGGAGTCCTCGCGATCGGGGACGACCTGTACGTCTCAGACCAGGGGCTGGGTCAGATTCTGGCGACGACGTTGTCGGAGCCGCAGTCCTACACGGTGCTCGCGGAGGTCGAGAAGCCCGACTTGATCGCACGAGGGCCGGGGAACTCGATCGTGTCGGGCAGCGTCGGAGGGAACCTTGTTCGCATCGAGATGGACGGGTCGACCAGCGTCGTTCAGTCGGGTTTTCAGCAGGTGCGCGGTGTGGCCTATGATCCGACCAACCGGCGAGCGTTCGTGGCCGATCATGACCCCGACGAATCCGACGGGGTGACGCATCTGCTCCAGATTGTGCCGATGGAGGACTGAATGCGACGCGAACATCTCGCGGCTTTCGTGGTGGCTTCTCTAGCACTCTGGCCAGCGCTCGCGAGTGCCGGGGTGCCTGACGGGCCGCTCCAGCCCTACGGTGTTGAGGTCGAATGCGACCCGGTGTGCGAGGAGGAGGCTCACGCTGCGAGCGACGCGCTGAGGGCGGGGGAGTCGGAAGTACTTCAGGTCGAGAACGCGGAGCTCGTATCGCGGCTTGAGGCCCTGGAGCGTAAGCTCAGCGATGGCCCGGGGCAGCCGCAGGCTGTGTCGCAGGGGCCGAGGCCCGCGCCCGGACCGCGCAGGCCTGTGGTGCCGCTCCGACCTACCTTGCTCGGTGAAACGGACTACCGCGTTTACCCGGCAGAGGAGGAGGGGCGTACGGGGTTTGCGCTCGCCAGGCTGCGGCCCGGGCTCATTCTATCGCCGGTGGACTGGTTTCGTGGGGTGGCAACGGTGGAGTTCGCCGGCAAGAACCCGATCATCCTCGATGCCTATGCGCGCTTTAGCCCGCTCTCCTGGCTCGACCTCTCGCTGGGCTATGCGAAGCCGCCTCTCTTTGCATCGTTTATCAATGAGCCTGTGTATGCGATCCCCTTTCCAGGTCGCGCCCCCGTCGTAGGGGCCTTTCGCGTGCGGCGCGATCTTGGCGTCGACGCGCACTTTCGACCGGCGGCGCTTCCCGTAGAAGGGTGGGCGCGGGTTGGCAACGGCACCGGGAGCGCCCTGGGCAACGACAACGCGTTGCCTGCAGGCTACGCGGCGCTCGATCTCGTTTTTGGCCGAGCACACAGCGCGCGGCCCGGTGCGGCCGACGCGACCTGGGGACTGCGGCTGGGGGTGGCGGGCCTCTATGAGAACACCGAAGATCGCGAAGGGATCGCGGGCACGACCCCGCTCGGTTTTCGCTATTACCGCCCGGTGATCGTCTCGGGTGAACGCAAGGTGGGTGAAGCTCACCTCGTCGGCTACGCCGGGCCGCTTCGGCTGACGGTTGAAGGCGCGATTGCACGTGAGGCGCGATCGCGTGACACCGACGGGAACCCGTCCACGCCGCGGCAATCGCTGCCTGCCATCACCTCCTACGGGCTCAGTACAGAGATCGCATGGACCCTCTTCGGCACTCGCCGTCAGGTAGGGCGCGCTCCTCTCCCTGACGCGGCGAGCGTTTGGGAGGGGGGCTCTCTGGAGCTCGCTGTGCGCTACGACGGGATGTGGCTCGGACGTGGTGCTGACGACGTCGTCGAGGGAGGCTCCCAGGGAGGAGCGCTTGCGCTCGTGTGGTGGCCGACACATTTCCTGGCGGCGTCGGCGGCCGGCTATCTCACCCGCTACGACCAGCCCGCTCTTGAGCGGCCCGACGGGAGGTGGTCCTGGGGCGTTCTGGGCCGTGTGCGCTTCTTCTGGGGTTACTGACCGCCTTGCACCCGACGTTCGCCAGAGAGGGTCAAGGCTCCGCGTTCGTGATGGCGATGGCGTTCTCATCGCTCGGGTGATTCCCGTCACCAGCGACCCATGATCACGAGGGCTGACTGCCCCGGGGCGTCTCTGGCGTCATCGTCAAAACACAGGTATGGCGTCATGGTTGCCACCTTGCCACGATCGGGTGCCAGGCACTCGATCAAGGTGGTCAAAACGATCGGGTGCCAGGCACCCGATCAAGGTGGTCAAAAACGATCGGGTGCCAGGCACTCGATCGATGCTCGACCCACGCTCAAAGTCAGGCTGTGACGGCCTCGTCCAACGCCTCGGCGTCCAGGGGTAGAAGCAGGTCTTCGAGAAAGAAGGCGGCGAGTTCGTTTCGGCCGGAGAGCTGGCCCTTTTTGTAGACGGCGCGGGCCTGCTGGCGGGTGGTGGCGTCGCTGGTCTGGCGCAGCGCGGCGATCTCTTTGTGGGAGAGGCCTTTGAGCAGGAGGATGGCGACTTCTTTTTCGGCCTCGGTAAGCTCCCAGCGGTCGAACTGCTGGTCGATGGCCAGGCTTAAGCCGCGCATAAGATCGCGGGCTTCACGTTGCCACTGCTGGGCCTGGGCGCGGGTCTGGGAGAGCTCCTCGTTGAGCGCGCGGGTCTCCCGGGCGCGGGCGCGAAGCTTGGTGCGCAGGGCGTCGGCGTTGGATTGCATCTGGCGGATGCGCTGAGTGGTCTGGTGCAGCGCGCGCATCATGCTGAAACTCCCAAAGAGGCCCCCCAGAACAAGCAAGCCTTCAATGGCCAGGTGAACCGGGCTGGCGTCCTGGGAGAGATCGGCGAGGAGATCGAGGCCGGCCAGGATCGAGACGAGCAGAAAGATCGCCAGAAAGAGGATCAGGCGGCGCCGGTCCTGTCCTGCGTTTGTGGTGTGTTCGGGGTCTAAGGTGTTGATATTCATGGTGTATCACATCTGTGGGATGGAGTTTGTCGGGCGCTGTCGCCATCGTCGCCACACTAAGCTCCGGCCGGTGTCGGTCGAGAGCGGTTCACCCTGCAGCTAAGGAGCGTAGCGATGGAACTTATTCTTCTTCATCCCAAGGTTGTTCACTTTCCGATGGCGCTGGCCATCTTGATGCCCCTGCTCACCGGCGGTCTTCTGCTGGCGTGGTGGCGGGGGTGGTTGCCGCGGCGCAGCTTCATCATCGCGTTGCTCTTTCAGCTGGTGTTGGGAGTGACGAGCTTTGCGGCGCTGCAGACTGGCGAGGTCGATGAGGAGATCGCCGAGCGCGTGGTGGCCCACGATGCCATTGAGGTGCATGAAGAGGCCGCCGAACAGTTTTTCTGGGCGGTGGTAGTCGTGCTGGGGCTTTTCGGGGTCACCGCGGTGGTCCGCAAGGAGCCGGTCGCGAAGGGAGCGGCGGTGGCAGCGCTGGTCGGCACTGTGGTGGTCGCGGCGATGGGCTATCGGGTGGGCGAGGCCGGCGGCGATCTGGTCTATGAGCACGGAGCGGCCGAGGCGTTTGGCGGGGCAGAGGGAGCGCGGGCGGAGTGAGAGCGACGTCGTGGCCGTAGCTACGACGTGCTCCTCCTGGCTTTTTGCTGGACGTCGCCCTGGATGCGCTCGGGGTGAAAAGCGTGTGAAAGGACGACAATCGCGGTAGAGGCGCATAAATAGAGGGTGATGTCCGACCCTCGGTCCGAACCACGGTCCGAACCAGGCTCCGAAAGCTGATACAAAAAAGCCCGCCACCTGCACGCAGGTGACGGGCGTGTTCATGCGTACATCGTAGCCGAAACGATCAGCGCACGATCACCTGCGAAGCCCCCATCTCCAGGCGCAGGCCCTCGCCACTCGCCACGTTTCCGGCGGCGTTGGCTGGCGCGGTGCAGTGCACCAGGCGGTAGCCCGATCCGGTGGCCACGCCGCCTGCGGCGCACCACTGGGATGCTTCGGCGGGAAGCGTTTCGGGCTCCTCGCCCGTGTCGTCTCCAGCGTCGGTCTCGACGGGATCTTCGACCTCGGAGTTGGTGTCGTCGACGTTGCAGCCGACGATAAGCAGCGTGGCGAGCAGAAGGCCGAGGAGGCGATAGGTCTTAAAATAAGTCATCGTCTTCTCCCGGGCTCAGTTTTCGAAGATCAGGATGCACTCCAGCGCCGAACTGGCGTTGTTCGGGCAGCTGGAGGCGGAGTTGTTGAGCAGGTACATATCGCGTGTGGAGTCGCCCTGGCCCGCGCCGGCGACGTAGGCTTGCTCGGTGAAGTAGCAGCAGTCGCTGCGGTTGTAGACGTGGCTGACGCTGTTGTTGCCCGAGATATTCCAGGTGTTGCGGCTGTCGCGCCAGCGCCCGGATGGCGCGTCGTAGGAGAAGTGGAAGGGACCGGCCGAGAGGTGTTCGACCTGGTCGTGGCTGTTCCAGAAGCGCCCGGCGATGGTGTAGGTGCAGCCATCGCTGCAGAGCTCGTGGAGGCGATTGCGGGGGATGAGTACCGTCTCGCGGCGGCGCTTGTTGCGAATGACCATGCGCGAGGTGCTGCGCTCGACAAAGCCCGTGCTGACGCTGTTGTTGGTCTCTTTGACCACCTCAAAGTCTCGCACCACCAGGTCACCCGACATCGTGCCGCCGGAGAGCGCCAGGTAGTCATTGGCGGCGTCGGCCTGGCTCAGATAGGTGGAGTCGACCTGGGAGGCGGTCAGGTAGCCCGAGGCGTCGGTGCCCCCGAGGGAGGCCGCATCGAGGTTGGAGGTATCCACGCTAAACGTGGTGCCGTTGAGCGCCAGATGGGCGCCGGCCTGGTAGCTGACCGGTGCGGCGCAGATCCAGGAAGTGCCATCAAAGAGGATCGTCTGCGAGGGGCTGCAGCTTAAGTCGCCCAGCGTCTGACCCAGGGCATCGCGTACTTGCGAGATGGTAAGCCCGCCGCTCAAGTCGCCGCACTCCCAGCCCGAGCTCGACGCCACGGCGACCTGCCCCGGCGCGCAGCTCACGGCGGCGGCGGTCTGCTCAAAGACGTCTTCGGAGAGGGATTCGCGGGTCACCGAGCCGGCGGCCACCTGGTCGGCCACTGCGGCGCGCCCGGCGAAGCTGCTGCTCAGCGCATAGGGCACCGAGTGCAGCTTAAAGCGCGGGCTGAGATCGGAGCCGCCATCGATCGCCACGGCGATGTAGGCCTCACCACCGGCGACGATCGACGCGTCGAGCGGGCTTCCCTGGTCGCCCAGTGCCACCGAGTAGAAGCCGGAGTCATCGAGCTGTACCTCCACTTCGTCCTGCCAGAGCACCTCACCGCCGCTCTCGGCGCTGTAGATGGTGAACTGCATGGCGACAAGGCCGATCATCGGCTCGCCATCGTCGGTGAGCAGGCGGCCCTGTTGCATCAGCGTGGTCGGAGCCTGAGCGAAGGCGGGTGTGGTGAGCAGGGTGGTGGCGCCCATGGCGAGCGCCAGGGCGAGCAGGCGCAGAGAGATGCGTAAGGGGGGAAGGTTCATGACGTTCTCCATCGTGGCCCCACACGGAAGTAGCGGCGACGCTCGGACGCGGCTGCGCGACCCGGATGCGCGAGGGGGGGCGGGTCGGGGATGGGGCGAGTTGTATAGAGTTGCAAAGAAAGAATGATGGAGGTGTGACGTGTGTGTCAATCGTGGTGCTTCCCGGAGACGAGGGGGGTGCCTTGATGCTCGGTGCTCGTGGCAAGAGAGGAGTGTTGCTCAAGATACCTATGACTCGGGCGAAGCCCGCATGAATCAAAGGATCGAATGCCTGGCACCCGATCGCGAGACGATCGAAGGCCTGGCACCCGGTCGCGAGACGATCGAAGGCCAGGCACCCGATCGCGAGACGATCGAATGCCTGGCACCCGGTCGCGAGACGATCGAAGGCCTGGCACCCGGTCGCGAGACGATCGAAGGGCTGGCACCCGATCGCGAGACGATCGACTGCCTGGCACCCGATCGCGAGACGAACGACTGCCTGGCACCCGATCGCGAGACGATCGAAGGGCTGGCACCCGGTCGCGAGACGATCGAAGGCCTGGCACCCGATCGCGAGACGATCGAAGGCCAGGCACCCGATCGCGAGACGATCGACTGCCTGGCACCCGATCGCGAGACGATCGACTGCCTGGCACCCGATCGCAGATGGGTGCCAGGCGCTCCGACATCATGACCTCAGGCGATCGACCGACGCTCTCTCACATCCCGGGGCTCGGCCGCTGGCCCTCCTCCTCGCCGCGGATGCGCTTCCAGCCGTAGTGGATCGCGTCGCTAAAGTCGTTCCAGGTGCCCTTGTAGCGCGTCTCCCAGCCTTTGCGGGCGTGGGGCTCGATGTCGTCCCAGCTGCGGTCGCGGTGGGAGCCGTGCTCGGCCAGGGCCATGCCGTAGCGGTAGCCCAGCTCGTACTCCTCTTTGCTGTGGCCGGATCCTGCGTAGTTCGCAGTGTAGTGGCGGTCGAAGTCTTCCTTGAACTGCGCGAAGCGACCGGGATTGCTGCCCTCGCTCAGCTCCTCGATGTCGATCTCCTGGCTGCGCAGGGTCTCGCGGATCGTCTCGGGGTGCTCCTCGACCTCCTGGTTGATCACCACCTCTTCGGTGACGTGGGTTTCTTTGCAGACGACCGCCTCTTCATGGCGCTCAGTAAAGGCCACGCTCTCCTCTTCAAAGATGCTGTCATCCTCGCCGACAGGGCGGTCGACCTTGTGGCGCTGCACTTCGACCGTCTCGTCGCGCAGGTTGATAGTCTCCTCGACCGGGGTCTCGGTGACGCGGGTGAAGGCGCGCACGCCGCCGGTCTCCACCTTGCGTTTTCCGACCTTGAGCTCCTCTTCGGCGGCCTGCAGCGTTTTGCTGGAGCTGGCGGTGGGGCCGGGGTCGGTTAAGCCCACCTCGGAACCGGTGGCCGCGCCGGCGCCCGTTGAACCGACCGGGCTCCCTTCGATGGAGGAGGAGCGATCGGAGCCGTTATGAGCGCTCAGGTTGGAGCGGGCGTAGCGGTCCATGATCTGGCGGGCCCGCTCGATTTTCGCGCGGTCGTCGGAGTGCACGATGATCAGCGAGCAGCCCTCGCGCACCTCGTCGGCGAAGCGCTCGGCCTCCTCGGGCTGGACGCCGATCTTTTGCAGCTTTTTAAGCGACTTTTTGGCTTCGGCCTGATCGCTTTTGGTGTCGCTAAAGAGCCCCTTAAAGAAGCCCTGATGATCCTCGTGGGCGTTTTTCACGAAGTCGATGTTGGAGCGATGGATGTCGGCGTCTTTGAGCTCTTTGACCGTGTTTTTGGCCTGATCGACGTTTTCGTACAAAGCGATGACGGACATGGTCATACCTACCTCGTCTGCAGATGATTCGACCTCAGGATGACTCCCGATGCTTCGGGGGGCTTGTATGCTCGATGATCGCCTCTTCCTCGCGGAGGGTGACCTCCTGGCGGTGGACACGCGTCGAGTGACGGCGCGTGATATGAAGCTCCTCTTTGAGCACGAGGCGCCTCTCGACGACGGCGACCTCCTCGTAGACCGGGATGATGGTCGTCTCCCCCTCCCGGCGCGCGCCTTCGCGCGCTTCGACCACCCGGCCCACCGGCACGCGCTTCACGTCGAGGGCGGTGGCCTCCAGGGGCACCTCGACCGCTTCCTCACGCTCGTGAACGCGCTTTTTGATGCGCACGCCCGGCCCCTCCACCTCGCGCACCTCCACCCTGAGTTCCTCCCGCGCTACCGGGAGGATCGTGCGTGTCGCCTCATCGTTTTTGCTCATGACCGAATCCGCTCACAGACCTGTCCCAACCTCCAGGCACGGCACCCGGGCCGCGCTCATCGAAGCACAGGCGTAATGTGTGCGCGAGACGTTAATGCCAAAAGATTTCAATGGCTTAGGTGGTTTGCTCCGCGCGTGGATCTGCACTCAGACCGGGCGACGAGACAGGGTGTCGAAACATGACGCAGCCCGAGCGCCGAGATGGCGAGTGGCGAGGCAAAACGCACCACGAGCCTGCTCCGAGGGCGCGAAGGGCTAAGAATACGCCAACGCCATACCCCGAAGGGGGCGTAAAGTGGGTCATCAGCCTATCGCGAAAGGCGCGCGCCCTTCTCGACCCCCGGCCTTTGCCTATCGCGAACGAGCAGTCGACCCCGTCGACGCCCTCCCGAGCCTATCGCGAAAGACCTTTTGACCCCGTCGACCCCCAACCTGTGCCTATCGCGAAAGACCTTTTGACCCCGTCGACGCCCTCCCGAGCCTATCGCGAAAGACCTTTTGACCCCGTCGACGCCCTCCCGAGCCTATCGCGAAGGGTGCGCGACCCTGTCGACCCCCAACCCACTCCGCTCGCGAACCTCCTGAAACGCCACAGAGCAACGCGGGCGCCCCGTCGCATCTCCCAACCTCCGAGATGCCCCGGCGCGCCCGCGCTCCGAACGGCCATCTGCGTCGCGCCAAAAGGCGCTCAGTCGCAGGGATCCTCATTCACATTGTCGATCAACAGATCGACGGGCGGCGTCTCCAATCCCTCCAGAAACGCCTCGATCTCGCAGCGTTTCACGTTGGGCAGATCCAGAAAACGCGCGCCCTGATGGATATGCTTCATCGACGCCAGCCCTTCGATCGACTCCAGCGACGCCAGATCGTGCAATACGAAGGTCTTGGTCTCCCGCAGCGCTCCGAAATCATCCATCGACGTCAGCGCCCCCAGATGGCGGAGCGCGAAGAAGTTGACGACCTCCAGACTGGAGAAGCCGCTCAGGTCGGTGAGCTTGTGGGCGCTGCTGATTTCAAGTCGGAAACTCTGCTCGGTGGGAAGGCGCTCGTCCAGCGGTTCGACAAGCTCTCCAATCTCTCGAACATTCTGGAACGCCGTGATCGCCCGAAGCTCGGGATGGGATTTTATCTCCACACGAGCATCGATACGCTCCAGCCTGTCGAACCCTCGAAACGCTTCCAGCGCGTTGCCGCTTTCGAGAGCAACCCCACCCAGGCGCTCCACCGAGGAAAACCCATCCAGGATTTTCAGGTCATACTGGGACAGATAGAAGAGCTCTCCGAGCCGTGTCAGATGATGGAAACTATCCAGTTCGGTGACATCGCTCAGGCCTCCGAGATTAAAAAACGCGACGTGGGTGCATCCCTCTTCACATAAACGCGGGATGTCGTCGGCGCTTAAGGGTTTGTAATCAGGCGGGTTCTCCGAGCAGTCTTGGAGTTGTCCAGGGGAACACTCGGCGGCGATCGCGTTGGGGTCGGTGCAGCCGATGGCGAAAAGCAGAAGGGGGGAGAGGAGGGCGTAGGTGTGGCGAGTCATGAGTTAGCTCGGGTTGAGGTTTATTAAAAATGACATGATAGAGGGCGTGTGAGGCCACGCACCAAAACATGGAAAAAACTCTGGATGATCGGAGATGGACCGTCGAGTAGGCGTTAAAATCAACGCGACCCTGGTAGCAACGTGTCATTCGTGTGGGTGAATGCGACGGTGTATTAGCGGTGAGTATTTAATGTGTTCAATGTTTATAAAAGCAACGCGACGTGCTCCGGCGCATGCGCGCATGGGTTCTTCGTCAGAAATTTATTTATGCCTGCATTTGGCACTTATGGCATAACCAGGCATGCCATGTGAATGATCGAAAGCCCCCCGCTGACCCTTTTGTAACGCCGAGCTCCGGATGACCCTCCCCCAACGCCCCCTCCCCACCCTCCTGCTCACCCTCCTCCTGGCCGCCGGCTGCGGCCAGTCCGACTCGCCGCCCCCAACAACCCTCGATACGGGTAGCCCCGATGTGGAGGGGGATGCCGGGGGGGAGGGTGACGTCGACGCGCGGCCCGACCGGGTGGTGGCCGATATTCTCTTTCCCACCGAGACTTTTGTGGTGCAGCTCGACACCATCCTTCGGCCCGAGGCGCAGGCGGTGAATGCGGCCGGCGAGGAGCTGGATGTGCGGGTGAGCTTCGAGAGCAGCGATCCGGCGGTGATGGAGATCTCGTCGGCGGGTATTGCGGTGGGGCGCGCGCCGGGGGTGGTGACGCTGACCGCGCGGGCTGGCGAGGTGCAGAAGGAGTGGCCGGCGCGGGTGGTCTCGGCGCCGGTGGCGAGCGTGGATGTGGTGCCAGCCAACTACACGCTGCGCCTTGGCGAGGCGGTGGAGTATGTGGCGGTGGCGCGCGACGCCGGCGACGTGGTGATCGACGATGCCGGTCAGCCCACCTGGACGACCACCGACATGGGGGTGGCCTCGATCGACACCCGCGGCATCGCCCGCGCGCTGAGCGTGGGGACAGTCGAGGTGGTCGCGACCATCGAGGGCGTGGAGGGGCGCGCCACGCTGGAGATTGTGGAGGCCCCGGTGGACGCGGTGGCGATAAGCCCGCGCAACGCCCCGGCGATCTACCCGCTGGGCAGTTTTGAGCTGGATGCGATGGCGCTCGACGAGGAGGGGGATCCGATGCCCTGGGTTCAGCTGAGCTGGGCGTCGTCGGACACCTCGGTGGCCACCGTTGACGGTGGCGTGGTCACGGGCGTGGCGCCGGGCAGGGCGATGATCTCCGCGTCGGTGGGCGACATCGTCGATGAGGTGGAGATCGAGGTGATCTTCTCGGTGCAGGAGGTGTTCGCTGGAGAGGAGGCCGGATGCGTGATCTCGGGGGAGCAGCTTTATTGCTTTGGCCAAAACAGCCAGGGCCAGCTCGGGGTGGGGGATCTGAATGAGCGCCTGGCACCGGTGCGCTTGGGCTACGGCCCGGGGTTGCGCGACGTGAGCCTGGGCGGCGGGCATGGCTGTCTGGTCAACGCGGCCGGCGAGCTCTACTGCTGGGGCCGCAACGACTACGGGCAGGTCGGGAGGCCCGGCCTGACGACGGAGCTCTCGCCGCAGCGGGTGGATGGACGCACCTACCTCGCGGTATCGGCCGGCGCGGAGCATACCTGCGCGGTGGAAGATACCGGCGATATCTACTGCTGGGGCCGCAACGATGAGCGTCAGGCCGGACATTCTGGCGCGTCGGCGAATATCCCCCGCAAGGTTGGCGGCGGCCATGATTTTGTGCTCGTTGCCGCGGGAAGCCGCCACAGCTGCGGGGTGACCAGCGATGATTTTGCCTACTGCTGGGGAGCCAACGACCGCGGCCAGCTCGGCGACGGCACCACCACCGCCACTCCGAGCGAGGTGCCCGCGTTCATCAGCGGCGGCTACACCTTCGCGTATCTGGAGGCCGGCGAGGACTTCAGCTGCGGCTTAAGCCCCTCGGGGCTGCCGGTATGCTGGGGGGCTGGCGAGCGCGGTCAGATCGGCAACAACGCCACCGCCGACGTCAACGTGCCGCGCACGCTTGCGCTTCCCGTGGGAAGCGGGCTCTCCGCACTGACTGTGGGGCGCGATCACGCCTGCGGCCTCTTCGCCGGCCAGGCGCTCTGCTGGGGGGCGTTTGAAGACGGCCGTCTCGGACGCGCGCTCAGCGACGACCAGTCCAGCCCTCAGGCCGCGAGCTTCGCGCAGCGTTTTGTGCAGATCGACGCCGGCGACGGGGTGACCTGCGGGTGGACCGAAGATCTGGAGATCTTCTGCTGGGGTCAGGCGCCGGGCGCCGGCGCTGTGCCGGCGGCGGTGGAGTTCGAAGACTATTGAGTTCGAGCGCCGGCCTTGCCAGGAGCGCCGCGCATAAAACACAAAAAAGGGCCCCGCGGGGCCCTTTTTTGTTGCGATGTGGCACCACGCTCAATCGATGCAGTACCCCATCTCGGCGTGGCATTTGCCCTCGACGCAGGCGCCACCCTGGGCGCATTCGGCGTCGGTGGTGCAGGAGGTGCGCAGGCAGGTGTTCTCCGCCGAGCAGGAGAAGTTGTCGGGGCAGTCGCCATTCTCGCAGGCGATCGCTTTGCAGTGGCCGTCTGCGGCGCAGAACTCGGCCTCGGCGCAGCTGCTGTCGTCGGTGCAGCGGGGCAGGCAGTAGCGGCCAATGCCGTCGCAGGCGCAGCGGGTCGTTTCGGCGCGGCGGCAGACCTCGTTGGTGCCGCATTCGGTGTCGTCGCCGCAGCCCCTCATCTGACCGGCGGGCACGCAGGTGCGGGGCGCGCAGTAGGTGTAGCGCTCATGCTGGACGGGCGTCAGGCAGGTGCTGCTCTCAAGCGCGAAGCAGTCTTCCTGACTGTTGCACATGCCCAGATCGTAGGTGGTGGCGGGCAGGGTCAGGTCGAAGTCAAAGCCGTTGAGACACCATTGGGTCTCGCCATCGGAGTCGAGCAGGTGCAGCACCAGGTCGCTGATTCGGCCGGTGACCGAAGCCCCGGCGCGGGTGCCGATCGCGCTGAGCGTCATCTCGCCAGCGGCGGTGTAGAAGTAGTTCTCGCAGGTGTAGGGGGTGGGGTTGGCGTCGGGGGCGCAGCCGGTCCATCCGTTCACAAAGGCGTTGGTCGGCACGTCCTGCTCGGGGGTGCTCATCACGAAGGGGTCGTAGTCGGCCAGATCGGTGCTGCTGCCCTGGGGCCAGTAGATGACCAGGCCGCGGGTTTCGCCGTTCTCGTCGGGCTCGCCGCGGAAGATGGCGTTGATGCCGTTGTGGTCGTAGCGCGCAAACTCAAGGGTGCGAGGGCCAAAGCCGCTTAAGTCGCAGCCGGGCACGGGGTCGTCATCCCCGACCTCGGGAGTGGTGTCGGCGTCGGGAGTGGTGTCGGCGTCGGGGGTGGTGTCGGCGTCGGGGGTGGTGTCGGCGTCGGGAGTGGTGTCGGCGTCGGGGGTGGTGTCGGCGTCGGGGGTGGAGCCCGTGTCCGTGTCAACCACTCCGGTGTCTGGCGAGGTGTCGGTGTCACCATCGTCGGAGGAGCAGGCCAGGGGGCTGGCGAGCATCAGCAGCAGGAGGAGGCCGAGGGTCTGGCGAGTGAACATGTGCATGGTTGGAACCTGTGTGATGTGGGTTTGAGCGGGTGCGGCGTGATGACGACACGCAGACCTTCATCCACCTGCTTCAAGCGCAGGGGGGCGAAGGGTAGGCGTCGATCAAAAGACCCGGCTGCGTGGGCGGCAGCCGGGCTTTTCGGTGTTGAGAAGCGAGGATCAGAACTGGGAGGCGCAGGCGCCAAAGCCCTCGTAGCAGCGGCCTTCGACGCAGCGTCCGCCCTCACAATCGACATCGATCATGCAGGTGGTGCGCTCGCAGATGTTGTCGATGGTGCAGGCGAAATGGGCGGGGCAGTCGGGGTTGGCGCCGAGGCCCTGGCAGGGGATCGGGCCGCAGTGGCCATCGTCGCCGCAGGCTTCGCCGGCTTCGCAGTCCATGTCTTCAACGCAGCGGGGCTGGCAGATGGGCAAGTCCGCGCTGCAGGCGCATTCGTGCATCGGCGCGCGCTGGCAGACGCCGCCGGCGCCGCAGGACTCATCGTTCAGGCAGAAGGTCAGCTCGGAGTTACAGCTCTGCGGCGGGCACATCGCAAGACGCCGGGCCTCCTCCGGATCAAAGCAGGCGCTGCCGTTGCAGTCCGCGTCGGCACGGCACTCGCCAGGGGCGGGCACGTTGGAGATGACGCCAAGATCGAAGTCGAAGGCGTCGATGCACCAGCTCGTCTCACCCTCGGAGTCCGGCACATCCATCACCAGGTCGGAGAGCTCGCCGGTGAGGCGCTCGCCAGTGAGCGTGCCCAGGGCGCTGAGGGTGAGGTTGCCCGACTGATTGAAATACGAGACCTCGCAGCTGTTGATCGAGGGGAGTACGCCGGGGGTGCAGCCGGTGTAGCCGACCACGACGATGGCGTTGGCGCGGCCGCTGATAAAGGGGGTCAGCACGTAGGGGTTGTAGTCGGCCACGTCGCTGCTGGCCTCGTAGCCAAAGTTCCAACGGATGGTCAGGCCACGGGATTTGCCCTCGCTATCGGCTTCCCCCAGAAAGGACGCCAGGAGCGAGGGGCCGAAGGTGACGGTGGCGTCCTCCAGGGTGAGGGCGTCAAAACCGTTCTGCGGGCAGCTCGGGGTGTCGTCGGCGTCGGGAGTGGAGTCGGCGTCGGGGGTGGTGTCGGCGTCGGGGGTGGTGTCGGCGTCGGGAGTGTCGTCGGCGTCGGGGGTGTCGTCGGCGTCGGTGTCGACCGCCCCGGTGTCGGGAGTGGTGGTGTCGCCATCGTCGGAGGAGCAGGCCAGGGGTGCGGCGAGCATCATCATCAGGAGGAGAGCGAGGGTATGGCGGGGAAGCGTGTGCATGGTCATGTCGCTCACGAGACGTGGATTGTCATTACGAAAAAAACGAGGTGGGGAGACATATTGTTACAAGTGAGAGGCGACAATAGTTAATTCGTCCACATCGCGGGCGGGGAAGACCTCCGAGGGGAAGAGCACGACGCCGGTTTTTGGGGGGTGAATGAGCGCGGGGAGCAGCCAGAAGGAGAATGCGGGCTCAGGCAGTCACGGCGCGGCCCAGACGCTGGCCCCTGCGTTGAGAGCGGCACCGTTGATCCCCGGCTGCGCAGCGCGTGAAGGGGTGGGTTTGCGATGCCGCGGCGGGCTTACGTCGATGTGTCGGGAGGGGAGGTCACGATGAATTCAGACACGACGCATGGCGTGAGCTGGGGCAGAATGCGATGCCCAATGCCCTGTGACCGGATATGACGTGCGAGGAGAGTTTTGAGCCATGTTGTGCAGATTGCCCACGCCGCCTACCGCCTTGATGGCGATGATCATGGATGGTTGCACGAGCTTCTGGGGATGATGGGCCCCGGGCTCGATCGGGGGCGAGGGCTGGTGGGGTTTCGCTGGCGGGTGGAAGAGGGGCGGGTGATGCCCGAGGAGTTCATCACCCGCGGAGGTCGCGAGGGTGACGAGGCGATGTTTCGAGCCTTACTTCAAAACCTCGACCCGACACGGGCGCGCCTGGCCTACGAGAAACCCTATTGCTACCGAAGTCTCTCGGAGATCGCGCAGGAGCATCCGGCCTTAGATGATCTGCGAGACGACTCGGACATGCAGCAGCTGGCCCATGAGCGTGACGTGATTGACTTTGAGATGCTGCGGGTCGATGAGTCGCGCTGCCGGGGGTGGATGTTCAGCGTGATGCGCGATGAGGTGGCCGGCGTGGAGCCGGCGCGTCGCGCCCTCTGGGAGCATGTCGCCGCGCATATCGCCGCCGGAGCGAGGTTACGCCGTCGGCTGGATCGGGCGGATCTCGAGAGCGCCGCTGTCGTCTACGATCCTCGTACCGATCGTCTTGATGTTCGCGACAACGCGCTGAAGCCTTCTGCGCGGCGAGAGACGATTCGGGCCATGATCGCCGCGCGCCGTCATGCTGACACGCTGGCCGAGCATCGCCCGATGGATGCGATGAAGTTGTGGCAGGGGCTGGTGGCCGGACGCTGGTCGTTGCTGGATATGGTCGACAGCGACGGCCGCACGTACACGGTTCTGCGGGAGAACGCCGTCGATGTGCGCAGCACTGTGCGTCTGAGCGAGCGAG
This sequence comes from Lujinxingia sediminis, assembly GCF_004005565.1. NCBI lineage: Bacteria > Deltaproteobacteria > Bradymonadales > Lujinxingiaceae > Lujinxingia > Lujinxingia sediminis. Next base: position 72,905 of record NZ_SADD01000019.1, on the reverse strand, counting down.
AGCGACAGGTCGCCTATCTGGTGGGGCGCGGCCATCACACCAAGCTGGTGGCCTATGAGCTGGGGCTTTCGCCCTCGACGGTGCGCTCCCAGCTGCGCTCGGCCATGCTCAAACTCAACGTCGAGGGCCGCGCCGGGTTGATTCGTCTGGTCAGCTCGGTTTTTGAGGCCCAGAGCCCGGTGTCGGTGGATGATGCCGCGCTTCTTGCGCTCGCGGAGCAGCCCTGCAACCTGCCCGTGCAACTCAGCGAGGCCGAGCGCGATGTGGCCCGCCAGGTCTACGAAGGCCTCAGCAATGAGGCCATCGCGACGCGCCGAAAGACCTCGCCGCGAACCGTGGCCAACCAGCTGCGTGCGATCTACAGCAAGTTAGGGTTGAGCTCGCGCGAGGAGCTCGTGCAGCTCCTCGGCGGTGCTGAGCCTGGCTGAGGGGGGACGAAGAGCCGCTCAGGCTGCTCCGTCGGCGGCCTCATCTTTTGCGGGTTTGATGCGGCTTACCAGGCTGAGCAACGCGACGATGATCGCGCCGATGATCACGCCCAGGAGGCCGTCGAGCCCGTAGCGCAGCGCCCCGGAGAGGGGGCCGGCCGCGTTCGCCAGGTTGTGGAAGAGGTGCTCGATGGGGGCGATGTTATGGGAGAAGATGCCCCCGCCGACCAGAAACATCGCGACCGTGCCAAAGATCCCCAGCCCCTTCATGATCTTTGGCGAGGCGTTGAGCAGGAAGCTGCCCAGGGCGCTCTCGCCATCGTTCTTCTTGATGAGCTTGAGGCCCAGGTCGTCGATCTTGACGATGCCCGCGACCAGCCCGTAGACGCCGACGACCACGATGACGCTGATGGCGATGAGCGCGCCGAGCTGAGTGACAAAGTCGGTGGTCTGTTCGGCGACGGCGGCCAGGGCGATGACGATGATCTCGGCCGAGAGGATGAAATCGGTGCGAATGGCCCCCTTGATCTTCTCTTTTTCAAAGGCCACCAGATCGACGTTTTCGTCGCGGGCGGCCTGTCGAAGCTCGTCGTGCTCGCGTTTTTCTTCGTCCTTATGAAAGAACTTGTGGTGGACCTTATGCGCGCCCTCGTAGGCCAGAAAGGCGCCGCCGACGAGCAGCAGGGGAACGAGCAGCCAGGGTAAGAAGGCGCTGATCAGCAGGGCGGCCGGGATGAGGATGACCTTGTTGATCATCGCCCCTCTGGCCACCGCAAAGATCACCGGGAGCTCACGGTTGGCACCAAAGCCGGTGACCTGCTCGGCGTTCACCGCCAGGTCGTCGCCGATAAGTCCGGCGGTCTTTTTGGCGGCGACCTTCGTCATCACCGAGACGTCGTCGAGGAGCGTGGCGATATCGTCGATCAGCGTAAGCAGGCTTGTTCCGGCCATAACTCAAATATCCTTAAAGGCGTCTGGGTCCTGAGAAAAACGTCAGCGAATGCCCTGCGTATACCATAGAAAAATCAGGGACCGGGAGTGTTTGACGAGGATTTATTTGAGCCTGCACCCTCCGGTTGCGCCGAACCCCGGAGCGCCCTAACGTATCTGCACACGCAGTAAAAATCAGTCGGCTAGCCCAGTGGGGGCGGCCCCTTTGCATGGAGAGAACCATGAGCGCGAATGTGCAGTTGACGGACCTTCTGAACTATCGCCAACCCACCGCCGGCGCGATGCTCTTTGCGCTGCAAAAGCAGCACGCGCGCCTGAGCCCGCAGGCGGGGCAGCCGGCCGAGATCGACAACGCGGAGCTCAAAGGCATGGTCGAGGAGGCCATCGCCGTGAACACCGAGAGCCGGGCGCTGGCCTTCGACTGGCGAAACCAGCGCAAGACCGCGCCGCTGCGGCGCGAGGGCATCGCCGAGGTCGACGCCCGCGCCGACCGCGCGCTCAGCCAGCTGGCGCGCGCCATCGCGAACTGGGCCGAGCTTGAGCTCGACCACCCCAACCGCCAGATGGCCCGCAAGCTGCAGGCCGCGCTCTTCCCCGAGGGCGTCGGGGTGACCACCTCGCTGCGCTACGAAGACCAGAACGCCGCCATCGATGAGCTTCTGGGGCGGCTTCGCAGCGACTACACCAGCCAGATCGACGCGCTGGGTCTGCAGATCCATGTCACGCAATTGACCACGGTGAACGCCGAATACACCGAGCGCCTCTCGGGCCTGCAGAGCGACGCCCTCACCTACGACCAGGTGCAGGAGGCCCACCGCGTCGGGCTTGAGGCGTATTTCGCCGTGATCCTGCGGGTGTGGAACGACTACCTGCAGGAGCCGGCCACCCGCGCCCTGCTTCTGGCGCCGGTCGACGAGCAGGAGCAGCGCGTGCGCGCGTATTATAAGCGCCGGCGCATCGCCCCTCCGATCGACCCGGAGACCGGCGAGGTGCTGGATGATGAGGTGAGCGGGCTGGACGGGGAGGAGGAGGCCGAGCCGGTCGCCGACCCCAGCCCCGCGCTTGATACGCTCTAATCCGCGCCAGACCCACCCACACGACGCCCCGGACCGCTCGATGCGGCCCGGGGCGTTTTTGCGTTGGGGCGTTTTCAGATTTTCTGCCAGCCGTAGGGCCCCGACCCCTCCAGGTACCCCATCCAGATGCCCCCTTTTGCCCCGCGCCTTTTTGAACATGGGGGATCCCGATGCCCCCTTGAGACCCCCGGGGGCTCTGAAGCTGGCGTTTTATGCCGGCCGCAGAGCCCCGACCCCTGTGCCCCCCCCATACACATGCCCCCCAAAAAGCCAACGCCGCCGCGCAGGGGGGGATGTGAGTGGGGGGTGGGGTGGCCTCAGGGGCCTCAAGACGCCATAAAAGCGCAAATTTTGCGTCAGGCGCGCGCCGGGCCCCCCATGCCGATCCCCCCCTCGGTGGCTCGGGAGGGCGCGGGGGGGCATGTGGGTGGGGGGGAGGGGGGGTATGGGGGGCGATCACGCCCCGGGATTCGGGACATCGCGTAGCGGGCGGGCACAAGACCCGCCCCTACAACGTAGGTGAGGTAGGACCGAATCCACCTCTCTGACAGGGGCGCCCCTTGTGGGCGCCCGCGCCTACCACCCCGTCAGCGCGCCGCGCTCTGCTCCGGCAAGACCCAGTCAAAGTGCACAAGCCCCCGGGGCTCTTTCGCCAGGTCCACCTCCGGGTCGATAAATCGGCTGGAGGGCCGCCCGTTGAGCGAGAGGTGGGCGTCGGCAAAGACCTGCGGCTCGGCGACCCCGCGGCTGCGAAAATCCTCGGCGATGTGGTGGGCGAGCTGCAGGATCATGTCGGGGCTGCCGGTGGCGAGTTGGAGCTGGCGGTCGTTTAAAAAGCTGCGCGGGTAGACCACCCAGCGGCGCTCGCTGTTGGCGTCGCGCACCTCAAATTTCAAAAAGCCGCTCTTCTCGATGAGCATCACGCGCCAGGAGAAGCGCCAGCCCTCCTGGTTCCAGAGTACGTTGCCCGGGTAGAGGAGGTGGCGCATGGGCACGAGGAGTTGCACGGTCACGTAGAGGGTCAGCGCCGCCATGCCCACCTGCCGCAGCAGCGGGGAGCGAGCGGGCAGATGCTCGGGGAGCTCGGGGGCCTGGTAGGGCTCTTTTTTGAACCTGGCCCAGAGCCTGCGCGGCCAGTCCGGATCAAAGAAGAGAGGCGTGAGCGCGATCATGATCAGCGGAAAGAGCCCGATGTTAAACAAGAGCCCCGTGGCCACATGGAAGACCACCACGGTCAGGTAGGCCCAGAGCCGGGTGGGGCGCCAGAGCAGAAAGAAAAGGATCGTGAGGTCAAAAAGGCATCCGGCGATGCTCATCGCCTGGCCCAGCCAGGGCAGATCGAAGAGGTGGCCTACCAGCGGAAAGTCGGTGCGGGCGGCCAGCCAGATCGTCATCGGCTCGCCATGCATAAGCCAGTCTTTTTCGAGCTTGGCGACCCCGGCGAAGAAGTACACGCAGCCCAGCTGAAAACGCACGATCCACAGGCACCAGGCGGGCATCGCCTCGCGTTTAAGCTCGGGCCTGCGCCGCACATCAAGCGAATAGGCCCGATGCAGGGGCATGAAGATCATCAGCAGGGCGACGAGGCTGACGAAGTAATAGTGGTTTAAATACGCGGTCTTATCGATCAGCTCCACATACGTGAACATCCCAAAGACCAGCGCGATGCTCGCCCTGTAAAAAAGCCCGGCGGCGACACACAGGCCCAGAAGCCCCATCAGGGCGTAATGGACGTGCATGCCGATGCCGGGCCAGGGTTTCACCCCATCAAACCCCCAGTAGGTAAAATGGTACTCGGGGGTGACGTAAAGGTCGGAGACCCAGCCATAACCCAGGTAGCGCGCCGCGCCGACGAAGATGGCGATGCCGAAGGCGGCGCGAAAAAAGGCCAGGGCGGAGGCCGGGACCGGAGCGAAGAGGGCGCGCATTTAGTCGTTATCGCCTTCCACGGTCGTGGGGTTGATGCCCAGGAGCGTGGAGACCTCACCGCTGATGGCCTGGTTGAGCTGATCGACCGCATCAATGGCGGCCTGCACCGCGTCGGCGTCGTTGACAACCGTCTCGGCCAGGGGCTCGTTGAGGGCTTCAAGCGCGCTGCGGGCCGCGGTGATGCGCTCGCGTACGGTCTGGTCGACGTTGCCGGCGGCCTGGCGGAACTGCACGTAGTCGCTCAGGCCGATCGTCTCGTCGCTGCCAAGGTAGAGGCGCTCGACGCCCTCAAAGGCCCAGAGCGCGTGGTCCACCGAGGTGTTGGAGTAGGGGGCTTCGACCTCTTCGGGCATCGGCGCGCCTTCATTGCCCATCAGCGGGACACCGAGCTTCATCTCGGAGATCTGCACCAGGGCAAAGAGCATCGTGCCGGTGACGGCTGTGAACGCGTCCTGCTCGGAGGGGAAGGCGTCGGAGGAGCCCGCTTCCACAAATTGCGTGAGGTAACCACCGCCCTCGGGGGACCAGCGGGTGTGGTATTCGGCCACGATGCCCGCGGCGTGATCGGTGACCGCCAGGAGGTATTCGCAGCGCTTCTCGGGCAGGTGCTCGGCGTCGGTGTAGGCGGCCAGGGTGTCTGCGGCAGCTTCGGGAGCGCCGAAGAGCAGGTAGCCCGCGGCCGGGAAGCCGTAGACGCGATCGCGGTAGTCGAGGCTCGTGAGGTAGGCCTCATCGATGGTCGCTTCGGTGTCGAGCGCGGCCTCGATGTTTTCGCCGCGGCCGGGCCATTTATCGACGTTCATCGACATCTGCACCCGGGGCACGCGCGCGGGGCCGAAGGAGAAGGACTCCGAGCGCTTCAGCGGGGCTTTGACGGCGAGCCAGGCGTCGCGGGCGGCGTCGAGGTTGACCGCCGATGGGTCGGCACAGAGGGTCTGCGCCGCACCATGGAGCTCCTGCGAGGCGGTGTGGAGCGCGTTGACGGTGGGCATGATCACGCCGGTGCCCATGTCCTCAATGACCGCGCCGCGATCGAACTCGGCCTCATCCTCGCCACAGCCCACAACGAGGGCCATGCCCGCCAGGGCTGCGGCGGAAAAAGCGGTGATGGTGCGAAGCGTCGTGCGATTTAGTGCGTCCATCGAAGTCCTCCAAAGATGTGTCGAGGCATGCCGGGCTGAATGCCCCGTGGCGAGCGCGAAGCGATGTAGGTCTGATCCAGAAGATTCTTGGCGACGGCGTAAACCGTCAGGTTCAAAGGCTCAAAGGTGTACGAGACCTGAGCGCCCAGGAGAAAGCGCGGGTCGATCTCGCCGCGAAGCCCGTCGGTGGAGGGCTCCACGGACTCGACCTTGTCGGTGAATTGCGCGCCGACGTAGTTGGCGTCGGCCTGCACGGTGAGGCCCGAGGGGTGCACCAGGCCCACGCGGGCGGCCACCTGATGCTCGGGGGCGTAAGGCAGGGACTGCCCCTGAAGGGCGCCGCTCCAGCCTTCGCCAAACTCGCTGTGCACGTAGGTGTAGTTGGCCATCACCGGGATGCCAACGCTTAAGCCCAGCGCTTTGCCGGCGTCCAGGCTTACGCTGGCTTCGGCGCCCATATGGGTGGACTCACCGCCGTTGATCACGCCCTCGGCCACCGCGCCGCCGGCTTCATTGGGGGCGACGACCTGGTTCTGGAAGTCGAGCAAAAAGGCGGCCAGCTCGGCCGTCAGCCAGGTGTTGGCACGCAGCCGTGCGCCCAGCTCGTAGTTCCAGGAGGTCTCGGCCTCCAGCGTGATGGTGTCGCCATCGGTGGTCACCGCATCTTTGGTGCGGGGCGGGGCCCAGCCGCGGTGCGCGCCGGCAAAGAGGATCAGGGGGCGAGCCACTTCAAAGGAGAGGCCGACGCCGGGGAGCAGCGCCATGATGTGGTTGGCGTTCTCCGGCGCGGGGTTGAGATCGCCGGGCGCGCTGCTGCCATCTTCGTGCTCGACCTGGTGGCGGTAGATGATCTGGTTGGTCCAGAGGCTCTCCAGACGCGCGCCCGGCGAGATGATCAGACGCTCGTCCAGGAGCATAAAGCGGTTGAGGGCGTAGGCGGCAAGGGCGTAGCCCAGGCGCTCCTGATCGGTGGCGATCACGCCCGAGGAAGAGGCGGCGTGCTCGCCATTGATGCGCTCTTCGTCGGTCTGCTCGTAGTGAAAACGCACGCCGGTCTGCAGCTCGCTGGTCAGCGCGCCGGCGCTCCAGGCCAGCGTGAGACGAGGCTCGACGCCGGCGATGTTGAACTCGCGGTTGCGGTTACCGGAGGAGTCCCGAAAGAAGATCGTCGAGCCGTCTTCGGGAGCGTTGGCGCTGCCGGTGATGTCGCGGCCCTGGCCGTCGATGATGCGCTCGTAGTCGAAGCCGCGGTCGCTGCGGTCGAAGTCCTGGCGGCGCCAGTTGCGCGCGATGTTATGCGCGTAGAAGCGCGTCTCCAGGATGGCGCTATCGCCCAGAAACGCCGCGTGGGTGAGCGAGGCGGCGTAGCGGCGCAGCGTGAACTGGTCGTTCTCGGCGAAGTTGAAGTCGGGGTTCGTCTCGTACTGCGGCGTTGTCAGCCCCAGATAGGTCGAGGCGGAGGTCTCGTCGTAGATGCCCAGGCTGAAGGTCAGCGCCTGATTGTCGGCCGGGTTGCCGGAGAGTTTCAGGTTAAAATCGCTGCGCACCAGGTTGAGGTTGCGCGGGCCGGTAAAGCGCTGGTGCATGCCGCTGACCAGGTAGCCAAAGCCCTCGTGGGTGTTGCCCACCGAGAAGCGCCCGGAGCCGTAGCCGTAGGTGCCGCCGGAGAGGTCGGCCGTCATCGCAAACTCCTCGGGAGGAGCCGGGGTGATGTAGTTGATCACCCCGCCGATGGTCTGCGGCCCGAAGAGGACCGAGCCGGAGCCCTTCACAACTTCGATGCGCTCCACGGTGTCGATCGGCGGCACATAGTACATCTCGGGCTCCCCGTAGGGGGCCAGCGCGATGGGCACGCCGTCTTGAAGCATCAGGACTTTGCGGCTGCGGTTGGGGTTCAAGCCCCGGATGCCGATGTTCTGGCGCAGGCCCATGCCCTCTTCATCCTGCACCGCCACGCCGGGGACCATCTGCAGGGCCTCGTTGGCGTTGAGCGGGCGCTGGCGCTCGAGCTCTTCGCGGGTGATGACCTCGGCGCTCCCGGGCACCGCCTCCAGCTCGTCGGGGGCTTCACCAATGACATGGATCGCTGCGGCACGGGCGCGCTGGCGGGTCACGTTATCGGACGGTTCCCCGGGTGTGGCGCTGGATTCTTCGGTGTTTTCAGCGGCTTGTGTGGACTCGCCGGGAGCATCGGTCGCCGATGCGGTGTCGTCACCGGGCTGAGCGAGCGCGGAGGTGGGCAGCGCAAAGGCCAGAAGAAGCAGGGAGGGGGAGAGCACGCGCGGGATACGACTCATGATGAGATGCCGGGGAAGGTCGGAATCAGCAGAAGAGGGACAGTCCTCGGTGAAGCAGACGTGGGGTGGCGGGCCGCCTCGTCGAGGCGGCCCGCCAGGACGCCGGGATTATTCGAGGGTTTCCAGAATGTCCAGCATCGCGTTGCGAAGCGCGGTGGTGTCGATCGTGGTGCTGCCGTCACGGATTTCGGTCAGGCCGGTGTAGAAGTAGTTGGCATCGTCACGCTCGACCATGCCGTCGGGGTAGAGCCCGTCGAGCACGGCCTGGGCCGCCTCGGCGTCGACGCTCTCGGCGTAGGGGGCAAGCGCGTCCCAGATCACGCGGGCTTCGATGATCTTGATGTCGGCGTTCTCGGCGGTGAGCACGTCAACTTCGTGCAGGGCGTAGTGGCCCAGGGCCGAGAGCATCAGGCGATCGATGGTGGCCATCGCCGCGTCGTAGTCCGCGTCGTCGCCGAGCACGTCGTCGTTGCTCGCGGTGCCGTTGGCCAGCGCGTAGCGCGCGTCGATAAAGGCGTTGAAGATGGGCGTGACCAGGGTCAGGCCGTACTCGGCTTCCCGGGCCACGGCGTTGTTGGCCAGGGGCGCCGCGTCGCGCGGGGTGCCGTCGAAGTTCAGGCCGAAGTAGCCAAAAGCCTCATCGAAGTTCTTGCGCTTCTTGAGGTAGAGCTCGTGGTAGACCGAGTAATAAAAGAAGACCTGAAGACCTTTGTCGATGACCTGACCGGCCCAGGCGACGTCGGCTTCGGTGGCGCCGGCGGTGCCCATGGCGATGGCGTTGGTGATCTGGCCATCCCAGAAGGCGCCGACGTTCTCGTGGCCCCAGCCATGGGTGTCGAGGTGATCGTCGGTGCGGCCGGCGACCTTCTGGTTGAGGCTGTGAGCCTCGTAGAACGCTTCGATCTGCGCGTAGATCTCGGCGGCGTTCTCAGGGGTCGCCGTCTTGCGCAGGGTCACGATCTCGGCGTGGGACTCCAGGCGGGCGATCTGGTTGGTCATGTTCTGTTCGTCAAAAGGACGAAACTCCGAGTAGTCGACCACTTCGGTGTTGGGACCGTCGTCTTCGGTGGCCTCACCGCAGCCGGTCGAAACCATCAGAAGGGAAGCCAGTGCGGCGAGGATCCAGTGCTGCTTGCGTCGCTTGATCATACGAATTGCCTGTCGTTGGGGCGAGGTTGAAAATGAAATTGATTTTCATAAACACGCGTACGAGAGGGATAGGTAGAGGATGGCGAGAGGGTTGGCAAGCAAAAAGCGGAAGAAAAGCGCGCCGGTGGTCGCAGGATGCGAGGGAGGGATGGTGAGGCAGGGTGTCGCGTGTGTTTGCGCCGATCGCCGCGTATTTTCGCGGCGATCGGCGCATGAGACCGGGGGTCAGTCTTCGATGATAAACGCCCCGCGCATCTCGGCATGACCGGTCACCGCGCAGCGATACCCGTTCAGCGTGGGGGTGTTGGGGTTGCCCGGGGCCTCGCCGGCGAGCGTGCCGGCGACGGTAAAGCGCATGATGGGGCCTTCATCGACCCAGGCCACCTGTGGGTCGGCTTCGGGAGCGGGGTCGATGTTGCGCCCCTGGGAGGCCAGCACCACGTCGCCGGCGCGGGTATCGCCCAGATCCAGGAGATCGAAGGGGTGGACGTTGATGCCCTGGTTGTTGATCTCGTAGCGCCAGCCCCGCTTGAGCGTCACGGTGGGGTTCCAGGCTTGCACGTCGCTGATGGCGTCGGTGAACTCGGCGGGCTCGGCGCTTTCAAAGAGGTAGGCGGTGGTGCCGAGGGAGGCCATCTCAAAACGCACCGCCGGGGCCGGGTCGGCCGGGTCGGCGTGGGTGACCTCGAAGTTCAGCACAAGGGGCGCACCGCCGGCGTCGGTCTGGAGCGTATCGATGCTCGCATCGAGTACGCCGTTTTCGTCGACATCCTCAAAGAGGTAGACGTACAGGGTCTCACCCGGGGTGGCGATGGGGCGGCTTAAGGTCAGAGGCAGCGCTTCAAAAAGCCCGGGTGCCAGGGGAGCGGTCGCGAGCGTTTCCTCGTCGGCGTCGGCGATGGCGATGAGTGCGTGGCGAGCGCTGCTGACCATGGTGATGCGGACGCGGGTGGAAAATTCGAGGGTATGGTCGTCGGCCTGGAGGCCGGCCGAGGGGATGCGCACCTCCACCGCCGCGGCGACGGGCTGGCCATCGGCGTCGAGCGCGGGAGGATCGTCGGGGGTGTCGGCGCTGGCATCGTAGCCAAAGACGCCATCTTCGGGGGCCTCGCGATGAAGTCTCGCCAGCAGCCACTCCCCGTCTTCGAGCTCGCGCGTCAGGCTCACGCTCACATCGCTCGACTCACCTGCATCGACCGCCACGCTGCCCAGAAGCTCCCCGGCGCTGCTGAGATCGTCGGGGTTGTCGAGCGCGTAGATCGCCACCCAGCCGGGTTGTGTGGCGAGCACCTCGGCGATGCGCACCTCATCGCGGGCCTCGGTGAGCACCTGGCGCTCGACACGTACATGATCGTCGGGCTCGGCGTCGGCGTCGGGGTCGACGTCGGCATCGGGAGCGTCGGTATCGGGAACGTCGGTATCGGCATCGGCGTCGACGTCGGCTCCTGCATCACGATCGGTGGGGTCCGGTGTGTCGTCTTCGGGAGAGCCGCAGGCGGCGATGGTGAGGATGAGAGCGAGAAACAAAACACGTCGAGACATAAGAAACTCCTGCAACGCTACGATGAACACGAGTCGTCCGAGAGTGCCTGCAGCAGGCGCTTCGAGACGATGCGATCGGCCGGAGACCGCGTATGTTCAAGTATACGCCGTGAGCCGTGGTCGGTGCCACCGGGTATGACATCCGGCGTGGCGCGCGCCGAGGCGGAGAGCTCGGCGATGGGGGGCGCAGAGCGGTGGTCAGCAGCTTGAGCTCTGTCGTAGAGTCATCCCGATCGGAAGACATCAGGATGGGCTCGTCAGGCGCGGGTTGAAGGTAAGAGGGGAGTGCTACCTGTAGCGTGGCGGATATCTCGCATCCAAAGGCGTCAACATGGCCTCAGGGCGTTCTACGGGGTTTGGAGGTGAACATTGGAAGGGTTGGAATCGGTCGAATTCATCGCAATTCTCGCGTTGCTCCTGCTTGTATGCCTCGCGACGTTTTTGAAGTGGCGTCATTGGGAGAAGAGCGCGTCGGCCTGGCGGGAGGTCGCCGATCATTGCGGCCTTCACTTCTGGGATCGAGGCGTTGCTGCTCAGCAGTTGGAGGGGGGGTATCGCGGCTATGACGTGCAGGTGAGTACGGAAACTTTCAGGATGGACCAGGGGCGCTATGCCGACATCCATTACGTGACCACATGTGTTGTGAAGGCGCTGGAGCCCGCGCTTGGCGAGGTCTGGATGGACCCGCGCGAGCCCTACGCCCATGAGATTGGGGCCTGGAAAGCGACGACAAAGAGTTTTGCGGCCGCCTTTCGTCGGAACGACGTCGGTATCACCCGCTGGCTCGCCGACGATCCGGAGGTACGCCTTGTTATGGAGCGGGTTCAGGCCGCCGGCGATAACCTCACGCTTCGCCATGGCGAGTTGCGACGCAGCCGTGGGCACCTCTTCGTGTCATTTGGAGACCTCTTAACATTCATCAACACCAGCATTGATGTGGCCGCGAAGATCGACTCCCGCGCGCGTCAGTTTCCCGTGGAAACCACGCAGGAAGGTGAGGCTGGCGAGGAGGTCGTGGTCAGCGTGTCGAATAACGCCGTGTGGTGATGCCTCAAGGGGCATGGGGGCGGAGCGAGCCTACACGTGTGTTGCCGAAGCGCTCGACATACCTCGCTGGCCGAGCACCTCTTGTGTCGAAGCGCTCGGCCAGCTACTCGCCGCGTGAACGTGCGTTGCCGAAGCGCTCGGCGACCTTTGCCACCCTAAAAGAAACCATGTCGAAGCGCTCGACGTGTGTCTCGCCAGTGAAAGAAGCCACGCCGAAGCCTTCGCCAGGGTGGGTGTAAGCGGCGCAGGGGTCGTCGAGCGCTTCGTCACATGGGGTTGAGTGGGCGGAGGGGTCGACGAGCGCTTCGGCACATGGGGTTGAGTGGGCGGAGGGGTCGTCGAGCGCTTCGGCACATGGGGTTGAGTGGGTGGAGGGGTCGATGAGCGCTTCGTCACATGGGGTTGAGTGGGCGGAGGGGTCGACGAGCGCTTCGGCGAGGGGGTTCAACTCGGGTGGTGCTCGTCGAGCGCTTCGGCGAGGGGGTTCAACTCTGGTGGTGCTCGTCGAGTGCTTCGGTGCGTCGGTTTTACCATGAACATGAGGCGCCGAAGCACCCGCCAGCGTTTTGCGCCTTGCCCGGCTTCGTCACGCTTAATCTCGCATCCATCAGCGTCACCTTCTGCTCATAGCGTCGTGCCTGTGGTTGGATCTGTGGGGTGTCTTGCATGGTGTTGAAATGAAAGGGGTTTTGGGGTTTTAGGTTCTTTAAGTTGAGTGCGTTTCCGCTTCCTTTCAGTCTGGTGCTCTTGATGAAGCGCATGTCTTGAGACGAGGGACTGATGAGAGGACTTTTGATGACGCACGACGTAGCACGACATTCCCTGTTCGGATCGTTCTTCCTGGTCGCCGCGCTCGGGCTTCTGGCCTGTGATGGCGAGCCCGCCCCGGGGGGCGATCTCCAGACCGAGGTGGATGCCAGCCAGGAGCCAGATAGCGGGGAGAGCGATGCCGGAGAGCCTGACGCCGAAGCCCCGGACGGCGGCGATACCGGCGATGTGGAGGTGCCGGGCTGCGATCTGGAGGGCTTTGAGCTGAGTCAGGACCTGCAGATTGTGGAGGGGGCGTCGGGCTGGTCGTTGGTGGCCGAGGAGCTCACGCAGATGCTCTCGTTGAAGCTCTCGGCCGAGGGCGGCGCGCAGCAGGCTGGCACCTATACCTTTGAGGACGCGGCGCTCCGCGATCAGGCCAACTCCCTTTTGCTGGCCGAGGGGTGTTCGCCAGCGGGCTGCGAGGCCTTCTTTATGGCGGTGGGGGGCACCCTGGAGATTTCCGCCTGGGATTCGCAGGAGGGCGGGGCGTTTGAGGCCGAGCTTCAGGATCTGGAGTTGGTGGAGGTGGCGCTGAGCGAGGGCACCTTTGTGCCGGTGGAAGAGGGGCTGAGCTGGTGTCTGGAGAGCCTGGAGTTGATGGCGAGCTCGATGCCGATGGCGGACTTCCCCGACGCGATCAGCTGCGACGAGTCCGGGTTTGAGGAGGATGTCACGCTGAGGGCGGGCACCATCGTCGATTCCGGCTCGTTGATTGTGGAGCTCTTCTCTGGCGAGTCGACGCCGCAGAACGTGCTTTCGCTGCAGCTCTACGGCGCCACCGAGGGTGCTCTGCCGGTGGGGACCTACGCGCTGGACGACTACAACTACGCCAGCTGTGAGCGCTGTTTGCTGATCTATGCCGGGTGCGAGGGGGCCAATTGCAGGCGCACCTTTATCGCCGGCAGCGGTGAGCTGGAGATCGTGAGCGCCGGCGCGGTGGATGGAGCGTACGCGGAGGGAGAGCGTTTCGAGGCCACGCTGCGTCAGGCGAAGCTGGCGGAGGTGACCATCGATCCGGTCACCTACCACACCACGCTGGTGGAGGGGGGAGGGAGCTGGTGCGTCGAAGAGCTGGAGCTGGAGGTGACGATCGCTGGCGACGGGCAATGAGGCCTGGCCTCGGGCCTGCTGCCCTCCGGTGGGGCTCGGGCCGCGAGGAATCAATCACGCGAACACGTTGAGTGCATGAGACTAAGGAGATGAAGATGATGACATATGATGGACGATCGAAGCGATGGAGCCGAGCCTGTGCGACGCTGAGCCTGTTGGGGCTGGCGGTCGTCGGGGGAGCCTGCGGTCAGGCCGAGAGCGAGTTTGTGGACTATGGCGAGGCTTCGGCATCGCTGGAGAGCAGCGCGATCGGTGCCGGTCCGCAGACCTCTCGCGGGGAGGAGTTCGCCGGGATCGGCGAGCCGATCAGCGAGTATTATGACGCCAATGATAACTATTTTCTGGAGTGCCATACCGGCGCCGATCTGGCCCCATTGCATGTCACGTTTGATGCCGATGTGATGGGCTGGGTGCATCAGTGCATGGGGGGCTTGAGCGAGGGGAGCGATGGCGAGGCCGAGCCGGTGGCCGCCAGCGCCGCGCAGCTGCGCGAATGCGTCAACGGGGCGCTGAGCAAATCGGTGCTCTCGGGCACCGACAAGCCGGGCCAGGGAGGCGGCACGCCTAAGACGCGACCGCCGATCACCAACTTCCGCTACGACGGCGCTACCTGGGCGGCGTGCAACACCGGCGCCGATCTCGATGCCTTCCGTTTGCCCGGCGGCGAGGGGGAGTACGCCACCTGGCGCGAGACCTGCCTGGGGATCTCCGATGGGGGCACGGGCGGGACGGTTGGCGTGGGCGTGGGCCATGACTTTATGCATGAGCTGGCCGGTGGAAGCGCCTCCGGTAACCCGGTCTGTGGCGAGCTGCTGAGCGGGCACTCGCCGCGCAGACGAGAGGGCGCGGTGTTGACCTGTTCCACCCGTCCGCAGGTGATCTCGATGGGGCGGGGTGCCGAGGAGCAGCGCGCCTTTGCCGCGGCCTGCCAGGCGGCGGACTCCGGGTTGATGTCGAAGCTGGAGTTTATGCCCGGCACCGATATGCACCGTGAGGCGGTCTACAGCTGCACGGGCAATGCGACCACGCTGGCGCACTCCCGGGGCTATGAGGCCTTTGTCGGCTTTGAGTCGCGTTGCCTGCGCGAGGGTGGCGAGGTGGTGGTGCGGATGCAGAAGAGCGCGCGGGTGAGCGTGCCCGAGGCGGATTCGCGTATGCAGTACATCTGCAGTTCCACCGGGGCCACGCTGGGGCATGACGCGAGCATTTATGCCTATGAGGCCTTTAGCTTTGGCTGCCATCGCTCGTTTGGCCGGGTGTTGAGCACCTTTACGAGTGCGGAGCTTGTGGAGCCCGCGGCGATGACCGTGGGACGTGGGGGCCGTGTCGACAGTGCGGAGGGCCATGAGGAGATGGCTCACGTGGTCGGCGGCAAAGATATGAATGGCAAGACCATCTACATCTGCATGCCGAAGGGCGATCATATCGGACCGGGGGCCACGTATCAGGAGTTCTCGCTCTTTGAGTCGGAGTGCAAACAACGTGGAGGCATCGTCAAAGCCTTCTTTGTGCGGGTGGAGGCTGCAGCGGTTGAGGCGAGGTTCTAAGAGCCCCCCGGCAGCAGCGGAGTGCTCTGCTGCCGGGGCCCGCAGAGAGCTGTTGAACGCATGAGACTCGCGCACCTCACGATGATTGGCGTAAAGCTAATCTATCGATGAGGTGTGTGGCGTTTGGAGGTCGGGTGAAGGCTGTGGAGAGCAGAGCGCGGCTGGAATGGAGTCTGCGCGAGGACCATCCTTTTTGGCTCCATGGGGTGGCCGGTAGCGGTAAGAGCCAGATGTTGCGGGACGCGTTGCACGCGACCGGGGCCCGGGTGCAGGTGGTGGCGTTGCCAGCGCTCGCGCCCGGGGAGCGGTGGGAGGAGCTGACGCGGCGCCGCTGGGCGGGGGCGCTTTTTGAAGCGGTGGGGGAGCCTCCTCCTACGGGGATTGGGGTGGGCGGCGAAGACGCCCGGGTGGTGTGGGAGGCCTGGTGCGCACAGGTCGCCGGAAGGCGGGTCATTCTGGAGGGATGGGAGTGGATGCCGCCCGAGGTTCGCGCGTTCGGGCCGCTGAGGTTGTTGGAGCGGCGGGCCTGTGCCGGGGTGGTAGCCCGGGGGGCTCCCCGGGTGTTTTTGCCGGTCGGGGAGGTGGTGCGCCTGGAGGTGATCGCCTGTGAGGCGTGGCATGTGGAGCAAGAGCGCGCGCTGGTCGATGCCTATGTGATCCGGCGAGGTCGCCAGGAGCTTGTGGGGCGTTACCCGGCCGGGGCTTGTAGCGTCGGACACCCGGGCCACGCGCTCTCGGTGGCGGCGGCGTTGGTGGCGCGTCCCCCGGGGCAGGAGCCGCCGGAAGAGGCCGAGATTGAGCGACTCTCCGAGGCGCTTGGCGAGGCCCTGGGCCGGGAGTTGGTGCAGGCGATGGAGCCCGGAGAGCTGGCTCTGCTGGCCGGGATGGCGGCGCTGAAACGAGCGCTTTATGCCCGGGCATTCTGGCGTCATATCGATCGGGACGAGGTACGCCGGGCGCTGGAGCAGGGGCTTTTGGTGGAGGAACTCGACCAGGTGCGCCTGGCTACCTCGCTCCTGGCGAGGTTGGAGGCGCCAGCGTTGACCCATGCGCAGCACTGGCGGCTCTTACAGGTGGTGCTTGATGATTTTGAGGCGCGCGAGCGCCTTGCCCCCGGGGGCTACGCCTTTGCCGAGGATGTGTTGGTGCTGCTTCGGGCTTTTGCGCTGGTCTGCGCAGACCCGGCGCTGGTGGAGGAAGAGCTGAATGAGGAGCAGACCCGGAGCTTTGAGGAGCTCTGTAGCCGGATTCATAAGGCCTCTCGCCAGCTGAGCGCGCGGCGCTACGCGTTGGAGGCGCAGGCCTGCCTTCAGCGCGCGCCAGACTGGGTGCTGCGCGCGATCCCCGAGGTGCGCCTGCGCCTGGGACAGCTCCTGAGAAGGGTGGGGCGCGTGGCCGAGGGAGATAAGCTGCTGCGCAGCCTGCTCCGATTGCGCAAACACGAGACAGGCAAACGAGCCTTCCTCTGGGCTCAGACCATGGCGGCCAACGAAGGCTGTGCCGACGAGGCGATCGAGGCGTTGCGGGACTTCATTGCCAGCCTCGACCGTGAGGATCCCCTTTATGCGTTTGCATGCCTGACGCTGGCGCGGGTGCTGATGGAGCGGGGGGCCTTCCGCAGCGCGCTTTCGGTACTTGAAGAGGGCATCTACACCGCTGGAGCTGACATCTGGACGTTGGAGTTATTGCGCAGCTGGCAGGGGATGTGCCTGTGTTTTACTGGCGAGCCGGAGGCGGCCCTCTATCAGGTTTCCGATGCGGTGGAGCGTCTGGCGGTGCCGGGGCTGGAGCTGGCCCAGGCGGAGGCCCTTCATGTGTTGGGGACGATGTATTTTGAGTTGGAGCGCTATGACCATGCGCGCGAGGTGCTGCGCCGTTCCGGTGCGCTTTATGTGCGCTTTGGTGATGTGCGAAATCTGAAGATGGTGGAGGTGGCCGAGTGCCTCATCTCGCTGATGCTTGGCGAGGAAGATCCGCCTGATCGCGCGGAGCTGGCCCGGACGCCGGCGGCCAGCTACTGGGCGTATTATCAGGCGGAGTTGAGCTTTGCCGAGGCGGTGCACGCGCTGCGTTCCGGGGAGAGGGCTGTGGCGCGGGAGAGGTTTGCGGAGGCCGTGCACCAGCATCAGGTGTCGGGCAGCATGCACGCGCTCTGGCGCGTGCTGCGCTCGTATGCGCCGCTGCTTATGGAGGGTGGCGAGGTCGGACCGGCGCGAGAGCTGGTGGCGATTTTGGGTTCGCCGGCGGCTCGGGAGAGCGCGCCGGAGGAGGCACCCGAGGCGCTGAGGGCGCTGGCTGGCCTGGGCGGCGATCTGAGCATGTGGGCACATATCGAGGCGGGGGCCCCGGACACCGCAGGGGCACCGACGCTCTTGCCGCGCGATGAGCGAGGGGGCCGGTGGCTGATGCGCTGGCGGGAGTGTTGGGAGGAGGTCCTCACGCATCCGAGCGGGCCGCTGCCCCGGGAGATCGAAGCGTATCCGGAGCTTGGGGCGGTGGCCCGGGCGTGGCGGGCTCTGGCTCAGGGCGACACGCTGGCCTGCCGCCGCGAGCTGGTCCAAAGCCAGGAGTTGACGCTTGCCGGAAGCCTCTTTGGCATGGTGCGTGGGCTGCTCTATCTGGCGCTGGGTTCGGAGGCCCTGCCCACGCAGCGCGCCGAGATGCTGGCCTTCTGGCGGAGTCTTTCTTCGGCGCAGGTGGTCGAGCAGCTCCGCTACTGGGAGGCCTTGCAGAGGAGCGGAGCGCTGGATCTGGATCCAGAGAGGGTGCTCTCCCGAACGCTTATGCGCTGGCTGACGATCGTGGAGCGTTGGCGTGTCAACGGAGAACTGCTTATCGATCGGGGGCGCGGCGTGGTCTACGCGGGGGAGCGCTACCACGAGCTGGGGGCGGATACGATGGGGTTTGCGATGCTCTGCTTTCTGGCAGAGCGCCAACCGGAGCGGGTGCCTATGGAGGCGCTTTTTGAGGGGGTGTGGCAACGCTCTTTCAGCCCGCCTTCGAGCACCAACAGCGTGTACGTGACGGTGCGCGCGCTGCGCCAGGAGCTCGACGATGGGCAGTGTGCCGAGTCGCTGATCGGCGTGGAGCGTGGGGAGGGTTATGTGTTGAGGGTGCCCGCGATGCTGGTGGGATGAGCCGCGTGGTGCGGAAGGTCTGCCCGTGGACGAGGCTAAGGATGCGCGAGGTGCGGCGATGTTGGCAATCCCTGTTTTGTGGGATGGGGCTGATCGGCCACCAGGGCGGGCTCGTAGACTTCGAAGAGGCGTTTTAGCTGGTCGGCGAAGAGCGCGTCGGTGCCGTCGATATGGCGTCGAATCCAGAAACCCACGGCGGATTTCACGACGTTGCCCTCATAGACCCCGCCGTCAAAACCACGGTTATAGAAGTAGTTGAAGTCGGCCTCGGGCGCGTCGAAAAAGTGGGGGTTCATCATGAAGAAGTAGCGCTCGTAGTGGTCGCGCGGCACGCCCTGCGGGCTCTGCATGGCGAGTTGCAGGCGCGTGGCCTCGGCCTGCAGGTACTCCGGGTGCTGCTGGAGGCGCTGGTAGGTGGCCCACAGGGTGGTGGCCAGGGGGCGCACCGCCTCGGTGTAGACCGCGCGGGTCCGGGGGAGCAGGGCCGGGTGGGTGGCCGCCGGAAGCGCCCAGTCGGCCAGGCGGCTCACAAACGCGGGGTTGTAGTGGCCAAAGCTGTCGGTGGCGTCGCGCACCAGCGTGCCCTGGTGGGGGCCGCTCTCAAAGACGGGGAGGTCGGTGTTGGCCAGCAGGGCCTCCGCGCTCAAAAAGGTGCGGGCCCGGCAGTAAAAGGTGTAGATGCCGCCGGCCGGGAAGTAGTCGAAGGTCTCGCAGGTATGCCGGGTTTGATCGAAGTGGAGCCAGGCGTGGGTGGCCAGCGCGCGCAGATCGAGGGTGAGGGTGGAAGAGGCGGCGGCCTCGGAGTTCGGCGCTGCCGCGTCGCTGGCGAGTGGGTTGGAGGCGCAGGCAGCGGCCCCGAGGAGCAGGCCGAGCAGGGCGGTCGGGACGAGGAGGCGGCGGGGAAGGAAAGAGAGGCGCATTATGATCTTTTTTTCAGGGAGTGGGCATGAACGAGGATGTCAATCCGGGGAGTCTATGCACAAGGGCAGGGATGCGTCGACGTGGTTTGAAGACTTCGTTACGCTCAAGGGGACGAAGCACCCGAGAGGGTTCGTGTAAAATGAGGAGAGACGCGATGCGATCAAGGATGATGCGAGGGATGCTGGCCGCCGGGGTCATGATCTTTATGGCGACCAACGCGGTGATGCTCGGGCTGATGTGGGGCATCTATTTTGACGAGATCATCACGGATGTGGACCAGGACCATGTGATCGTGCTCACCCGGGATCTCGGCGCTGGTGAGCGCCTCGGGCCGGCCAACTCGGTGATCGCCAACCTGCCGGTGCGGGAGATCCCCGCGCACGCGGTGCGCTCCAAAGATGTGATCTTTCACCAGCGCGACGTCCTCCAGCATGAGGGGCGCGCCGGCCAGATCCTCACCTACGATGTGCTGGTGGAGCGGCCGGTGTGGCGCGCGGAGAGTCGCCAGAGCCTGGAGCGGATGCTCGGGCAATGAAACTGCGTTTGGGCGCGTCATTAAAGGCTGATGTGCGACCCGGAGTCGGGGCATTGAGGCCCCCGGTCGGTGCGAATCATCCAACGAAGGTTGTGTGAAAAGACCGAGCGGGGGAGGTGCGCAGTGTCAATGGGCGCAGTAAGTCGCCATAAAGAGCTGACCGTTCATGGGATTGGGATCGCTGTCGATGCGCATCCAGGCCAGGGCCATGAAGTCTCCCAGGTTGGCCAGGATCGGTACGGAGGTGGAGACGCCTTGCTCAAAGGCGATCGGTTCGTCGCGAGGCGCGCCGCTGGCGTCGAATTCCTGGAGAATAAGCGCGCCCTGGTCGCGCCAGCTCAGCGCGATGGCACCGCCGGTCCAGGTGGCGTGGGTATCGTAGGTGTTCGCGCTGGTCGTGGTCAGGTCTTCATCGACAAGCACCGCTTCGCCATCGGCATCAAGGGTGTTGAGCAGGAAGTAGCGCGCATTGAGGATGCTGACGATCGCGTAGTGCTCGCCAGTCCACATCACCCAGGGGGTGTACGATTGGGAGTCGCCGACACGAATCGGAGCCTCGTCGATGGGGTCGGCCAGGGCATCGAAACGTTGGAAGAAGGTCGCGTCATTCTCGGCAGCCGCATTGGTATAGCCGCGCCAGACAAGGGCGGCGTGGTCTTCAACCCAGATCATATGCGGGGCGCTGTCGGCCTGATAGGTCGTCAGATCGATGGGACCGGCAAGAAGCTCACCGGTGGCGCTGAGGGCGGCCAGGCGGTGTGTCCAGTGGTAGTCACCACCTTCAACCAGACTCTCTTTCCAGGAGAGTAGCCAGCCCTGGTCGGTCGCGACGAGGTTAGGGCTGACGATGGCGCGATCCTCGACCAGCGGGGCGCTTACGCCCAGAGATTGCCCCTGCGCGTCAAAGCGTTCCAAAAAGAGGCTCTCTTTATTCTGAGTCGCGCTGAACTCGATGCGGGCCAACGCAAACATCTCACCATCGGATGCCAGCGCGTGCGGTCCGATCTCGTCGAAGAAGGGGGAGTCGGTCAGGGCGATGTTGTCGCCGATCTGCTGACCATCACGATCAAAACGCGCCATATAAAGGTCGGTGTTGGTCGAGTTTTCACCCAGGTCATCGCTCCAGACCACCGCGTAGGTCGCGCCAAGACCGGCGATAGCGCGCGGGGAGTAAACGTTGGTGTTAGAAGTGTCGGCGAGTAGCTGCGCCTCGCTCAAACCCTGCGCGTCGCAGAAGGGCTCCAGGCATTGATCACCGACCTCCACCAGCCCCTCGTCGCAGAGGCAGGTGATGGCATCGTCGACAACCTCGCAGCTGGTGCGCCCCTCCTCGGTGCAGGAGTCTTCCTGGCAGGTCGGGGGCTCCTCGGCGTCGGGTTCGTCGTCGACGTCAGGGGTATCATCGGTGTCAGGTTCGTCGTTGGCGTCAGGGGTATCATCGGTGTCGGGCTCGTTTGTGTCGGGCTCATTGGCATCGGGGCCGGTGTCGCTGAGATCGGTGTCGGGCTCCTGCGGGTTGGGGGCGTCAGGGTCATCGGAGCAGGCCGCAGCGAGCAGCGCGAAGATAAGCAGCGTAGACAGGGATGTTCGAATGTTCATCGGGTACCTCCAGAAATGTGAGGGTCATGCATCCATTCAGCAAGAAACCGAGGTCAGGCCGCTGAGCCGCATAGAATAAAGCGCTCATGCACGTTGCGAGGCCCTGTGAGGGCTCACTCGTGGCCGGACTCGGTGTCAGGGGCATCTCTTTAAGCAGAGATCATGCCACTCTTCTGGAGGGGGGACGGCACGTCGGGGTGGATGCGCGAGCTTTGCTCCAGACGACGCGCTCGCTTCAGGCCGGCGCCTTCTCCACCATCTCGGCGCTGCGCAGCCCCCGGGCTCCGACAAGCGCGGAATGAAGCGGGAAGGGGAGCATATCCTCAAAGATCTGGCCGGCGATGAGCCACTCGCTCATCAACTGGGCCCGGCTATTGAGGCCGAGCTTCTGGTAGATGCGCGAGACGTACTGATGGGCCGAGCGAGGCGTGAGACCCATGACCTCGGCGATCTCACGCTCGGTGAGCGAGTCGAGCAGAAGTTCGTAGCACTCCCGCTCGCGCGGGGTCAGCGGGTTCTGGTGGGGGAGCAGCCCGTGGCTGATGAGCAGGCGAACCAGATAGGGGCCACAGCGCTCGAAGAAGCATGCGAGCTGGGCGCGATCTTCCTCGTCGAATTCAGGTGCACCCGGCGGGCGATCGACGCCGATGATGATCTCGACGGTGTCTCCCAGGGGCAGCCCGCCCATCATCCGGTCCCCGGAGCCCAGCAGTGCCATCAACTCGCCGGTGGGGGTCTCCTCCCAGCGTCGTTCGCCGATGAGTTCAGGGCGCAGGAGCACCCGGAGCCGCCCGGCCGAGCGGGCGATGGCCACCGAGGATGGGAGATCGTTCAGGGGATTGCGTTGGCGCATCAGCTCACGGATGTGCGCCTGGTACTTCGGAGGCGTCGGCGGGCTGTAGCGATGGATCGGGGTCCAGCCCTGAATCGGCTCGTTTTGAAGGTTGCGGGGCAGCACCCGGTTGCGGGTCATCAGCAACACAAAGGCGCGGTGCCCGCCGGTGGCGCGTGCGGCCTGGTGGGCCAGGCACTCGGCGATGAGGTTGGGATGGTGTTGAGGGGCCCTGGCGAGCGCGCTGAGCGCGTCGCAGAGGCGTTGCCAGCGATCGGGGTGCATGAGGGCTCGGAGCAAAACATCGTGCCCGGGGCGCCCGGAGCGATTCCAGAGATCGCAAGAGGCGCCGCGCGTGGCGAGTAGGGCTCCAATCCTCGGCGGGGGCTCTGGAGGATGTCAAGGGGGGAGGGCCCTGCGGGCTTGGGGCTCGGGCGTATGTGGCCGGGGGAGAGGCCCGAAGCCCGCAGGGATCAGCGCGGTTTGAGGTGGTTGTCGACCGTAGGCGGGAGCGTGTTGCCGCTGGCCTGGAGGTCGAGGGCCTCGGGGTGGCGCTGGTAGTGCGCCCGCACGATGTTGGCCAGCTGTGCGCGCGTGGCGTTATCGACCGGGGCGGGGTGAGCGTCGGGGAGCGCATCGGCCAGCGCCTCCACAAGCTCATGCTGCGGGGCGGGAACCCTGGAGGCCCAGCTCCGCAGGAGTTCGCGATCGACGGCGGCCGGGAGCGAGCCCATGATGCCCACATCGTTCTGGTCGTGGACGAGCAGCCCGGAGGTGGTGCCGCGATCCAGCGTGAGCACCTGAAAGAGATAGAGCGTGTGGTAGTCAAGCTGGCGACGGCGCTCGTCGTCGGTGGGAGCCGGCGCGTCTTTGAGGCTCTCTTCGAGCAGCGCTCCGTAGGTCGTGATCACGGCCTCGCCATAGGCGCGGGCCAGGCGAAGATCGGCATCGAAGTCGCCGCTGGAGTAGCCCTCCAGGTAGAAGTGGGCCACTCCGCGGGTGCGCTCCAGCGCGGGGATATCGAAGTAGCGGTCGCCCTGGGCGTTGCCCTCGTCAAAGAGCTCGGCGTTGACGTCGCGAAGCGCGCTCAAAAAACGCGAGGTCTGCGTCTCATCGGGATGTGAGGGGTTTAAATCGGCCATGATGCGCCAGGTGCCCTGGCCGTCTTTGAGCTCGGTCCAGCTGATATGCATATGCATTGAGCTGGCGCGCGGGTGGGCCGGATGCACGATCGTGGAGATGGCCGTGGCCGAGGCCAGGCGTTTCTCGGGAAGGTCGTCGTAGTGCACGCATGAGACGTTGACCGAGGCGCGATTGAAGGTGGGAGTATCGGCCGTGGCAAGGCGTGTTCCGCCACCGTGGGTGCCCTCATCGCGCAGCCAGGAGATGGGCTTAAAGTCGGGTTCATCGTCGTTGGGTGCGGCGGCGACCAGACGAGCGGCGAGTTGGGCTTGAAGGGATTCGACGAGCTCCAGAGCGCGGGTGGCGCGGGGCGACTGGGGAGTGGTGCGATCGGTCGAGGTCATGAGGGCTCAGGGGCAAAAGGTTCAGGCAGGAAGCGCCTGATCGCGTTAGTGCGGGATCGAGGCGAAGACTCATCGGGGGCGTCAGACCGCCGGTCTAAGGCGGCCCATTAGAAGACGACGCCCACCATAAGATCCACCCAGAACTGGAAAAGCTCGTTCTGTTGTTGCGCCTCGATAAGGGCCACCGATGAAGCATAGGTGTGTGTCGACGAGGAGCCCGCGAAGAAAGCGTTGAAGGAGGGCCCGGCGATCAGCGCGAAACGCCTGGCGAAACGCCAGCCCAGAGGCGCTCGAAGATGCACCTGCAACCCCGAGGCTCCGTTGGAGGAGTCGGCGAACATGAGCACCGCGTCGATGTCGGCGAAGTAGGGGTGATCGTCAAAGGGCAGATGCAGTCCCAGCCCGGCACCGATGGCGCTGGCACCACCCAGCAGGGCGGTGCCGCTTTGAAAGAGATAGCGCAGCCGCCGCCCGCCCATGCTCAGGCCCGTGTAGAGGTGGCCGGGCAGCGCGTAGTAGCCAAATAACCTCGGGGGGTAATCCGTGGCGATGTTCACCAGTCCGACCGGCCAGTTGGCGTTTTGCGAGATGTTCACCACCCCGACCTGGGTGCCTGTAAGCTCGCCGGCGATGTTGACAATTCCGACCTGGGCGCCTCGCTGGGTATCGCTGACGTTGACTGCGGCGACCTGCGCCCCGTCGATGCGCCGGGAGTAGTTGAAGGCCGAGGCGACCTGGGCGCCTTCAAAATCGCCGTCGTTCCAGCTGGCTATGAACCCGATCTGGGTGCCGGAGCCCTGGCGCGCGGTGTGGTTGAACAGGCCGATCTGCGCGCCTTCGGCGCGCTCATGGCTGCCCACGACATTCAGCGTCAGCGGGGCGCTGGTCGGCCCCAGGCTCACGCCGGGAAGAAGTCCCAGACGAAGTGACCCGGGGGGCTCCCGTTCAGCGCGCGGCAAAGGCGCTTGAGGGGGGGCGGACTCGGCAACCTCGCGGGTACGCATCGTCGAGAGGTTGGCCAGGGATGCGGCTCTGCGGGCTGTCTCCCAGCGTACTTCGTCGTTGATACGGGCGTCGACGGAGGCGTCGGCGCGCACCTCCACAAGAGCGTTGGTCAGCGCGATGCTTTCCAGCGCGCGGGCGCGGCCCCGGGTGCGGGCCTCATCGCTGTGGGCCTGGTGTGCGGCGGTGATCACCCAGGCCAGGCGGCTTGCGGCCTCCCGGATCGCCTCGGAGTTGGCCTGGGGGCCGAGGGATGCGCGGTGTTCCAGGCTGGGCGTGCGCAGAATCACCACGCAGCGATCGCTTCCCTCCGGTACCCAGAAGAGGCGCCAGCGCGCCGGTGAGCTGTGGGTGGAGGTGGGGGCGTTGTCGGAAACATCGAGATCGGGAAGACGCAGCGCGAGCTCGGCACGCAGCTCGTCGGCTGCGTCTGTGTCAGCGCAGGCCGAGACGGTTTGCAACTCCAGACGCCCCCCGGAGGGCTGCGCCAGCGCCACAGCGGAGTGGGAGAGGTGGGCCGCGAGGAGCGCGAGGGTGAAAAGGGGGGCAAGCCTCGCGCGCACTCAGCGCCCCCCGCAGTGAGGGCTCTGCGCGCGGCGATCGTCCAGGAGCCGGCAGAGCTCGTTGATGGCGATGGGCGCGGCCATATCGTCGGGCCAGGTGTCGGCAAAGTAGGTCAGGTGGTCGATGGCGCGGCGCTCATCGCCCAGCTGACGGTAGTAGAGCAACGCCAGATCCAGGCGCACCGTGGCCGCGGCCCGGTCGCGGGGGCCGAGCACCTCGAGAAGATCTTCGTAGCGGTCGGCAGCCTCGGCGAAGTTGCGTCGGCGCATGGCTTCTTCGGCCTCCAGACGCAGGGTGGCCGGGCCGGGGGCGCGGGCGGTGGAGCCTTTCGCAGAGGTGGGGCGAGTGGAGGGAGGGCGCATGGTGATGCCGGCGTTTCGGGTCGGCGCGGCGCTCAGGTCGTCTGCCGACGATGGCGTGCTCGCGTGGGCCCGGGCGGCCTCGCGTGCCAGGGCCTGACGCGCTCTGTGGCTCTCCGGGTCGACGTGGGTGGTCACCGACTCCCAGCGTGTGGGGGTAATGGGGCGCTGCACTCCTTCGGCCCAGGCGCTGCCACCGAGCACCGCCTCCTCATCGCCCTCCTCGCCACGCACGACCACCTCGCCGGTGATCACACCGAGCTCCGACTGGTCCGCGTCGACATAAAAGGCCGTGCCCACCACGGTGGCCTCCCCGCCGGGAAAGCGCACCTGCAGGGTCTGATTCTCGTCGGGCAAAAACTCCAGCACGAGCGTGCCCTGGCGGGCCTCGATCTCCCAGCCCTGCTCCAGCACCGAGATGCCCCAGCGGGTGTCGTCGGAGGCAAAGAGGCGCAGCGCGTCGAGCTCCACGGTGGGCGCGCTCTCGGCGGCATCGGGCGTCGGTGCGGCTGACGGCGTTTGTGAGTCGGCCACCCCGGCGATCTTCGCCTCGGCGCTGGAAGCGACCCCCTCGTTCGCCGCGTCGGGAGCATCCGGGGAGTCGACCCAGCCTGAGAAGATCAGCGGCCAGGCCAAAAAGGCCACCAGCGCTGCGGCCAGCGCGATGATCAGGTGGGCGGCCGAGGCGCTGCGGCGGTTGGGCGCGTCGTCTTCGCTGGAGGTTGCTTTCGAAGACGCGCCACTCGGAGGTGGTCCGATGCGGCCGGTGGGCGTAAGGCGATGGGCCGGGCGCTCGCCAGTGGGCGGGGCGGCTGGCCAGGCTTCGCCAGGGGAGCCCAGGCGCGCGTCGTCGCCGCGAGTTACCCCGGTGTGGGGCGCATCCAGGGTCTGTTCGATGCGCGAGAAGAGCGCGTCGGCGTCAAAGGGCACCGGATCGGCCGGATCCCAGATGGTGGCCTCGTCGAGCATATCGCCCAGGCGTTCGACGTAGTTGCGGCACCCTGCGCAATGCTCCACATGCGCATCCAGGGTGGCCAGATCGCTGCCGGAGAGCTCCCCGCGGCGCAGATCGAAGGCATCGATCTGGATCTTTTTGCAGAGCTCGTTGCTGCTCATGGCCGCTCTCCACGTTGGGTGGCTTCGAGCACCTCGCGTAGCTCCTGGCGAGCGCGGCGAACCCGGGAAGCTACGGTGTTGAGCGGGTCGCCGGTCAGATCGGCGATTTCGCGCAACTTCATGCCCTCGATCTCGTAGAGCACAAAGGCTTCGCGATGATCCAGAGGCATCTTTTCCATGGCGGCGTAGAGGGCGCGCAGCTGATCGCGGGCTTCCAGTCGCCGCCAGGAGCTGCCGGACTGGCGCAGCGGGCGCCAGTCGTCAAGTGAGACGGTTTTCTTTCGCCGTCGCAGGTGATCGATGGCCACATTGCGGGCCACCCGGTAGAGCCAGGTCGTAAAGGTGCAGTCGCCGCGGTAGTCGCGCAGGCAGCGGTGCACCTGCACGAAGACCTCCTGAACCACGTCTTCCAGATCGCCGCCGGGCCCGACCAGCCGACCCACATGATGCGCCACATAGCCGACGTGGCGCTCATAGAGCTGCCGAAACGCAACGCGATCCCCGCCAGCTGCGCGGGTGATCAACGTCGCGTCGACGTCAAACTGGGGTTCGGTCTGGGCCATAATGACGGCTCAACATCGGTCAACGGCTAGGGTGGCGCCGGGTGTCGGCGGATCTTCGGAGAAAGTCCGAAGCGTTGCAAGCGCTTACACTTGTGGCCGACACCCGGGCATGGCTTCTTCTTAGAAGGGTACGCACAGACCATCGAGGCAGCGCGAGTTATCTGCACAGTCACTGCTCACGGTGCACTCCGGATTGCTCTCGTGGGCGGCCACACAGTAGCCCTCCACGCAGGTATCTCCGGTGCCGCCGATGATCTCGCAGTCTTCGTCGCAGGTGCAGGCGGAGCGGCATCGCGCGTTGACGCAGTCTTCATCGGGGTTGCAATCCGCGCCTACCCGGCACTGGGGACCCGGGCGGTGATCGGGGCGGCAGACACCGGCGCGACAATACTCGCCCTCGCCGCAGGCCGCGTCGCTCTCGCAGCGGTCCAGGCAGAAGCCGTTGATGCAGCGTCCTTCGCCGCAATCCTCATCGTAGACACACTGGTCGCCGCCCTCACGATCGGGCTGGCAGATGCCGTCCTGGCAGACCTCGGAGGTGGGGCAATGAAGATCGTCGGTGCAGGTGACCTGGCAGCGCCCGTCGAGGCAGAGCGAGCCGAAGGGGCATTCGTTGTTGAGCACGCAGCCGTCCAGAGGGCCGCAGCCGGCCTGGCCCCCATCATCGACCGGGCAGTCGGCATCGTCGCCGCTATCGGAGCCATCATCGCCGGAGTCGGTGCCCCCGTCGCTATCGTCGCCAGGGCCGGCATCGCTGCCGCCATCGCCTGTATCGGCGCCATCATCGCCGGGGCCAGCATCGCTGCCGGTGTCGTCATCATAAGGGCTGTCACTGTCGCGGCAGCGGCCGTTCACGCAGCGCTCATCGTCGTTGCAATCCGAGCTCCAGCTGCACTCCGCCTCGGCGCAGACATCGTCGTCACAGACGCCGCTAAAACAGTCGCTGTCCCGATCGCACTCGCAACCGACTTCGCCCTCGCCTCCCCAGGCGTGGCCCTCTTCGACAATCAGGCAGGCGCTCGAGAAGAGCAGCAACCCCATCACCATCAACAGCTTGAGCAGATGTACCATGGTCGACCTCCAGAAGAAGTGGGTCGGGCGGTCGATTTTTCGCCCGTTTTTTCACACAATGACGAGCGCCCCTCGATCGAGGCCTCAAACCCTTGGTCGAAGATGCGGCGAGTTTTTGTGCGAACCTTTTCACGCGCTCTGGAGACAGTATGACCCCACCCCTCTCACCACCGCTTCGTTGGCCGATGATTCTCCTTCTGGCCGGCGTGCTCGCCTGTGGTGACTCCACAGATTCGCCCGATGCCAGCGAGCCCGATGCTGGCGAGCCCGATACCAGCGAGCCCGATGCAGACGAAGAGCCCGTGGATGTGGATATCTCTACGGGGGAGGGACCCCGGGTGGAACCCACCGAGACTGCGCCCACGCTGGAGATCGGGGGGCAGAGTTACGTCTTCTCCCGCGCCTACTTCGGCCTGACCCATCCCGATGCCAGCGACTCCGGGCGCACCGAACTCTACATCGAAGCTCTGGAGGGCGGAGATGAGGGCTGCCCCACCGAGACCGGTGCTTCGCCGGCGCGCAACATGCTCGTGCAGGGCGTCTTTCTTGATGACGAGGGCGTGCCCGGCGCCGAAGACGCCGGGCTGATTATCCTCGATTACATGGGGGATTTTGTGCCGCCGGAGGCCAACCCGCCCGTCTTGCGCAACGATGGCAGCCCGCAGTTCACCCTCGTAGAGGCCGAGATCTGCGAGAGCTGCGTCGGCGAGCCTCAGCCCGAGGGCTTTCTCAAACTCTTTGTGGCCAGTGACACCACCGAGGGCGGTGTGATCCGTGGCATGATCGAAGCCACCCATTGCGAATCCCTCGACCTGCTACCGCCCGCCGGCTGACCCGAGGCGCGCGTACCGTTGAAGTCTCAATGCGGCGGTTGTGTGTGTTGTAGGGTGTTGTTTTTAAAGGGTTTTTGGTGCCCCTGTGTGCGGAGCACCCTTCGCCCTGACTGAAAAAACAAAAAAAGCGAACGCTGCTTCGGGGCAGCGTTCGCTTTTTTTGTTCGATCGGCTCCGGCGGTGCCGGCGGCCTCGCTCAGTGCGAGTGGGTGCCGTCGATGCCGTGCGGGTGACCGTGGTCAAGCTCGTCGGCGTTGGCGTCGCGGATGCCCTCGATCTTCACGTCGAAGAAGAGGGTTTCGCCTGCCAGGGGATGGTTGTTGTCGACCATGATCTTGTCGCCTTCGATTCCCACGACCCACAGGGGCATCTGGGAGCCGTCGGGCATCTGGGCGGCGAACATCATGCCTTCGTGAATCTCGGCGCCGGGGGGGAAGGCGCTGCGCTCGACGGGCTGCGGGCCGGGGCCCTGCTTCTCGCCATAACCATCGGCCGGGGCGACCTCGGCTTTGAAGGCGTCGCCGACTTTTTTGCCGGTCATCTGGCTCTCCAGGCCGGGCACGATGTTGCCGGCGCCGTGGAGGTAGGCCATCGGCTCCTGACCTTCGGAGGAGTCGAGGACTTCGCCCTCTTTGTCGGTCAGGGTGTAGTGAAAGATGACGACTTTGTCGTCGGCGACGACAGCGTTGAGGTCGGACATAAAAGCTCCTGAAACGTGAGCGTGTTTGTGATGCCAAAAGATCAGGTCAAGGCGTCAAAAGCGCGTCGACGCCAACCCGTTCGGCGTAGCGTGGGTCCAGCTCCTGGACCTTTTGGAGCAAGCTAGTTGCGAGAGGGCGATCATTCAAGCGCCGCAGGGCTATCATCGCCAGCTCATAGGCCTGCCGGGCGTTGAGAGCGGGTTGTTTTTGCAAGAGCTCGATCTGGCTGCGCACCATCGCGTCGGGGGCGCCGGAGCGCGAGGCGATCTGCAAAAGCCCCAGCCCGGCGGCGATGTTATTGGGCTCGAACTCCAGGGCGCGGCGGAAGTAGCGCTGGGCTTCTTCAAAATGATCTTCGCCGCGGGCCATGGTGATTTGCCCGTCGGCCACCATGATGGCGGCCTGCTGTTGCGGACCGGGAGCGGAGGGCTGAAGCACCGCGGAGTTTTGCGCCGTCGGAAGTTGATTCAGTGCGAGCGGGGGTTGATTCTGCGCGGCCGGGGGTTGCGCGGTGGGAAGTTCGTTTTGCGCGACCGGATTTTGAGCGACCGGGGGTTGGCTTTCTTCGCCCGAATTCTGCTCCGCGGTGGGCTGGTTTTGCGCGACCGGGGGTTGCGCCTCAGCGTTATTCTGTGCGGTGTTTTCGGTGTTTGCGCTGCTCACGGCGTTCTGGGTGGCCCCGGTGGTGCGAGCCTGGCGGGCCTCCAGCCGGTTGATCTGCTCGGCGATGCCCGCGGCGTTGAGTCCGCGGAAAGGGCCAAAGGCCGGGTCGAGCTGGCGGGCGCGCTTAAAGGACGCAAGCGCCTGGCCGGCCGCCGAGCTGTCGCGCTCCATGCGTGCCAGCTGCAGGCTGGCGTCGAGCACGTGCACCACCGCCTCGTCGCCACGTGTGGCTTTGAGCTGATCAATAAGCTCGCGGGCCTGGGGTTCTTGCCCCAGCTGCACATAGCTCCAGGCCAGTGCCGGAGCGGCCGGGGAGGCGGGGCCGCCGGCCTCCACCGCGTCCTGATAAAGCGCCACAAGCTCCATGTAGCGCCCGGTGAGCAAAAAGACCTGCTCAATCGACTCCAGGCGCTGCACCACATCGGGGCGCGTGAGCAGCGTGGGGGCGTTTTGCACAAAGCTGTCCGCGATTTCTCGGTAGTTGGCGCGCTCGGCCTCCGAGAGCCGCGTTGGCGCGGAGGCGCGGGCGGGCTCGGCCTGAAGATCGCGTCCCGACCAGGGGCTTAAGTACACAAGCGAGTCCGCCTCTGGTAGGTCTGCTTCCGAGCAGCCGGCGGTGACCAGGGCGATGGCGCCCAGGAGCGTCAGGCGCAGCGCGCGGCCAGCAAGTCGATGTCGCGTCATCAGTTCAGTCATCAGGGTGCCAGACATGGCGTCCTCGTTTTGAGCCCGGGAGCAGCGAGACGTTGAGCAAACTCACTACAGCCAGAAAGCCTTCCCGGGCGATCATCGCGCTGGGCACCAACCTGGGCGATCGGGCCCTGGCGCTCAAGCGCGCGCTCGACGCCCTCGACCACCTGCCGTGCAGCCGCCTGGGCGCGCTCAGCGCGTTTTATGAGACGCAGCCGCGCATTGTCGAGGACCAACCGCTCTTTTTAAACGCCTGCGCCGAGCTCTTCACCGAGCTCGCTCCGCTCGATCTTCTCGACGGCCTGCTCGCCATTGAGCGCGCGATGGGGCGAGTGCGGCTGCAGCCCAAAGGACCGCGGGCCATTGATCTGGATCTTTTGTTTTATGAGGACCAGATCCTCGATCATGCCCGGCTAACGCTTCCGCATCCGGCGATTGCGGAGCGCGCTTTTGTGCTCGTGCCCCTCTGCGATATCGCCTCCGATCTCACGCACCCGGTGCTTGGCGTCAGCGCCCAAAACCTTCTCGAAGGCTGCGATGATGCGGGCTGGGTGCGGGTGTTCGAAGAGGCGCCGGCGCTGAAGGTGTTGTTGTGATTGCGTTGGATACTTCAATGAAATCAGTGGCTTGATGGGTTCGCTATGATCGGGTGCCAGGCACCCGATCATGGTCAAGAAGATCGAATGCCTGGCACCCGATCGTGGTCAAGAAGATCGAATGCCTGGCACCCGATTATGGTCAAGAAGATCGAATGCCTGGCACCCGATCATGGCTGGAAAACGATCGAACGCCTGGCACCCGATCATGGGCAATGTGATCGAATGCCTGGCACCCGATCGACCTGATTAACCCACCCCCAAAAACCTCGCCTGCACCGCACGCAACTCATCGCGCAACTTGGCAGCATCCTCGAAACGCAGCTCGCGGGCGGCGACCTTCATCGCCTCGCGCAACTTCTCGATGCGCTTTTCCAGAAGTTGCGGCGTCTCTTCGGCGTCGGGGCTCAGCACGCCGGAGGTGTCGTCGAGCAGGGCAGCGGCCTTCTCGTAGGGGCTGGCGTCGGGAGCTGCGTCGGGATCCGGCGGCACATGCTGCTCCAGATCCGAGATCTTTTTGGTGATCGTGCGCGGGGTGATGCCGTGTGTTTCGTTGTACGCCTGCTGAATCTCGCGACGACGGTTGGTCTCCTCGACCGCCTCTTTGATCGAGCGGGTGAGGGTGTCGGCATAGAGGATGACCTTGCCTTTGGAGTTACGCGCCGCTCGCCCGATGGTCTGAATCAGGCTGCGCGTCGAGCGCAAAAAGCCTTCTTTATCGGCGTCGAGGATTGCCACCAATGAGACCTCGGGGATGTCCAGCCCCTCGCGCAGAAGGTTGATGCCGATGAGCACGTCGAAGACGCCTTTTCGCAGGTCGCGAATCAGGTTCATGCGCTCAATGGTGTCGATGTCGCTGTGCAGGTAGCGCACCTTCACGCCGAGCTCTTCGAGGTATTCGGTGAGATCTTCGCTCATGCGTTTGGTGAGCGTGGTCACCAGGACGCGCTCCCCGGCGTCGACGCGCTGGCGAATCTCGCCATAGACGTCGTCGACCTGCTCGAGGGCCGGGCGGATCTCGATCTCAGGGTCGATAAGGCCGGTGGGGCGGATGATCTGCTCGACGACCACGCCCTCGCATTTCTCAAGCTCGTAGTCGCCCGGGGTGGCCGAGACGAAGATCACCTGGTTGATGTGATTCTCCCACTCCTCGAACTTCATCGGGCGGTTGTCCATCGCGCTGGGCAGGCGAAAGCCGTGCTCCACCAGCGTGGTCTTGCGGGAGCGGTCGCCGCGGTACATGCCGCCGATCTGCGGCACAGTGACGTGCGACTCGTCGATGACCAGCAGGTAATCGTCGGGAAAGTAGTCGAACAAACAGGGCGGGGCGGCGCCCGGGTCGCGGCCGGAGAAGTGGCGCGAGTAGTTCTCAATCCCGTTGCAGAAGCCCATCGTCGCGATCATCTCCAGGTCGAACTGCGTGCGCTGCTCCAGGCGCTGGGCCTCCAGCAGCATCCCGCGCGCCACAAGCTCCTCGAGGCGCTCGCGCAGCTCGGCCTTGATGGACTCCATCGCCAGCTTCTTCTTCTCGGGGAGCACGGCGTAGTGGGTGTTGGGGTAGACGGCGATCTTCTCAAGCTGGCGCAGGCGCTTTCCGCGCAAAGGATCGATCTCGTAGATCGCCTCCACCTCATCGCCGAAAAACTCGATGCGAATCGCCTTATCCTCCTCGTGCGCCGGGAAGATCTCGACCACGTCGCCCCGCACCCGAAAGGTACCGCGGTGGAAGTCCATGTCGCGACGCTTGAACTGCATCTCCACCAACTTCTCCAGCACGCTGTCGCGGCGCACCTCATCGCCCTCCTCCAAAAAGAGCAACATCCCCATATAGGCCTCGCCACTCCCCAGGCCGTAGATGCAGCTGACCGAGGCCACGATGAGCACGTCGTTGCGCTCAAAGAGGCTGCGCGTGGCGGAGTGGCGCATGCGGTCGATGGCGTCGTTGATCGCCGAGTCCTTCTCGATGAAGGTGTCGGTCGAGGGGATGTACGCCTCGGGCTGGTAGTAGTCGTAATAACTTACGAAATACTCCACGGCGTTATGAGGAAAGAGCTCCTTGAACTCCGCGTAGAGCTGGGCGGCCAGCGTCTTATTGGGCGCCATGACCAGGGTGGGTTTGTTGACCTGCGCCACCGTGTTGGCGATCGCAAAGGTCTTACCCGTGCCGGTGGCGCCGAGCAGCGTCTGGTAGCGCTCCCCACGCTGCAATCCCTCGACCATCTGCTTGATCGCCGTGGGCTGGTCGCCCTCTGGCGAGTACTCGGTCACAAGCTCAAACGTTTTGGACTCACGCACGGCCACACCTCTACGTCATTCCGGTTTACCACCGCTTCGCCACGGCGACTCTGCGCCGGCGCATCACCACCTGTGATCCGGCGCGTGTTCACATGAATGGTAAGCGCCAGAATGCCGGTACATCTGTACAGGCGTGGGTGGTGAAGATCAACGGTTGGGTCCGAGAACTATTCCACCCGATGGTCAGCCCTTGCGTCCCATCAACATACCGCTCCCATCTCGTAGAGGCGCCCCTTGTGGGCGCCCATTCGCCCCCCGAGCACCGATCCCGTAAAAGCCTTTGTGTAAGGCCCAACACACCGACACATCGAGAAGGGGGCGGGCACAAGACCCGCCCCTACGACATGGTAGGGGAATGACCGAATCCACCTCTCCCGTAGGGGCGCCTCTCGTGGGCGCCCCCGCGAACCTCGATGAACGGAGCGACTGATAAGTTTTTGATTTTATTTGGTTTCCTGTTGCGACTTCGGCTGCGGCGAGCGATGAGAGAGAGGTAGGCTCGCCGAACGCAACTGCTTTCAGGAAGGAGCGATGACTTCATTTCAACGACTTGATTATCAACGCACGATCATCGGGTACCACGGCTGCGATAAGGCTGTGGCGGCCGAGGTCTTGCAGAATCATCAACATCTACGCCCCAGCGAAAATACCTACGACTGGCTCGGCAAGGGCGTCTACTTCTGGGAGCACGCACCCCGGCGCGCGCTGGAGTTTGCCCACGAACAGAAGCGCCGTGGCAAGGTCGAGGAACCCGCGGTCCTGGGTGCTTACATTCATCTGGGACGGTGTTTCGACCTCACGGATGTGGAGCACACGCGGCAGCTGGGGGTGGCCTATGGTGACTTTAAAGACATTCTGACAGATGAAGGCCAGCCAGTGCCGATGAATCGAGCAGCGTCAAGCGACGACCATGACCTCCTCTTGCGAGAGCTCGATTGCGCGCTCATCAACTGGTACATGCGTCGGTTGGACAGGCAGGCTGGAGTTCCTTACGCTTATCAGACGCTGCGCGGCGTGTTTCAGGAAGGTGCTGCGGCCTTTAACGGTTCAACGATACGAGAAAAGTCGCACATCCAGATCTGCGTGCGAGATACCCAATGCGTCATCGGATACTTCTTGCCGACCACGCATTTTTGAGTAGGAGAAGACGATGAGTGAAAGCCCCTACGACATTTTCGCCAATTACGACTACCGCAAGACTGACGAGTATAAGCTGCACGAGCGGGCAATGGCGCGTGTTCGTGCGATGACCCGGGAAGAGAGGCGCCAGACGATGATCGACGCCGGGATTCTCAGCGAAGATGGCGAGCTCGTGGAGCGCTACGGGGGTACCGCGCCCAATCCGGAGGATTGAAGCGTTCGGAGCACCTGATGCGTCTTTGAGCAGGACAAGACGATGAGCAAAGACCCCTACGACATCTTCGCCAACTACGACTACCGCCAGACGGAAGAGTACAAGCGGCATGAGCGGGCAATGGAAGAGCTTGACGCCATGACCCCTGAGGAGCAGCGCCAGACGCTGATCGACGCCGGAATTCTCAACGAGGACGGCGAGCTTGTGGAGCGTTACGGGGGCACCGCGCCCAATCCGGAAGATTGAGCGACGCGCCTTCTGGTTGAGAGCAAAAAGACGCCGGTGTGGCCTTGAGGGCCGCGCCGGCTTTTTTGTGTGGCGAGCTGGTGTGCCTTTCAGGCGTCAATTCCCCGCCGGCGCCTCCACCTCGCTGGCCTCTGCGGAGCTGGCTTCGGCGGAGCCGACTTCTGTGGTGTCGGAAGTCTTGGGTTGGCCATCCAACGCGAGCACGATGGCGATCACCGCAATGAGCGCGACGATGGCGAGTGTGATCAGAACCTGTTTCATCGCCTCCCTCCTGGCGA
The DNA here is from genome assembly GCF_004005565.1 of Lujinxingia sediminis. Lineage (NCBI taxonomy): Bacteria > Deltaproteobacteria > Bradymonadales > Lujinxingiaceae > Lujinxingia > Lujinxingia sediminis. The sequence continues at coordinate 36,996 of NZ_SADD01000019.1, read as the reverse complement.
GTGGGTGGGGCGCCCGGGCGTTCGCTGATGGCGTGGCGCGCGGGTGGTCTGCCCCGGTCTGGGTAGTCAATGAGGTCAGACTACCGCGAAGGGGGGATGATAGGAAGTGGCGAGACGTAGCGAATGGTGAAGGAGGAGGGGCACGCCTAGAACCCGACAGGAATTCGCACCTCTGCAGGCAGCGCGTCGTGGATCCGATGCACCTCGGAGGGCGTATACGAACCGTCGCCATAGGCCTGAATCAACGCGTCAAAGCACCAGCGAAGCGCCTTTTTGCCCGCCACCTGCCGCGCCACGATGTTGAGGATCGCCGCGCCAATCTGCTCCTCGCCGTCGACGCAATAACGCCGAAACGCTGCGCGCGTTGCATACCCCTTCAGGATCGCCAGCGTGATCTCGCCCAGACCGCCGGGGATCTTTTCAAAATTGATCAGTCGCTCACCATCGACCGTGGCCACCTCCAGCGCGCGGCAGAAGTAGGCGGCGAGCACCGCGAAGGTGATGTCGTCGTCGAGCTCCAGGCCCGGTGCGTCGCGGAGGTCGAGGGCGGCTTCAACGAGGCGGGCGGTGAGGGGATCGGCAGAAAGTTCGCTCTGGTGGAACCAACGCGCGGTCTCGGGGGAGAGCAGGTCGAGGGATTGGGGATCGAGGGAGAGTGGGGGAGTCATGGGACCTCCGGAGCGTCGGGGCAAAGCCAGAGTGGCGCGAAGTGTTCTCTCGATATAGCAGGCCGACCGGTGGGCGGCGAACCGTCAAATGATCGTTATACGACCACCTGATGTTTCGCAGATCTGGGTGCGCCCCGCTATCAGGAGGTGAAAGGGCCCAACACCCCACCCCAACACCTCAGGAGTTTCGATGAGCTTCTTCATCCCCGACCGCAGCAACCGCCCCACCGACGCCGACGACCCCACCGGCGGCACCCGTGAGCTGGCCACCGACAACCCTCCTAAAACCATCGAGTTGGCTGATGGTCGGGTGGCAGTCGTGGAGGCTGCCAACGTCGATGGTTTTCATATGGTCTACTATTACTTCGACGCCACGGGCCTGGAGGGTGCCACCACCGCGGATCTGCAAGCGTTTATGGCGCGCTCGGGGTATCGCTTTGGCGCCGAGCAGCATCCGGAGGTCTCGATGTACTTTTCGAGCTCGGCGACGAGAGACGCGCAGGGGAGGGGGATCTGGGAGTTTTGTGTGACGTATGAGTGGGGGTGATCGAAGGGGAAGGGCGGAGGCGTCCGGCCCCTGAGGTAAAAATTTCTCTCCCGGGGCGGAAGCTTCCGGCTCCCGAGGTAAAAATTTCTCTCCTGAGACGGAAGGCTCCGGGCATGGAGCGAAAAATCTGCGCACAAGTGCGGAAAGCTCCGATGTTCTGGCGAAAAATCTGCGCATAAGTGCGGAAAGCTCCGGGCCTGGGGCGAAAAATTCATCTCCCGAGGCGGAAAGCTCCGGGCCTGGGGCGAAAAATTTATCTCCCGAGGCGGAAGGCTCCGGGCCTGGGGCGAAAAATTTATCTCCCGAGGCGGAAGGCTCCGTGTTTTCTGTGAGATGTTTCGTCTCCCCCCCCTACCGCTCTCCCCTAATTGAGAAAATTCACCGGCTTTTTCGGCAGGATCACGCCGGGGCCGGCGAGAGCGAGGGTGTGCCTGGAGTATTGAGGGAAGCGGCGTGGGACCAGGTCGCGCGTTTCTGCTCGATGGCGGACTTGAGTGTGGCAAGCTCTTCGATACTCAGGCCGTCCCCGAAGACGGCAAAACTTGCTGTGTTCCAGCGGACTACAAGATGGTTGTCTTCGAGCATTCCTAACCACGAGCCCAGCGCACCGCGGTTAATGAAGAGTTTGTTAAGGTCTTCAAAAGGAATTCGGGCCTGTTGACGGACCGATGTTGGGCCAGACTCGATGAGTATGAGGCCGTCATCGTCGATCAGCAGGGTTCGAGCCCCGTAAGCGCGAAACAGGTCTTTAAATGTGTAAATTGTCAGGAGATAGAGTGCGGCGAAAAGCGTGCCACCCACCGTGGCAATAATGAGGAAGGGTAGAAGAAAGGATTGATCTAAAAGAGGAGAAAGGAACGCGTTTAAGTTTGTGGTTAGTTTATATAGTAGAACAATTGCCAATACGACGAGGGGCACAACAAACAGGCTTCCGAAGAGGGCGCTGATTATCGCCGGCCCCTTTGGATAGGGAGGAAGGTCAAAACTCGTCGGGTACTCAGGCGATGACATGCTGTCAGGTGTTTCGCTGGTTGAGCCGTTAGCGGTTAGTGGCGAAATGAGGCCACTTTCATAGCTGATATGGGAGATGTGTTCCGAAAAAGTTAAGCATACATCGTGGGCTTCTAAAAGGCTGTCGTAGATCGCGAGGCCATGTGTCCGAACGTCGTTTTCAAATAAATTTATATTCAACAAGGTACGGAAGGAGGCGCCTTGTTCGGTAGACCCGAGATCGACCGACGCAGGTTGACGTAGGGAACGTGGCTTTTTTGAGAATAACGTCCAGAGGCTTCGCTGCTGAAATGTGGCGGGTTCCGGTGAACGTTTGAACGTCCACGCTACAGGGTCAGTTTTTGTTTTTGCGTAGGCTGAGGCAATGATTGGCAGGAAGAGTAGGGTAAGCGGGATAATGGAAACATAAATAAAGCTGGATTCGTCCGAAAATGCGCTCCAGCCGTAGGTGTCCAAAACATCGAAGAATGCTATTAACGCCACCGTCGCCAGGATAAGCATGAACATGAACCCCGGCTTATTACGATGGAAAAGGGTGGTTTGAAGGGCATAGGGGGTTCTTTCGATGTGAATCGCATCGTCGTCAAGTTTAGCTTGGAGAACGGGTGGGGCGTTTCGAATGTACATAATGGCTCTTTGGCTGGTTAATGGGGGCATTGTCGTCTGATTATTTAGCGATGATGAAGCTCAGGGTTTGAAGCACGCTCAGGGAGGGCGATGTTTTGCGAGAGGAATCCATTTGGATTCAGCGCCGAGAAAACGCTTTTCACAGCGCACAACGCTATGTGGGGGAAACTCCCAGATTTCCGTGTCGGCACTGAAGTCGTTGGGAATCAGGAGTCGGAAACGGTCACCTCCCAGGCGCTGCGCGGGAACGGGGCGCCAGGCGTCCAGTCCTTCGTCGAGGAGGCGGACATATATTGTGGTGGTTGAGGTCATGAGCAAATCACAGGTCTTTCAGGTCTTCAGCAAGGTCGCCCACGAGCTTATTCGGTACGCGGTGCCACCACCAGCTCAGGTCGCTCTTGTCTCGGGAGTGCTTCCAGGGTGGAGATTCAACGAAGGTTGTGACGCGACGATATACGTCATCGAGCACCTCAACTCTTTGTTGGATGAGAGCACTGACGGAGTCCGAGTTGAGTTCAACAAACATTCGCTCCAAATGATCGCGAATCGATAAATCATTCTCATAATCGTAAATGGTGAAGGTGTAGCCACGCGCGACATCACGTATAAAGTCGGCCCACCTATCTAGGAGAGATTGAGGTCTTTCGGTGTTGGAGTTCATTATATCTTCGAGGTTCTCGATAATTGGTTGATGATTCCGAAAAGATTATCTGATAAGATGTAGGGAATCTTATTAAACAATCGGCTACATACATTGCGGAGGCAACGTGAATGAAAAGGATTTGTTGGACCTCTTGGGTAATAGCGAGTCTGAGTGGCTGGATTATAAGCAGCAATGGCCAGACAACACAGTCACTCTGATTCACGACCTTCTTTGTCTTATGAATGCCTATGCAGAGAGTGATAGGTTTCTCGTTTTTGGTGTGGATGATTCCCAAAACGTGGTTGGTGTTGAAAGTGATGACAATAGAAAGAGTGCTGCCGAAGTCCATGACTTGATTAGAAACTCGAAGTTTAATCGTTCTACCTCACTCAATGTGAAGTCATTTGACGTGCACGGAAAAACTGTAGATGTTGTCATTATTGCCGACCGTCCGGATAAGCCGTTTTATCTTAAAGCAGACAAGCGAAAGGGAAAGGAAACGATTCGGGCGGGCGTTATTTATACACGTTTGGGGAGCACGAACATTCCTTTGAAGGAATGTGCGCCAGATGACTTAGTTGAGTTGATGTGGCGAGAGCGATTTGGCTTCGATTTAACACCACTTGAGCGTTTTGAACGGCTGGTCGATGAAAGAAGTGAATGGGTTCATGTTGAAGATGATAGTTATATTTACCATAATAAATATCCTGAGTTTACGATATGTGACGGCAAGGGCCTGAATCTTGATTTTAAGGAGAGCTGGACGGTGAAGTTTATGTCGTGTCGCGCCTCGAGCTTTGAGGTAGAGCTTAAATATCACTCTACAATCTTGAAGAGGTTAGTTTTTGTGAATTGTGATGGCGGTCGTTATCGTCTCCCGTTGCCGGATCCTATTCACAAGGACAACGGTGGCGGATATAAGATTGAAAAAGATAGTCTCGCGTTTCGAGTTGCTCATCTTTTTTCGCAGGCATTTGATGATATTGAGACGATACTTAGAGGTGCTGGAGTGAATATTATAGAATAAGGATCCTCTTGGATGACTAGGATTAAGGCCGGCGACCCTTCTCCGGTTTCCCCCCTCCACCGCCCTCCCCTAATTCAAAAAATTCACCAACTCCTCCGGCGGGATCACCCCCTGGCGGGCCAGGTCGATGGCGCGCTCGGAGAGCGGTGTGAGGCCGGAGGCTTCAGCGGCCTGGCGCAGGCCGGAGGAGGGTTCGTCGGCGGCCAGGGCGGCGCGGAGCTGGTCGGTCAGGGGCAGAAGCTCGACGACCGGGGTGCGGCCGCGGGTGCCGTCGCCGGCGCAGGCCGGGCAGCCGGCGCCGCGGTAGGTTTTAAAGCCCATCGGGGCCCCTTCGGGGAAGAGCTTTTGGGTGAAGGCGGCCGGGGCGGTGAAGGGTTCGCGGCAGTTGTCGCAGATGCGGGCGGCGCTGCGCTGGGTGAGGATGGCGCTTAGGCCGTGGGCCAGGGCTTCGACCGGGACGCCGAACTCGCGCAGACCCTGCAAGACGTGCAGGGCGCTCTTGCCGTGCAGGACGCCGACCACGCGCACGCCGCGGCGCGCAAGGTTCAGCGCCTGCATGACGGTTTGCGGGTCGGGAAAGTCGCCGATGCCGAGGACGTCGACGTCAAAGCGCACGAACTCGGAGATGGCGGCGTCGAAGCCAAAGCCGCGCTCGGGTTGGATGAGCGCCTGCTGCACGCCGGGGATGGTGGCCAGGATGTCGTCTTCCAGCGAGGCGACCTTGAGGCGGCGGTCGGCGCCCAGGCGTTTGAGGAGCGCGTAGAAGGTCTGGGATTTTTGTTCGTGGCGCGGGCCGACAATGAGAAAGAGGCCCGGGGGCCCCTGGAGGACGGCGTCGAGATCGCCGACCACCTCCGCGTCGAAGCCGAGCTCTTCGAGTCCCGCAGGCTCCTCGCCGCGGGAGAGCAGCTTGATGGAGAGCTGTTCGCCGAGGATCGAGGGCATCACGTGGATGTGCAGGTGGTAGGTGCGGGCGTCGCGCACCCAGGAGAGGCGCCCGCGCTGGGGGATGACCTGCTCCAGGGGGTCGAGATGCGCGCTCATCTTCAAAAATTCGACGAGGTAGGTGATCTCGGGGGCGTCAAAAGCCAGCTCGGCCACCTCAGTCAGGCCGGAGGCCATGCGCAGACGTACCGAGGCGCCGTCGGGCTGGTTGTCGATGTGGATGGTGGAGGCGGAGACGCGGTGGGCGGCGCGCAGCACGTTTTCGAACTTCTGCTCGACGCGGGTTTTCAGGTTGTCTTCGTGCACGTCGCCCGGGCGGCGGCCTTCGAGGAGCGTGTTCCAGAGGTGGTCGAACTCCTCGTGGCTTACCAGATACGTCTCGATCTGGGTGGCGTCGAGGATGCGGGCCAGCTCGATGGTGGGGGCGTCCGGGTCGATCGTGGCGACGGTGAGGCGGCCCTGGTAGACGAGGAGCGGGATCACCTGGTGGTGGCGCAAAAAGGCCCGCGGCACCGAGTAGACGAGCTCGTGGTCGGCGATCTTTAAGAGCGTGTCGACCGGCGCGAGCAGAAAGCCGCGCTGAATGGCGAGCGCCTTGATCAGATCGCGCTCCTGGATGCGGGCGCTCTCCACCAGCGCCTGGCCCAGGCGCTGGCCGCGGGCGTCGGCTTCGAGCGCGGCGAGTTCGATGTCGGAGCGGTCGGCGACGCCGAGCTCGACGAGGATGTCGCCGAGTTTGGAGGAGAAGCGCAGCTGGCCCAGGCTCTGCTGATCGTAGGTGTCGGGGCCGGTGCGTTCGATGCACACGATCTCGGGGTTTTTATCGCCCTCGGCCACCGGCACGACCATGCGGCCTCCGATGGCCAGGCGTCCCTTGAGTTTTTCGGGCACGCGCGGTGCGATGGCCGAGAGCAGGATGGCGTCGTAGGGGGAGTTGAGCGCGTATTCGGTGAGGCGCGGGCCGTGGAGGATATCCACGTTGGCGATCCCCGAGCGCTTGAGGCGGCCTTCGGCGAGTTTGGCGAGCGGCAGGCGGCGCTCCACCGAGTAGACAAAGGAGGCCAGGCGGCTGAGCAGCGCGGCGATGTAGCCGGTGTCGGTGCCGATCTCCAGGACTTTGGCCTCCGGGGTAAGTTGCAGCGCGGCGATGAGCTTTCCGACAACTTCGAGCGGGGGCAGCGCAGTCGCGGCGCTTAAGGGCTGCTCGGCATCCTCGCCGGCGGCCATGAAGGTGCGGCGCGCGACCTGATTGAGGACCTCGACCACGCGCGCGTCGTGCACGCCGCGCGCGGCGTACCAGTCGCTGTCATGCTGCTCATGAGGCTCGGGGAGCGCGGGCGGGTCGAGGGCGATCTCGCTGACTTCGCTTAAGACTTCGATCTGAAGATCGTCGTCGAAAGGATCGACGAAAGCCTCTGAGCTCTCGCTGACCTCGCTGACCTCGCTACCTTCGCTGACTTCAGAGGCATCGGAGGCGTCGCTGACTTCAGAGGCATCGGAAACTTCGGAGACGTCGGAAACCTCGGATACTTCGCTCACTGCCTACCTCTCGGATGGATGGCTTCAAAAAACAATGCGTTGATGAGCAGTTATCTTAGATCACATGAAGAGGGGGGGACAAAGCGAAACGCCGTGCACGGGTGCCAGGGCATCGATCATGATCGGGTGCCAGGGCCTCGATCATGATCGGGTGCCAGGGCATCGATCATAATCTCGCACGGGTGCCAGGGCATCGATCATAATCTCGCACGGGTGCCAGGGCATCGATCATGATCGGGTGCCAGGCACCCGATCCCACCGTCCCCCCTGATTAAAATTACTTGATGCGCCAGGTGGTGCCCTCGGTGCTGTCCATGATCTCGACCTGGAGGGCGTCGAGTTCCTCGCGGATGGCGTCGGCGCGGGCCCAATCTTTGGCGTCGCGGGCCTCTTTGCGCTGGGCGATGAGCGACTCGATGTGGTCGGCGTCGAGCTCAAGTGCTTTGACCTTGAGGTCGCGCAACTCCAGCAGCGCGCGCTGCGGCTCACGCTGAAGAAGGCCCAGGATGTTGCCGGCGGTGGTCAGAAGCTCGCGCAGCTTAAAGAGGGTGTAGGGCTCATCGCCTTTGGGCTTCTTCTTGGACTGGGTGGCGTCGTTGATGGCGCGCGCCAATTCGCCGATAAGCGCCAGGCCTCGCGGGGTGTTGAAGTCGTCGGCCATCGCCTCATCGAAGCGCTCCATGAAGCCTTCGATGAACTCTTTGCGCTCGGCCACAAGGCCGGTCTGGGGCGGGGTGGCCTCGGCGGCGTCGAAGCCGGCGCGGGCCAGGGCTTCATCGATGCGGGTGATGCAGGTGTAGAGGTACTCGACGCGGCTGGCGGCCTCTTCGAGCTGCTGGACGGCGTAGGTGATCGGGCTTCGGTAGAGCACCGTATGCATGAAGTAGCGGATCGCCTCGGGGTGAAAGCCCTGCAGGACGTCGCGCGTCGTCCAGAAATTGCCCAGAGATTTCGACATCTTACGCTCAATTCGCTCGCCGTCCTCCGTGGTCTCGGCGACGTTGACCATGCCCACGTGCATCCAGTTGCGGGCAAAGGGCGCGTGGCCGCAGGCCGCCTCGGACTGAGCGATTTCGTTTTCGTGGTGCGGGAAGATCAGGTCGCGGCCGCCCCCGTGAATATCAAAGCTGTCGCCCAGGTAGCGCTGGCTCATCGCCGAGCATTCGATATGCCACCCCGGTCGCCCAAAGCCCCAGGGCGACTCCCAGCCCAGCTCGCCGGCCTCGGCGCCCTTCCACAGGGCGAAGTCAAAGGGATGCTCCTTGATGTCGGAGGCCTCCACGCGGCCCGAGCGCCCCGCCTCCATATCGTCGAGCTTGCGGCCGGAGAGCTTGCCGTAGTCGTCAAAGGAGCTGATGCGAAAATACACATCGCCCTCGACCGCGTAGGCATGCCCGCGCTCAATGAGGCTTTTGACCATCGCGATGATGTCGTCGATATGCTCGCTGACCTTCGGCTCCACATCGGCGTGCGCCACGCCCAGCTGGCCCATATCCTCGTCGAGCGCCTCGATGAAGTGCTGCGAGAGCGAGAGCGGGTCGATGCCCTTCTCGGCGGCGCGCTTGATGATCTTGTCGTCCACGTCGGTGTGGTTGCGGACAAAGGTCAGGTCGTAGCCCACGTGGCGCAGAAAACGCTGCACCACATCAAAAAAGATAAAGACGCGCGCATGCCCGATATGCGTCAGGTCGTAGACCGTCACCCCGCAGACATACATGCTGACCTTGCCGGGCTCGGCCGGCTCAAGGGTTCGCTTCTGGTCGCTCATGGTGTCAAAGAGGGTGATCGGTCGGATGCTCATGCTACGTCGCTCCATGTTTTTCGTTCAGGGGGGCCAATAGTTCGTTCAGGGGGCTAACTGCCGTTGGTAGGGCTCTAGCACACGGAAGCGGCGGTATAAAACACGCATCAGCATCAGCCCCCAGGACGAATCCTGCGGCGTCGCTGCGGGCTCGCGGTAGCGCTGCTACAGCTTCGCCCTTGCTCCTTGCAGGGCTTCGCCCTGGAGAGCTGATGATCTGGTGGTACGCGTTAGAATAAGGTTCTGTCCGGGTGCCAGGCGTTCGATCGTGTACGGGTGCCAGGGCATCGATCATGCTCATCGTGACCGGGTGCCAGGGCATCGATCATGAACATCGTGACCGGGTGCCAGGGCATCGATCATGAACATCGTGACCGGGTGCCAGGCGTTCGATCCTGATCATCATGTACGGGTGCCAGGGCACCGATCAGATGCCGAGAAGGCGTCGCGTCGCATCGAGGAAAAATCCTGCGACGACTTCGGCTGGTGAGCGATCGCGCTTTCGGGCGGCGGGGTTTTTCTCGAAGAAATAGGTGCCGCGGCCTTCAAAAAGATCGACGACCAGGGGTTCGCGCTCCGGGTCGAGAAGGTAGGGCAAAAAGGTGGCGGCGCGGCGAGTGCGGTAGCTGAGGCGGGTGTCGAAGCCGAGGACGTTGGGCTGGCGTTTTTCGGCGCGGGCCGAGGCGTCGTGGAGAGGGTGCGCGCTCACATCCCCGTAGCCCTCCAGAATGAGCGAGCCGGTGCCGCTGAAGATCAGAAAACGCACCTGGGAGGTGGCCCAGGCGTGGAGGTTAAAGAGGCGCCAGCGGGCCTCGATGCGGATATCGCCGCGCACTGCCACCACGCGTGAGGCGCGAAAGACCAGCCCGGGGTGCTCGTGGAGGTCGACGCGCATCAGGTAGGCGTCGGCGTCGTGGGGAGAGCCCAGGAGCACCTCGCGGAGGGGCTCCTGGTCGGGATTTTGTGCGGCAGGTTCGCCAGCGGTTTCAGGGGGGTGTGTGCCCTTGAGTCGGGTGAGCAAGGTCAACCCGGAGATAAACGAGATGTTGGGGGCGCGCCGGTCGAAGAAGAGGGCGGTGGAGGCGCCCTGGCGGTCGGAGAGGATGTAGCCGGGTCTGGCCAGCAGGCGATCGCCGGGGGCCAGGGAAAGGGTGAGGGTGCGCTCGGCCGACGAGCATTGAAGTTGGGGACAGGCAAACACGGCGCTGCCGGACTCGCCATCGGCGGCGTCCCGGTCGGCCGGCGGCGGGGCCAGCTGAATGCCCGGCGCGCGGGTCAGAAGGGGAAGGCCGACAAAGTACCAGAGCGTGCGGCGGATGTAGGGGGAGAGCGCGATGAGCAGGGCGATGGCCAGCAGGCCCGGCCAGCGTTTCTGGAACTCGAGGATCAGCCAGCGCTCGCGGCGCAGGCGTTCTTCTTCGGTCTGGTAGCTGTGGGCCTGCTCAAGCAGCGCAGTGCGGGAGGCTTCGAGCTCCAAGAGCGCCCGCTCACTCTCTTCAAGGTGGGCCTCAAGCTCGGCGGTGGAGGCGTTGAGGCGTTCTTCGGCGCTGGCGCGGAAGCGCTCGGCGTCCTGGCGGGCCTGGGTTTCGATCTGGCGCGCGCTGCGGGCGACGGCCTGGCGTTGCATCGCGGCGGAGGCTTCCAGGCGTTCGACCTGGGCGCGAAGGGTGCGACAGGTCCACCAGTCCACCGGGTTGAGGCTTGCGCAGTAGCGTGCCTCCATGCGGCGAGTGCTTTGTTCGACGGCGCGCCGGCTCTGCTCGACGCTCTGGCGGGTGCGCGCGACCTGATCGCGGGCGGCGGCCTCCATGCGCGCAAGCTCGGCGCGGGTTTCCTGCTCCCAGCTCTGCAGCGCGCGCTGGCGCTGGTGGTCGATGGCCACGATGCGGGCCTGGTGACCGCTGGCGAGTGCCAGCTGCCGGGCAGCCTCGGCGATGTCGCGCTCGCGTGCGTTTTGAAGATCATTGAGGCGCTGCGGGGTCTCGACCACTTCGCGAAGATGCGGCCCGGCCTGCCCCAAAAGGAGCGCGCCTGCAAAGAGCAGTAGCATCAGCCCGGCCACGATCAGCAGGGCTTTGAGCAGCGCGGCGGTCAGGGCGGCAACAAGGCGCATGGCGGCGTCTTCCGGGCGATGAGAATGGGGCGGCGAAAGGTTGTGCGGGGGAGGCGCGCGTGTGGGCGCATTCAGAACATCGGGCGCCCACACCGATCATCCCGCCGACTTGAAACGCCGCGGGTGTCGGCCCTTCCTGCCGGGGGGAGGTGGTTGATGGTGTCGGGCACTATGTGCGGCAGAAGCGCGTCGAGGGTTCGTCGATCTGGCCGTCGCAGGATTCACCCTGGGCCGGACAGTTGAAATCATTGACGCAGACGCGCTGGCAGGAGGCCTCAAGGCCAGCGCGCGGCCGCACGCAGATCGTACCCGCCACACACAAGCCCAGGCTTCCCCCACAGGGCTCACCGGCCTCAATCAACCCCGCTCGCCCGCAGTACGCGCCGCGCTCGCCAGTTTCGGGATGGGGGCGCACCACGCAGTCGGCGCCGGCCGGGCAGTCCTGCTGCAGAAGATCGCAGGGGGTGGCGGCCGGCTCGCAGGTGCCCAGCGCCTCGTGGCCGGGCAGCGAGCCGGAGCACCACTGGTGTTCGGGGCAGCTCTCCAGCTCGGAGGCGTCGCAGACAATGCGGCAATGCGGCTGCTCTTCGCCGGCGGAGCGCTTGCACACCATGCTGGCGCCGCAGTCGATATGCACCTCGCAGGGCTCGCCATCGCCGCGGGTGTCGTTGAGCAGGGCGCAGCGCGGCGCGTCGCCGGCCGAGGCGCCCAACACACAGGCGGTGGGACCGGCCTGGCGTGTGGGGCAGGTTTGAGCGAGCAGGTCACAGCTCTGTGGGAAGGGCTCGTCAAAAGGACCGGCGTCGGGGAGGGCGGCGTCATCCGAGCCTGCATCGGGCAAGGGACCCAGCGGTACGTCGGCGTCGGCGCAGGCCGCAGCGAGCAGAAGTGTGGTGAGCAGCGCGAGGAGCGTGCTCAGGGGGCGATGCCGAAGGTCGGGCGTAGGGGAGGTGTGTGCTCTGTTCATAGGTGGAGCGTAGCGCGGTGGTGGATACACCACAACACGGTGGGCCTTATCGTGATGGTGGGCCATGGAGAGCGGTCTGTATGTGCCCGCCTGTCAGGGTGACCTCCCCCCAAAAGCGGTCGAGGTGTGGCATTGTGCAACAGCACCTCCCATGTCAGGAGGTCTGTGTGTGCCAACCTGTCACGGAGACCTCCCCCCAAAAGCGGTCGAAGTGTGGCATTGTGCAACAGTACCTCCCATGTCAGAAGTCTGTGTGTGCCAACCTGTCACGGTAACCTCTCTCAAAATGGCACCTCCACCCTCGTCGGGCCGGGGTCGGCACGAGCGAAGGGGGGCTTCGACCCTTTTGGCCGGGGGGTAACCCCGCCGCCGCAAGATCGGACTCGGTCGTGGGGAGGGTGCCAGGCGTTCGATCATGTCTGGGGGCCGTTGATCGGGTGCCAGGGCATCGATCGAGACTCGTGTGCGGGAGCGGTTGATCGGGTGCCAGGCGTTCGATCATGTCTGGGGGCTGTCGATCGGGTGCCAGGGCATCGAACATGACACGTGATCGGGATCGTTGATCGGGTGCCAGGGCATCGATCATGACACGTGATCGGGATCGTTGATCGGGTGCCAGGGCATCGAACATGACACGTGATCGGGATCGTTGATCGGGTGCCAGGGCATCGAACATGACACGTGATCGGGATCGTTGATCGGGTGCCAGGGCATCGAACATGACACGTGATCGGGATCGTCGATCGGGTGCCAGGCACCCGATCGTTTTCTAACCGTCGAAACGATCCGAGTCGCCCTCGTCAAAAAGACTCGCCAGGGCGTCGAGGTCGTCGGCCAGGCTCTGGCGGCTCGGTGTGGGGCCGGCGTCGTTGGCTGCCGCAGTAACGTCGGATGTAGATGCGCTCGAGGCGCCGAGGTAGTGGCGAGGATCGATGCGGCAGCGCTGCCAGCGCCAGAGGGTGGCGAGTTCTAAGAGCGCCAGGCGAACTTCTTCGACGGTCTGGCTGCCGACCTGGTCGAGATGGCGAAGGCGGCGCTCATCGCCGTCGATGTCGTCGAGGGTGTAGCCGTGCGGGTCGGTGCCCAGGGTGGCCAGGCCACGCTCCAGACGGCCGGCGTCGGCCGGGGGCAGATGAAGGTCGGCCAGGCTCAGCGCCATGAAGCGAGCGTCGAAGAGGGCGCGCAGGTTAGGGAGGATGGCGCTCGTAGCCGGGAGGGTGAAGCTCGACGGGGTGTCGGGCGGGGCGGGTCGAGCCGAGCGAAGCGAGGCGCCGTAGGTCGCCACCAGGTTGAGCTCGGTGCGGTAGGTGATCAGAGCGCATTCGACGCGATGGGCCGCTGGCGAGTCGGGATGGTTGCGCGCCCAGGCCTGGGCCTCGCGGATCGGGCGCAGGCGGTCGAGCCCCATCGTTTCCAGCAGCGTGTCGTCGAGGAGCAGCACGGCCACCGGATGGCCACCGATCTCATCGCGATGTTGCAGCGCGCCGTCGCCGTCGCAGTGGTAGGGGGTTAACACCTCATCGAGTGTGATGGGCGCGTCACCCTTCTTAAGGCCGCCCTGCTTGAGAAGTTGTGTGGCACAGAGCTCTTCGACCTCGCTCAAAAAAGCCTGCCGTGCGTCGTCATCGTCGACGAGTGCGGCGATATGTGCGTGCAGGGTCAGGCCGCGGGGCTCGGCAAAGGCGCGCCAGACGGCCTGGCGTGCGCCCAGCAAGAGTCCCTTTCGGGAGATCTGCTGGCGGCCGCCGAAAAAGCTGCCTTCCACGCGCCCGCTCACCGGACGGCCGTGGCGGTCGGTAGGGTCGATCAGGGCACGCAGAAGATCGAGCTCCAGGCGCTGCCAGGCATTTCGACGCCCGGGTTCCCCCATCTCCGCGAGCAGCTCAAGGGTGCGTTCCAGGCGAACATCGCGAAGCTCATAGCCAAAGACCAGGTAGGTGACTCCCTCAAAAGTCAGCGGCCAGCCGCAAAAGGTGCCCTCCCGACGCGCAAGCTCCCCGTCGCGAAGCAGCACCCCGGCGATCTTCAGCTCCACGTTCGGATTCAGCGCGCAGCAAGCCCGATCCCGGGCGGCCATCTCCCGGGGGTGGTAATGGAGCACCTGGAGGTTGGCACGCTGCAAAGCTCTCAAAACGTCCCGCAACGCCGGATCTTTGATGGCCGAGCGCACACGCCCCTGCAGCGGTTCTTTGCCAAAGATGCGGCCGCCGGAGTCGCCGTAGAGCGTGGCGGGTACCAGCACGCAGGCCCGAAGATCGCGATCGATCAAGTCGAAGTAGAGCCCGGCCGCCTTACAGACCTCGTTGAGCACCGAGAGCTCCGCGCGGGCGATCACCGCGTTATGCACCTCCACCCCGGCGCTGTGGATCGCGTCGAGAAGGCCGGTCAGCCTACGGGCGCGCTCCTCGCCAGCCTGTCGCTCTCGCCGGGCACATAGCGAGATCAACTCGCCGGAGCAGGGTTGCTCCGAGGCGGAGATCGATGAGGCGTTGGGATCGTGCGGATCACCGGGATGGGTCATACAGGTTCCTGGCCTGGGGCCCGTTAACGTCGGGGGCGTTGCGAATGCGGGTGGCGCCATCGCGCCCGGGGGCCGCCTTATGGGGCCGCTGCATCTAAGGAGGCAAGTCTCGAACTTCTTCCCATCGTCAACGCATGTGCCCTCGGGAGGGTGAAAACGGTGATCTTCAGCATATCGCCGGCGAGCCAGAGGGCGTATCCAACATCAGGTGGGTCGCATTCTCAGCAGACACACTCGGTCGAACGATCGGGGCCGCGGGTGGCATTCCCCACGTGCGAAGGCCTGGCACCCGAAGGGCGATCATGCGCGATGCCCTGGCACCCGTACGAAGCCCATGCGCGATGCCCTGGCACCCGTACGAGGCCCATGCGCGATGCCCTGGCACGCGTACGACGATCATGCGCGATGCCCTGGCACCCGTACGAGGCCCATGCGCGATGCCCTGGCACCCGTACGAAGCCCATGCGCGATGCCCTGGCACCCGTACGACGATCATGCGCGATGCCCTGGCACCCGTACGAGGCCCATGCGCGATGCCCTGGCACCCGTACGAAAACCTCTCGCTCGTTGCATCGCGGGCCCCTCAGTGCAAGTCTACGACGCTCACCTGCGGGTGATTATCTTTTATGGGAGGTGGAGCGCGCCGCGGGGAGCGGGGAGGGCGCGCTCCAAAAGGCTCCCGTCAATCGCCTCTGACTGCGAGATGACCAGCGATGAATCCACCGAATAAGACGCGAATCTACCTCTCTCCTCCGGACATCGGCGAGCTGGAGCGGCGCTATGTGCAGGAGGCTTTTGATAGCAATTGGATCGCGCCACTGGGGCCCAATGTTGACGGCTTTGAGCAGGAGTTGGCCGCCTATGTGGGGTCGGGCCATGCGGCAGCCCTTGTAAGCGGGACGGCGGCGTTGCATCTGGCGCTGAGGTTGTGCGGGGTGGGGCCGGGCGATGAGGTCGTGGTCTCGTCTCTGACCTTTGTGGCCAGCGCGGCGCCGGTGGTGCAGCTGGGCGCGCGTTGCATCTTTGTGGATGCTGAAACCGACTCCTGGAACCTCGACCCGGCGCTCGTCGCCCAGCTTTTCGAAGATCGCGCCCGCGAGGGTCGCCTGCCCGGCGCGCTGATCGTGGTGCACCTCTACGGCCAGTCCGCCGACATCGATCCGCTTATCGAGCTTTGCGATCGCTACGGCGTGGCGCTGATCGAAGACGCCGCCGAAGCGCTCGGAGCGACCTATAAGGGCAAAAGCCCGGGGAGTTTCGGGCGAGCGGGGATCTTCTCGTTTAATGGCAACAAGATCATCACCTCGTCGGGCGGCGGGATGCTGGTGAGCGATGACGCCGATCTCATCGCGCATGCCCGCAAGCTCGCCACCCAGGCCCGCGATCCTGCCCCCCATTACGAGCACACCGAGCTGGGCTATAACTACCGCATGAGCAACGTGGTCGCCGGCATCGGCCGCGGCCAGCTCGCCACGCTCGACCAGAAGGTCGCCGCGCGCCGCGCCAACTTTGAGCATTATGTGGAAGGTCTGGGCGGTCTTCCCGGTCTTGAGTTTCAGCCGGAGGCCGCCTGGGGTACGCACTCGCGCTGGCTGACCTGTCTGACCATCGATCCGCAGGCTTTTGGCACCGATCGTGAGGCCATCCGCCTGGCGCTGGAAGCCGAAAATATCGAGGCCCGCCCGGTCTGGAAGCCGATGCACCTTCAGCCGGTGTTTCAAGAGGCCCCGATGGTCGGCGGTGCGGTCAGCGAAGATCTTTTTGAGCGCGGCCTCTGCCTGCCCTCCGGCTCCTCGCTGAGCCCGGCTGACCGTGAGCGCATCATCGCCATTGTACGGGGATGCGCACGTTGAGCCGTCCCCCCGGGCCGCGTGACTAAACCTGGGGGCTAAGCGACTCAAAATGCGACTCGCCCTCCACCCGTGCGCGCAGGGTTTTTAGAGCGCGCACGTGGGCTCGGGAGGCCCAGGAGACCGAATAGCCCAGCTCTTCGGCAAGCTCCGAGAGGGTGCGTTTCTCAAAGTAAAATCCCTCGATCAAAGCACGCTCCCGTTCCCCCAGCCCGGCCACAAGTTCGCGGACCAGGCTTTCGGCCTGTTCCTTCTCCAGCGCATCGAGCGCCGGGGTATGCCTCCCGCGTAGCGCCTGCTCCGGCGGCTGGCTGAGCACGTAGACCAGGTTGAGATCGCCGGCGATATCGCCGAGAAGATCCATGCGCTCCTCAATGGTGCGCTCCTGGCGGCTTATGTAGACCACGTGTGAGTAGGCCTGCATCACCTCATTGGCCGCCTGCTCATAGACGCTCTGCTGAGTGACCACCTGGGCGTGGCGACGGCAGGCATCGAGCATCGCCCCGCGTATTCGGTAGTAGGCGTAGGTCAGAAAGCGCGAGTTGATCTCCGGATCAAAGCGCTCGTAGGCCGTAAGCAGCCCGGTAAACCCCCAGCTGACCAGGTCGTCGAAGCTCAGCTCTTCGCCGGTGCTATGATGGACCTGGTGAGCGATCTTGTAGACCAGCTTCTGAAAACGCCGGATCAGCTCAAGGGTGTTATCGGGCAGAGGACCGGTGATGTCACGGGTGGCTTTCGCCTGGCTCGTTTGAATCATGGCGTCGGGGATCCGGCTTGAGCGCCGTAGCGCATCAGGTTGCCGCATCCTCTTTGCCGACGAGGTGTGTCTCGGTATCAGGCCATCGCCTCGATCATCGATTACAACGATCGTCGGCGCGCCCAAAACAGCACCGTACCCTCACCACAACAGGCGAAGAGGATGCTGACCTGTACACCGGGGGCCGCTTCGATACGGCCCAACCCCCACAACAATCAGGTCAAACGATTAGGAATGAAGCCACTCTAGCCCCTGCTTCTCCCGCTGGCAAGCTGCCCGGTTGCTGCTGACCATCCCCTGCACTACACTCCGCAACGCAGCGGCCATTTGGGCCCCTACCCAGTGAACCTCCACCTTTCTACGGGGTGTTTGTGGAAGATCAGGAACTCCAACTCGTTGAGCGCGCCCAGGCCGGCGATCGGGAGGCGTTTAAGGAGCTCGTCGAGGCCTACCAGCGTAAGGTCTACGGCATCTGCATCGGGATGCTCAAAAACCCCGATGACAGTATGGACGTCAGTCAGGAAGTTTTTATCAAGGTCTACCGCTACCTTGAGAAGTTCAACCGCCAGTCGAGCTTCTACACCTGGCTCTACCGGATCACGGTGAACATGTGCATCGACTTTCTGCGCAAGAAAAAGCGCGTGCAGGAGGTCGATTACGACGACGGGATCCTCCGCGGCAGCGACGAGGTCGAGGGCGATGAGCATATCCTTCCCTCGCGCCTGGGGCTGAACCCCGACAAGGTCTACGGCCGAAAAGAGCTTCGCCAGAAGATGCTCGAAGCCCTGGAGACCCTCTCGGAGAAGCACCGCACGATCCTGATCCTGCGCGAGGTCGAAGGCTTGAGCTACGAGGAGATCGCTGACGTGCTCAACATCTCCAAGGGCACGGTGATGAGTCGTCTCTATCACGCGCGCCGCTATTTCCAGGCGGCCGTGGAGAGCTACGTGGGAGATGAGCTTAAGGTGAGCTAAGCGCTGATCTTTGTTTTGAATAGCGCTTCGTTGACCTGCGTCTAGTTCGCAGGACAGGATCTTCCGCTCACATCACCCGCAAGGCCGTCTCCGACAGGGAGACCGAGGCCCCGATGACCCAAGAGAATCTGACATACGAGCAGGCGCTACGCCTGCAGCGCTACGTCGACCGGGAGCTCCCCGATGAGGAGCGCGCCGCGATTGATGAGGTCCTGGCCATGCGCCCGGGCTGGCAGATCTATGTGGCGGCTCTTCAGGAACTCAAACTCGCTGTGGAGATGGCGGCCGAAGCCGCCTGGGAGCGCGCTCCAACAGTCGACGCCGCCACCATCGCGCGTCTGGCTCAGGCTGCCTCCGAGCTCAGTGAGAGCTCCCTCGATGAGCTCGCCCCGATGCTGGAGCGTTTTCACGACGGGGAGGTCGATGAGGCCGAAGCCGCCGTGATCGCCGCGCTCTTAGAGAGTCGCGATGACGTGGCCGATTACCTGGCCGAGCTCGACGCCATGGGCCAGGGTATCCGAGGGAGTGATCTGAGCGCCGGTGCTGACTTCGGTGACTTCTGGCAGAAGATCGAGGCCGGTATTGACCCGACCGCGAGCGAAGAGCGCAACGCCCCGGCCCAACCGTTGAATCACCCGGCGCGCTTTGATGCCGATGAGCATCGGGTGCTCCTCTACCGCTACCACGATAACGAGGTCAGCGCGGAGGAGCGCACCCTGGTCGAGCGCTGGATCGCCTCCGGCGAGCCGCAGGTCGACGCCACCCTGGGAGCCCTGGCTGAACTTCACGTCGGCCTCAACGCCGGCGTAGAGCTGGCCCAGGACACCGCTGACTTCGCCGACCTCTGGGAGGGCGTTGCCGCCGGCATCGATCGCGCCGACGCCGAGGAGGCCGCCGGCAACGTCGTCTCTCTCCAGGACCGCAAGAGCGACAAAGCCGCTGCGCCCCGCTCGATCGTGCACTCGCCAATCTTCGCCCTGGCCGCCGCGGTCGCCCTGCTTGTCTGCGGCGCGATCGTCAGCCAGACCTTCATGCAGCAAGAGAAGATCGTGGAGACCCGCACCGTCGTCATCTTTGATAGCGTGGAGTACGCCCCCGGCTCCTCGGTGATGATCCACACCCCGCAGCTCACCGGCTTAAGCGCCGAAGAAGCCGCCGAAGAGGTTCCCATCCTCTGGGTGATGGAAGATGAAGATCCCGCATCTTCCGCCGTCGACGAGCACGACCCCGCACCGGCTGACGATCCCGTTGAAGATCCCGGCGTTGGCGACGTCGAAGTTCAAGAGCAGCCACCGGGGCTCCCCATTTGATGCTTTAGCACCACGCTTCTTCGAATGTTGCCCCTGAATTGAAAACGTGTTTTGACCGCCACCGCCCACGCGAGACCCACCATGCGAACGCTTCGAAACCTGCTGACATTTGCCTTTGCCTTCGGCCTGCTCCTGAGCTTCAGCGTCAACGCCAGCGCTCAGGAGAAAGTCACCGTCGAGGTCCGAGCGATCGCCGCCGGCAGCGCCGGCGAGGGCTTCGACAGCCAGCTCTCCGATTTGCGCCGACGCCTGGAACGCGGCTTTGCCGGCTACTCGAGTTTTCGCCAGGTCGCCAGCTCTCGCCTCGCGTTGGGTGCCGGTGAGTCGGATGATGTGACCCTGCCCGACGGCTCGACGCTGACGATGACCTCGCATGGCAAAGAAGAGAACTTCGTGAAGTTGGGGCTCTCCATCGGCGATCGTCTCAACACCACCCTGCGCGCCACTCCCGGCAGCACCTTCTTTCAGGCCGGACTCAACTATCAGGACGGCATCCTCATCCTGGCGATCACGGTGAGGTAGCAGGTTCGACCCGGTCAAAACGTCTCGCAAACGCACAGGCGGCAGTCATCGGGCTGCCGCCTGTGCGCGTTTCTGGACACCCTGAAAAGCCCTGTGCTAAGGTCTCGCCACGCTTGACCTTCTGGGCGATGGGACCATCGTCAACGTTCATCACAACGCCCGTTATCTGACCTGCGACGTATGCAGGATCGGAATCCAACGAATCTCTCGAACAACACGCTCGGGGTGAACCCCATGACCGACCAAAATCGCAAAACTCTGCGCAGCTTCTACTGCCGAGATTACCTCTGGGAGCTTTTTGAGCAGATGGCTCAGGAGCTGGGCTGTTCGATGGACTACCTGATCAACGAGTCGATGCGTCAGTACGCACGCAGCCGCGACTACGCGGTAGGCCCGGATCAGCAGCAGGATGCCGGCTTTGGCCCGGGGCCGCAGTCGGGAGGCTACCCTGCGGGAAACAACCCGGGGCTGGGGGCACCACCGCAGACCGGCGGCGATCGATTCAATGTCGGTGGCTACGGCGGCGGTCCGGGTATGGATCATCGCACCTTCGATCGGGTGCCGGCCGTCGGTCAGGCACCGGCTCCTGCCGCGCCTCGTCCCCCGCAGCCCCCGGCGTTTCAGCAGCGCGGTCCGGGCGGACCTCCCCCTCCTCCGCCTCGTCCCAACGCCGGCGGTTGGCCCCAGGAGCCCCCACAGGCGCCGCGCCCCCCGCAGGCTCCCCAGACGCAGCCTTCTTTTGGGGCTGAGCCAGCCTACGGCGCGGCCACCCTGCCGCCGCTTTACCTGAGCTTTAACAACAACCGCTACACCGTCGACAAAGAGAAGTTTGTCATCGGGCGCGGCAGCCAGCATACCGATCTGACCATTCGCGATGGCAACATCTCGCGCAAGCACTGCATGGTCATTCATCGCAACGGCAGCTACTACATCAAGGACCTGGGCTCGACCAACGGCATCGAGTTCCGCGGCAATCGCATCGAGTCCAAAAAGATCGAAGAGGGCGACGTCTTCTTCCTGTGTGACTACGAGCTGCGCTTCTCTTACCGCGGCTAAGGCTTGTCGCTGCTCCAGGTGAGCGCTATGACATCGGGGCCGGTGACGTGAAGTCACCGGCCTCCGGCACTTCTTGCCCGCGGCGATCGTTGAGAGCGCCTCAGGCGGGCTTGCGGCCAGCCACGATTGCCCCTCCCTTGAGACAGGCCATGTACCAGATCGAACAGCTCGGCGAAGATCTTTTTCGCATTGCGCTTCAGCGTCACCTGGAGTTCAGCCCGGAGGCGCTGCGCGCGCCGACCAACGTGTATCTATGCGGGCCGGCACCCTGGGCGCTGATCAACGCCGGTCACCCGTCCGTCCACGCTGAAGATCTGAGCCATGCGCTCTCGGAGTGCGGGGTGCGCGCCGACCAGATTGACCGCATCATCGCCACCTCCTGGGAGATCGACTGCGTGGGTGGCGCGCAGAACTTCCCCAACGCCGAGCTCTTCGTGCTCAGCCCGGACATGTTCGCCCCGGGCGATCTGGAGATGATCATCGAGCGACGCCGCGCCGCGCTCCGCGAGCGCACCTCCGAGTTGGCTGCAGCTCTGGAGGGGTTTGATGCCGGGATCGTCCACACCTGGCTTGAGCGTTTCTACCCACGCCAGAGTCGCGCGCTGAACTTTGTGCCCTTGCGCCAGGGGGCGCGCGTGCGTGCCGGTCGTCTCGATCTGCAGGTCCACCCATGCTCCGGCATCACCGCCGGCCATATGGCGCTTTTCGATGAGGCCAGCGCCATCCTGTTCAGCGGCGACGTCGCTTTAAGCGGCCTTCCCGCCCGCATGGACGACGCGGCGGGCTATGCCACCAGCATCGAGCGCCTGGCTGCGCTCAATCCCGAGCGCGCACTCCCCAACCACGGACGCCCCTTTGAGCGCGCGCGCTGGACGCTTGTACGGGCCTCGCGCTTTCTCACCAACACCCTCTCCAGCGCGGCATCCGCACTCTTTAACGGCCCGACCATCGTGGAGTTTATCGAGCGCGATCGCGGCTATGAGCTTCACGAGCCCGTCGAGCTGCTCTGGAACTTTGAGCTCTTCAAGGTGCTCTTCGATGAGCTCGTGCGCACGCGCACCATTCAGGCCGAAGGGGAGGGTGTGACGCGTCGCTACGGTGTCGATGTCGACGATCCCCGCGCCGAGGTGCGCTCGGCTGGCTCAAACCCCTCGAGCTCCAGCTCGTCGTAAGGCGCGCCCGGCTTCGGCCAGCCCACAAGCCTGAACTCCGCGCTCTCGTCGGAGGCCCGTGCCTGCGTGAGCAGCGCCTCCACCAGCACGTCATCCTTGCTGATAAGCTCAACGCGCTCCCACCTTCCGTAGATCCAGATCTCGAAGGGCGGCGCCTCACAGCGGCAGGGGTTGTAGCGCCCCACAAAGCCCACCGCCCCCTGCGAAGCCTCGGGCGACTCGGCCTCGCGCACGCCCTCGCGTAGCGCTCGATCGGCGATCTGGGCTGCCCGCTCCAGAGGTGTTCCCGTGCTGGAGCACCCCCACAAGAGCGTCTGGGCCAGCGTAAGCCCCGCCAGCAGCCCGCGTGTACTCCCTCCTTTGCGCAACGCCCGTCGCCCGATCACCCTTCGACCTCCTCCATCCCCAGGCGTCGGCGCACCTCGGCGCTGTAGCTCCCCTCGTCGTTACGGATGGTCAAGGGCGCGCGGATCTTCAGATCCGGCGCCGAGGGCCGTCGAAAGCGGTACTCGGTGAGGTAGGCCGGTCGATCGGCGCGGTCGTGGTAGTGACGAAGCTCGGCCAGGCGAAGATCGGTGACGCCGGCCGCCGCAATCACGTCGAGGTGACGCACCGGCGGGGCGATCAGCTGCAACCATCCTTTATGCTCAAGCAGGTAGGCCGCCGCGCGGATAAAATCCTCCAGCGTGCCGTGCAGCTCATGATGGGCCTGCGCCCGCTGAGCGTTGGCGCTGGGGCGTCGCGCGCCCTCGGCATAGTAAGGCGGGTTGGCCAGGACCAGCGCGGCGGACTGCGGGGTAAAGAGCTCGCGACGATGGCGAAGATCGCCCTCGATCACCTCCACGTTCTCTAGGCCGTTCTCCTCGATGTTGCGGCGCAACAGGGCGGCCAGCTCCGGCTGACGCTCCACGGCCACCACCTGCACATCGGGCCGATGCCAGGCCACCGTCAGCGCCACCGCGCCCTGGGCCGCGCCCAACTCCACGACGGTCGCGCCGGCCGCCAGAGGCGGAAGGTCGCTGGCAAGCAGCAGGGCATCCAGCCCGAAACGATACCCGGCGCGCGACTGCCACAGCCGCAGTGCTCCGCCAAAGATCGCATCGCGCGTCAAATCCCCGGCTGTGTTCTCTAACGTCGTGGCGTCGCTCATCAACTCTGACTTCTTGCGTAAAGGCGCCCGGGCGACAGGTCGCGCCGATCGCGCGCGCTGTCCCAACTTCAAAGGATGCGCATTATGGACCAGCCCCCACCGCTTTGAACAGCTCGCACCGCCGGCGCTCCGACCGATCTTCGCCCCCGGACCCGCGCCCGAAGCCTGACCGACCGGTCACACCCCCGGTCGGCGCGCCAGTGGCGAAGCGTCTCGTCGCATGGTAGCGTGCCGCGTTTTTGCTCGTCCTGCCACGCTCCGAACCCCCCTTTTCAGGAATGCACGATGTCGCAGCGCACCTGGCTTAAAAACGCCACCCTGGTCACCATGAACGCCGCCGCCGAAGTTGTTGAAGGCGATCTTCTGATCGAAGACGGCCGCATCGCCGTCATCGGTCAGGTCGATGAGGCGCGTGCCGAAGGCGCGCGCGTGCTCGATATGAGCGGTCACATCATCACCCCCGGGTTTGTGCAATGCCACATTCACTTATGCCAGACCCTGATGCGCAACCACGCCGATGATATGGTGCTCATCGACTGGCTCAAGCGCCGCATCTGGCCTTACGAGGCCGCGCTCACCCACCAGACCCTCGGCGTCAGCGCGCGGGTGGGGCTGGCCGAGCTGATTCTGGGCGGCACCACGGCCATCCTCGATATGGGCACCGTTCATCACACCGATGCCATCGGTGAGGCGGTCGAAGAGAGCGGCATCCGGGCGCATATCGGCAAATGCATGATGGATCTCGGCGATGAGGTTCCCGCGCCCATGCGCGAGGTCACCGCCGAGAGCCTCAAAGAGAGCCTGCGCCTCTATGACACCTGGCATGGCAAGGCCGAGGGCCGCATCCAGTACGCCTTTGCGCCTCGCTTCGCGGTGAGCTGCACCGAGGAACTTCTGCGCGAAGTCGGCCAGGCCTCCCGCGACCTCGGGTGCCATATTCACACGCACGCCTCCGAGACGACCTACGAAAACGTCTTCACCCAGGAGCGCTACGGCGTCAGCAACATCGCCTTCCTGGAGCAGGTTGGCATCACCGGCTCCCGCAGTGTGCTCGCCCACGGCGTGCATGTCAGCGATGAGGATTGTCAGATCCTCTCGACCACAAAGACCTGCATCTGCCACTGCCCGTCGAGCAACCTCAAGCTCGCCAGCGGCATCGCCAACATACCCCGCTACGACAACATGGGCGTGCGCGTGGCGCTGGGCGCCGACGGGGCCCCCTGCAACAACAACCTCGACGCCTTCATTGAGATGCGCCTGGCCGCACTTCTTCAAAAACCCTTCCACGGACCGGAGGTCATGCCCGCCGAGCGCGTGTTGCGCCTGGCCACCATGGATGGTGCCCGAGCCCTGGGCATCGACGACAAGGTCGGCTCGTTGGAGGTTGGAAAGTCCGCAGACCTTGTGGTCTTCGACCTCGACAACGATCCAGGCTGCGGCCCCGGCGGCGACGTGTACGCTCGCCTTGTCTACACCGCCCAGAAACATAACGTGCGCCACGTCTTCGCCTCCGGCCGACAGCTGGTCGATAAGGGGGAACTTGTTGGCGTAGACCTCGGCCAGCTGATGGCGCGTGCACGTCAGGCGCATCATGAAACCGCCGAGCGTATGCAGCAGTTCATCAGCGGTTAACTTCCCGAACCACCGGATCGACCATGCGCCTTCGCGACTTCGCCGAGCGCCTCCTTCACGCCACCACCCTTGAGCAAAAACTCGCCGGGCCCGAGGGTGGCTTTCACGCGCTCGACGATCGCGATCCGGGCCCGCCGCAGGCCTGGAGCGCCCCGAGCCGCCCCGCCGAGCTCGCCATCGCGCCCCGCTCCCGCCGCGTGAAGTTCCCGCACCCCGACAATCTGGCCGAGCCCGAGATGGCCGTGCGCGCGCTGCACACCTTTGCCAACCACGAGCTCATGGCCATTGAGCTGATGGCCTGGGCGCTTCTGGCTTACCCCGACGCCCCGCCGGCCTTTCGCGCCGGCATGGTTCGCCTGATCGCCGATGAGCAACGCCACCTCAAACTTTATGTCGATCGCATTCGCGAGCTCGGCGCCAACTTTGGCGATCTTCCCGTCAACGATCACTTCTGGCGCTGTGCCCCCTCGCTGACCTCACCGCTCAAATGGGTCTGCGCCATGAACCTGACCTTTGAGCAGGGAAACCTCGATCACGCCCCCTATTTTGAGCAGCATTTCCGTCGGGTAGGCGATACGGTCACCGCGCAGATCCTGGAGCAGATCTTTGAAGATGAGATCCATCACGTGGGCTTCGGCGCGCGCTGGCTCAAAGAATATACCCCTGAGGGGCACTCCACGTTTGAAATTTACTGCCAGAACCTGACCTTCCATAATGAGCCCGCCCGGGCTCGAGGCGCCATCTTCAACTCCGACGCCCGCCGCGCCGCCGGCCTCGACGAGATCTTTGTTGAGGGTATGCTGCGCGCGACGTGATGCTCCCCTTTTTAAAGGAACTCCATGCGATCCAGGCCCAAATCCCAGCCCAAGAAGTTCCTCGATAAAGACGATCCCGAGTACAAACGCGGGATGCGTCACTACTCGATCATCATCTTTATCGTGGGGGGCATCGGTGTGGTGCTGCTTTCCTTTTTCATCGCCCGGGCCGAGAGCAACGGTGCCGCCCCCATCGTCGATGCCAAAGTGCGTCGCGTGGTTGCGGAGTGATGTAAGGTGCTGAATTCGTTGTGGTATCGGGTGATGCTATGCGGCCAGTGAGAGCGCTGTGATCGAGTCGTTTTATCTGTTTCATTGCGGATACATCCGCGTCCCTTCCTTCATGATGATCGCCAAGAGCGGCATGCAGCGAGTACGGCTTCCGCTGCTGGCCGGCGTCGCGTTGCATGCGGAGCGAGGGCCACTGCTTTTTGATGCGCCCTTCGGTCCCAACGGCCCCAATAACCTGGGGGGTGCCATCGGCGGGGCGATGCGTCTCTTCGGCATGCGCTTTGAGTCGGAGTGGGCGGTTACCGAGCGGGTGCGCACGCTCACCGGCGCTGCGCCCGACGAGATCGCGCACGTCTTTATGACCCACCTCCACTACGATCATACCGGGGGGCTGCCCTTCTTAAGCGCCGCGCGCTGCCATGTGCGCCAGCCGGAGTGGGCGTTTGTCACCGCCTCTCGAAGGCCGCTGGCCGGTTACGCCCGCGGCGATCTTCGGGATCTCGGCGAACGTATCGCTCCTTTTGAAAAGGCCCCCCGCTTTGGCGAAGACCTCTCCGGGCTTGATCTTCTGGGCGACGGCTCGGTCTGCGCCTTCGCCACCCCCGGACACTCCCCCGGACACGCGAGCTACCGGGTGAAGATGGCCGACGGCCGACACATCATCTTTGGCGGCGACGTCGCCTTTACCACCACGCAGGTCGTCGGCGAGCTGGGCCTGGGCTCGATGCCCCGCAACGTGGCGGTTTCACGTGATGAGGTGCAGCGCTCCATTGAAGAGTTGCGCGCGCACCTTCTGCAACATCCCACCGACGTGCTGCTCACAAGCCACGATCTGGAGCTTGGCGAGCGTTGCATACAGGAAGGCCCGATCGCCATCTGAGCGCCCCCGTGTTGGGGACGCCCGAAGCGACCGGGCCTCATTCGCCCCCTCTCGCTGCTTCACGGGAGGGGGACTGAAAGCGCTTTGGATTCAAGGGTTTAGAAGGGGTAGCGCTCGCGCTCGACGACCGCATCGGCCACGAGCTTCTGCAGGCCGATCACGTCAATGCGCGGGTGCAGCGTGAGCTTATCGAGCGCCTTGAGGTGGGCGTCGAGCTTCTCGCCATCAGCCAGGTTGTAGAGCAGGCGTTCGGCCGCGTCGCGGATGGTGTTGTAGGACTCCGCCAGCGTCACAAGCGTGGCGGCCCGATGCAACTCGGTGGCCTCAAAGCCCTTCGTCTCAACCATCTGGGCGGTGCGTGCCACGGTGCTGTCCATGGCGTAGATCGCACTGATCATATCGGCCAGCTCAAAGAGCAGCTCCTGCTGATCCCGCAAATCGGCCATATGCTTCTGAATGGCGTGGTTGGCACCGTAGACCACGATCTTCTTGGCCTGCTCGGTCAGAAACTTCTCGAAGGCAAGCGTCGGATCGTCGCCCTGAGCGGGCACCTCGGGGGCCTCACCGGCCAGGGTCACCTCCAGCTTCTGGATCATGTCAAAGAGGTTGAGCTGCCCCTTCATCGTGCGCTTGAGGATCATCCCGGGGATGAGCATGCGGTTGATCTCGTTGGTGCCCTCGAAGATGCGGTTGATGCGGCTATCGCGGTAGAGGCGCTCCACCTCGTACTCGGCCGAGTAACCGTAGCCCCCGTGGATCTGCACGGCTTCATCGGCCGCAAAGTCCAGTGCCTCCGAGCCGTAGACCTTCATGATGGAGTCCTCGACGGCGAACTCCTCAATGGCCTTCATCATCTGCTCGGCGTAGTCCTCGGCGTTGGAGTCCAGCGTGTCCAGGCTGCGGTCCATGTAGCCGGCGACTCGGTAGGACATCGACTCCAGGGTGTAGAGCCGGATGGCCATCTTCGCGAGCTTGGCGCGAATGGCGCCAAACTGCGCGATCGGCGTGTTGAACTGCACGCGCTCTTTGGCGTAGCGCGTGGCCACCTCCAGGGTGCGCTTGCCGCCGCCCAGCGACCCCACTCCGAGCTTAAAGCGCCCGATATTGAGGATGTTGAACGCGATCTTATGCCCCTTGCCGATCTCGCCGAGGAGGTTCTCTTTCGGGACTTTGACGTTCTCCAGGTTCAGAAGACGCGTCGAAGAGCCCTTCAGCCCCATCTTATGTTCTTCGGCTCCGGTGGAGACGCCCTCGCGGTCGGCTTCAACGAGGAAGGCCGTGAACTTATCGCCTTCCACCTGCGCAAAGACCGTAAAGAGGTCGGCGAAGCCCGCGTTGGTGATCCACATCTTGGAGCCGTTGAGGATGTAATGCTCCCCATCCTCGGTGAGCTCGGCGCGAGTCTTGGCGGCCAGCGCGTCGGAGCCGCTGCCGGGCTCGGTCAGCGCGTAGGCCCCGATCACCTCGCCAGTGGCGAACTTCGGCAGCCATTTGGCCTTCTGCTCGTGGTTGCCAAAGAAGAGCAGGGGCTGCATGCCGATGCCCGTATGTGCCCCGTAGGTCGTGGCCCAGGCGGAGTATTTGGAAAGATGCTCAATGACGATCATTGAGGTCGTCTTATCGACCTCCAGGCCGCCGTACTGCTCGGGGATGTCGATCATCAAAAGCCCCAGCTCCCCGGACTTTTTGAGCAGCGCGACCATCTCCGAAAAATCACCCGAGGGGTTCTTCTCCAGCGTCTCGACCTGCGGGAAGACCTCTTTGGTCATGAAGTCGGTGGCTGTCTGGCCAAACATGCGCTGATCCTCGGAGAAGTCCTCCGGGGTGAAGATGCGTTCGGAGCCGACTTCGCTGGTGAGAAAGGCACAGCCCTGGGGGTTTTCGGCGCTCATGATCAAAGATCTCCAGAAGTTGCAGGTTCAAGATACGACTATGGAATGAATGACGGGTCATTCATCGGGGCATCGTCCGAAAGTTTACGCACCGCGTCAACTGTGGCGAGCGCGCAGAACGTACACGTTCCTACAGTTTAAGGGAGCTTAAACTTCCCGATGCCATCGATCGGGGCGGAGCCTTCGAGCGAAAACGACAGAAAACGCAGGAGAGGAGTTTGCGTCGGGGAGCTCAGATCGGCGGTTCAGCGCCGGGGGTGAGGATACCCTCCACGCGTGTGAGTAGCTCTCGGTAGCGGGCCTCGTCGCGCCAGTCCGGGTGGACCTGGTAGCTCACCACCTCGCGGCGTCGCCCCGGGCTTGTGTGACGCTCCACCACACCCCAATCCTCCAGCAGGCGCAGCGCGTTGAGCAGGGTGGGCTTGGAGAGGCTCTCTTCAAAGCCGAGCTCGGAGCGCTCCAGCTGCTCGCGCCCCGTTGCGATCACATCTTTGATGAGCGCGTCGCGCTCCACCGGTGCCTCTACAAGCTCATGAAGTCGGCGGAAAACCAGCGCGTAGGCTTCCACAAAGGTCAGGACCATCCGCCGCAGATAGTCGAGCTCGGGCCGAGGGGAGGCGATCGTCACCATGCGCTCCTCGCCGGCGCCCTCGATCCTCACCCAGCCCGAGGCCGAGAAATAGTCGAGGGTGCGCATAAAGACGTTCTCAAACTCGGCGCGCTCCTCGTAGATCCACTCGTATTTGAAAAGACGGCTCAAAAAGAGGGTCTGGTCCATGAGGCGATCCAGCGGGATCGCGTTCGACTCGAAGCTCGCGATCGCCGACGCCAGAAGACCCTCGGGCACGAAGTGGTGCACCAGCGTGTTGCGATAATACGCGATCTCATGGCGCGCCTGAGGTGCAAGTGTGTAGCAGGCCCGATCGCCGGGGTGGGTGATGCGCACCTGTTTTTCTTTCTCAAAGATCGCCAGCGCCCGATCGATCACCGAGGCCACCGCCCGGCCCATGGCCGACTCGATATGCTGGCGCTCCAGATCGTT
The DNA here is from genome assembly GCF_004005565.1 of Lujinxingia sediminis. NCBI lineage: Bacteria > Deltaproteobacteria > Bradymonadales > Lujinxingiaceae > Lujinxingia > Lujinxingia sediminis. The sequence goes on along the minus strand of NZ_SADD01000019.1, from coordinate 7,304 downwards.
GGGATCGGCGTCTTCATCGTAGTTCAGGCTCACCGGCGGGGTGTCGTGCGGGTGGGCTGCGCGCAGTGCGTCGATGGCGGCCTGGCGGCTGGCCAGCGCCTCGCGCAACGCGCCGGAGAGGCGCACCGGTCGGCCCGGCTGCGTCATAAAGTGCAACAAGAAGCCCAGCTCATGGAGCAGGCGCGCTCGCCCGATGCTCGCGTCGCGATCCGGGTTGTTGAGCAGCACCGTGGCCACAAGCGCGGTGGGGGAGACTGTGGTCACCCGGTTGATGTCGTAGATGATGCGGTGTGCCAGGCGCACGGTGAGCGCGTCGAGGTCTTCGTCTTCGGGCTCCAGCCGATCGATGCCAAAACGCCCAAAATAGTCGGCCAGATCGATGGGCTCATCAAACTCCACATAGAGTCGCCCCTTCTTGCTGGTCAGAAACTTCGGCGTCTTCAACAACCCGGCCAGGCTCTCCTTCTGCTTCTCCTCGCCCAGAAGCTCGCGACGGTAGGTGCGCTCCTCGATGATCTTCTCGTAGCCCACCGAGATCGGCACGATCTTAATGGCGTCGAGACGCCCGCTGGCAAAAGCGCGCACCATCATGTCGAGCATGCCGTAGCGCGGCTTGATCAGCTTGCCGGTGCGGCTGCGCGTGCCTTCAATGAAGAACTCCACCGGGTACTTCTCTTCGAGCACGCGGATCAAGTACTCGCGAAAGACCACCGGGTAGAGATCTTCGCCTTTAAAGGAGCGTCGAATGAAGAAGGCCCCCGCGCGCCGAAAGAGCGGGCCCAGAGGCCAGAAGCTCAGGTTCACGCCGGCGGCGATATGCGGGGTCATCAGCCCGTAATGGTAGAAGACGTAGCTCAAGACCAGGTAGTCGATGTGGCTCTTATGGCTGGGCACGAGCACAATGGAGCTGGTCTTGGCCTGCTCGCGCACCCGCTCCAGGCCGGGCTCATCGACCTCCAGGCCGTCGTAGATGCGATACCAGACCAGACTTAAGGTCGCGCTGAAGATCTTGATCATCAGCAGGCTGGGATCGGCGGCGATCTCATCGAAGAGCTTTTGAGCTTTGCGGCGCACGCTGATCTCATCTTCGCCGCTTTTCTCGGCGTGCTCGCGCATCGCCTCTACGAGTTCGGGCCTGGCGAGCACCTCCCGCCCGACCTGCTCGCGCGGCGAGGCGGTGGGGCCGAGGATGACGTGGCTCTCCTGACGGATCTGCTCTTCGAGGCGTGCCCTTAGAAGCTCGGATGCATCGGAGGAATCCGCCCCGGGATACTCGCGCAAAAACTCCTTGAGGTTGATGGCGCCGGAGACCTGCACCATGGGCTGGCCGAACTTAAAAAAGGTCTGCCAGAAGGTCTGCACGTAGTTGACCAGCTTTCGCACAAAACCGGGCGACTGCACCGTGCCAAAAAGCTCATCAAGCAGACTTGCGCGCCGCGGCTCCGGACGTTTTTCCCAGAAGAGGCACAGCGGCACCACAAAGATCGGCGTATCCTGGCGGCGTTGGGTCTGAATCAAGCGGTAGAGGTAGGGCTGGCTGTAGGCCACCCGATCGCGCTCTTTCTGGCGGGGGCGTTGCAAGAAGAGGAAGGTCGCCTCATCGCGCAGGATCAACGCCTCCATCTTGCGCGGCCCCTCAATCCGGCGTCGCGTCACGAAGCTGACCACCCGCTCCCAGAGTGCGCGAAACGGTCGCACGATCAGGTCGTTGGCAAAGCGCGCCCGCGGCAGCTCATGCTTCAAAAAGGCGTAGTTAAAATAGAAGTAGTCCAGCCGGCTGTGGGTCTGCATCGTGTAGACCACAGTGCCGCGCTCGGCGCACTCGCGCAGCTGGTCGATGCCCCGGCGCTCAAAAAGCACGTGGGCAAAGAGCAGGCGGCCTAAAAAGCCCAGCCAGCGGCCCAGGCGCTCCAGCATCGCCGAGGACATCGGGCGGCGCGAGAGCTGCTCGGCCAGCTGCAGCCGGCTTTCGCGAGCCTCCTCGCTGAGCTCCACCTCGGAGGCTTCTGCAAGCCCCTCCTCAAGAACGGGAAGATCGTGAGGAAGCAGAGCCTGGTCGGTCTCAGCCGAGGCGTTGCGGTGGGCCTTCTCGTCGGGATCCCCCGCTGTGCGGTCCGGTCTTACGGACATCCTCGTCTCCGGGGTTAGGCGCGGTGTTTCGAGCTGGGCGGTTATAATCGGGCGCAGGCTATGGGGCAACCGCGTCGCGGGGCAAGCACTTCGATCGGGTTGCGGGCATTTTGTTGCGCCCCTTCGCCGGGCTATGCTACTCCCAGAGGTAGTCGGATCGGCCCGGCGAGGAGATGGCGAGGTATCCACGCGCCACGCTTTGTAAGGGTTGAATCGGCCTGTCGATACGTCAGCCGTCCTTTGTTGAGCTTTTTGGAGGCTGGCAGAACCCCGCTGAAGTTATCTCGAAGCAGAGAGCGCTCCATGAGAATCCTGTCTCGCCAGCTCGCCGCGGCTCTTATCGCCCTGGCACTGGCTCTGGCTTTGCTGCCGGCCACCGCCCTGGCTCAGGGCATGACCTTCGATGAAGAAGACGTCGAGCCTATTGATGAAGATGGCATGACCTTCGATGTGGAAGACGTCCAGGAGTTGGAGGAGACCCCGGCCGGCACCAACGCGCCTGCGGTGGGGGTGCTCGCGGTGCCGCTCTCCGGGCTGAGCTCAGGCGATCGTGAGGCGCTCCAGGATGCGCTACGTGAGGCGGTGAGCACCATCCCCAACATCGCCGTCTTTGGTGACGCCGATCTTCTGCCGGCGATCGAAGACCGCGACCCGGAGTACTGCTCGGCCGAGTCGCTCTGTCTGGCCAACGTGGGCCGCGCCGCCCAGGTCGATCGCATCGTTCAGGCGCGCGTCAGCCGCACCGGGGGAGGCTACACGTTGAACATCGACTACTTCGATGTGCGCGATCGCCTCTTCTTGAACTACCACACCAACTCCGATCTGAGCTCCTTCTCGGCGGTGCTCGACGCGGTGCAGGCCGGCGTCAATGACGTCTTCGGCGTGCGCGATCGCCGCCCCGAAGATCCCGGTTTTGTGGAGCGCGATGTCGATGTGCGTCGCATCATGGCCTTTGCCACCGCCGGTCTTTCGGCGGTGAGTCTGGGTACGGGCATCTTCTTCGGTCTTAAGGTCGACGATGGCCTGGCCGAGATCGAGCAGTATGCCCGCAACGAAGACGGCACCTACATCGATCTGACCCAGCGCGAGGCCCAGCGCCTGCAGCGCGACATTGAGAGTGATGCGCTCTCGGCCAACGTCTTCTATGTGCTCTCGGGCGGGTTGGCGGTGACCAGCGTGTTGCTCTTTGTGCTCGACGGCGACGATGCCGAAGAGCTGGCCGTGGGCCAGGACGACCAGCCCTGGTACCGCGCGGTGCGCCTCAGCCCCAGTTTCAGCCCTGAGGGCGTGGGTGTGGGCGCGCGGCTGCGCTTCTAAGGTTTCGCGACTTTTTGCGACGTCTGCGGGCCTGAGCGCCCGCGTGACTTCAGATTGAGGACGATCATGCGACTTCGCCTTCTACTCTCCGCGCTGGCTCTTCTGGCGCTGACCCTTTACGCCGCGGCCTGCTCGGTGGCTTTTGATGCCTCCGAAGAGGGCGTCTTCTACTGCGAGAGCGATGAGGACTGCCTGACCCCGCGTTTTGTCTGCAACACCGACAATGTCTGCGCGGCGCGCGGCGTCACCCCCGACTTCCCCTGCATCGATGAGGATGAAGACGGCTACGGAGCTCCCGACACCGACCGCCGCAACTGCCAGTTCCCCCAGGAGGACTGCGACGACACCAACCCCGACATCAACCCGGGTAAGGCTGAGGTCTGCGACGGCATTGATAACAACTGCAGCGGTGAGCCGGACGTCTTCACCTGCACGAGCACCTCGGACTGCCCCAGCAACGCCAAAGACCCCAACGGGCAGGACGTCAACTACACCTGCAACGAGCAGACCGGCCTGTGTCAGGCGCTCCCGGTGGTCAGCTTCTGCCCCGGCAACCCCTGTCCGGAGTGCGGTGTGGCTCTGGAATGCCGCAACGGCGTGCTCGACACGGTGCCGGAGTCCTGCACGATCTAAGCGTGCTTGAACATAGCGCATAAAAAAGCCGCGTCCCGGAAGGGGCGCGGCTTTTTTATGCGTTCACATCTCCGCTCTTTCTTCAGCTGGAGTAGCGTTGAAGTGCCTGGTGCATGCGCCGGACGCCTTCTTCGATTAGCGCCTCGCTGGTCGCATAGCTCAGCCGCAATCCGCCCGGGTAGCCGAAGGCCGAGCCGGGAACCACCGCGACCTGGGCCTCCTCCAGAAGATACTGCGTCAGCGCGAGATCGTCGGCGAACTTGCCCTCTCCCTCTCCGATGTAGGCCGAGAAGTCCGGGAAGGCATAGAACGCGCCGGTGGGCTCGGGGCATACCACCCCGTCGATGGCGCGCAGCATGCCCACGATGAGATCGCGGCGTTTTGCAAAGGCCTCGCGCCGCTCGGTCAGCACCGCCGCGTCGAGTTCAAAGGCCGCCAGCGCACCGTACTGCGCAAAGGAGGTGGCGTTGGACGTCGACTGGCTCTGCAGGGTTCCCATCGCCGCGATCACCTCCACCGGACCGATCGCATAGCCCAGGCGCCAGCCGGTCATCGCGTAGGTTTTGCTGAACCCGTTAAAGGTGATCACTCGCTCCTCAAGCTCCGGGGCCGAAGCCACAAGATCGGGCGCGATCTCACCCTCGTAATAGAGCTCGTCGTACATCGCGTCGTAGAAGACCACGACGTCAGGGAAGTCCTTGAGCACGGCGGCCAGCTCGCGCAGCTCATCAGCGGAGTAGGTCGCCCCGGTGGGGTTGGATGGCGAGCAGAGGATCAACCCGCGGCAGGGCGCGGCTTCGAGTGCGGCGCGAAGGCTTGAGGCCGTGAGCTTGAAGTCATCTTCGGCGCGGGTGTCGATGATCGCAGGCTCGGCACCGGCCAGGCGCAGCATCGCCGGATAACTCACCCAGTAAGGCGCCGGAATTAAGACGCGATCGCCCTCATCGAAGATCACCTGGGTGGCATTGTAGAGGGCCTGTTTACCACCGACGGTGACGATCACCTGGTTGGCAGCAATCTCGCGACCGCGGCTGGCATAGCTTGTGGCGATTGCCTGGCGAAGCTCCATCAGCCCGGAGGCCGGCGTGTAGCGCGTCTTCCCGCTGTGAAGCGCCTCCACGGCCGCATCCACCACGAGTTGCGGTGTGTCGAAGTCGGGTTCACCGGCACCAAAACTGACGATATCCATGCCCTGTGCTTTGAGCTCTTTGGCGCGCGCGGTGATCGCGAGCGTAGGCGAGGGCTCCACCTGCCCGATTCGATGGCTGAGTTTGATCACGATTTTTCCTTCATAAGGTGGGAAGCCCCGCAGGGCTACAGTTTCATTGACAACATCGGCACGACCCGGCCATCGCCAGCCATCCGATCAGCTCTGCGCAAACTTCGCCTTGAGGGCTTCCTGCACATGCGGCGGCACCTGCTCACGCACTGAGCCCCCGAAGCGCGCAACCTCTTTGACCAGCCCGGAGCTCACATAGAAATGCGACTCCTCGGTCATCAGAAAGACGGTCTCGATCTCATCGTTGAGCTTGCGGTTCATGTTGGCCATCTGCAACTCGTACTCAAAATCGCTTACCGCCCGCAGACCTCGTACGATCACCTCGCAACCTCGTTGTGCGGCGTAATCGACCAGCAGGCCCTCAAAGGTTTCGATCTTGAGCCGGGTCTCGTTCGGAAAAGACCGGCGAATCAACTCGATGCGCTCCTCGCTGCTAAAGAGGGGCGTTTTGCGGATGTTGATCGCAATCCCGACGAGCACCTCATCGAAGATCTTAAGCCCGCGCTCGATGATGCTGATATGACCGTAGGTCAGAGGATCAAAACTTCCCGGATAGATCGCCTTTCGCGGCATAGATGACTTCCTTGGTTTCGCTCGGGACCGCCTGCGGCGGCGTGGTCGTAAAGACTGATGATTAAGGGAAATGCGTGCTCGCAGCAACTGCGGGGCTGCTGCAGGGGCGTCAGCGCGTTGCGTCCTCAGGGCGATCGACGGGCGTCACCCCGGTGGCGTCATCGCGATCCTCGCGCCGGCGAAGAAGCTGGATGCGAGTGCGACCGTAGATGCGCTCGTCTTCCAACGCGAACGCCGGCGTGTGGGGAACGGCCTCATCGATATCGGACTCCCAGACCACAAGGGCACCAGCGGTGACCCGGGGACTGGTCGCCATCTTCTCCAGCGCCTTATGCGCCAGGGTGGTGTGGTAGGGAGGATCGATAAACCAGAGATCCGGTGTCTCATCACCGAGATGCTCCTCCAGCCCCTGGTTAAAGGTGCACCGTTCTATGATCGCTCGCCGCCCAGCTCGGGTCCGTTGTGCGTTTTCTTTGATCAGCGCGGTGGAACGGCCGGAGCGATCAAAGAAGTAGGCGCGACTGGCACCTCGGCTGATCGCCTCCAGGCCCAGCGCGCCACTGCCAGCGAATCCATCGACGACCACCAGATCACGAACATCACCCAGGATCGAGAAGAGCGACTCGCGGATGCGATCGCTTGTGGGGCGGATCGCGTCTGTAGGCAGGCTGGCAAGTTTACGGCCGCGAGCAGAGCCGGCAATGATGCGCATCGATCGTCCTTAAGAAAAGAGGGCGTCGCTCCGGGCGACGCGTCACTGAATCGAACCTCTGTATATAAGGAGCGAACTCCGCTGTGTAGGTCGATACACGCTCGGAGGCTCGCACCGCGGTGAAACTCTCCGCCCGATCACCCCGAATCGCCCGCGATCGCGCTCCGAAGCGCTGCGATCGTCGCGATCGTGTTCTCAGAAAATGAAGCGTGAATGGTATTATCGTTTGATTTCAAGGGGTTGCGGTGGTTTGGGCCTTCGATGGGAAAATAAATCACAAAACACCTTGACCGAATCCGCGCCATCGCCCATAAAGCGCCTCCCGACGACGAGGGCCGCCAACGCGGCTCAACATCGAAAGGAAAAAAGGATGCAAAAACATCCTTGACGAGGCGAAAGCAACAACGTAGAAACCGCCTCCGCTCAACGCGACGCCAACACGGGCCGCAGCGAGCAGCGTCAACATGAATTTCGAAAGTTTAGAAACTTGAAAAAAAACTTCGAAAAACATCTTGACGAGTCGGAGGCAGCAACGTAGAAACCGCCTCCGCTCAACGCGACGCCAACACGGGCCGCAGCGAGCAACGTCGACATGGATTTCGAAAGTTTAGAAACTTGAAAAAACTTCGAAAAACATCTTGACAGAACAAAACGCGGAAC